>JALSTK010000133.1 GCA_026983775.1 Calditrichia bacterium
GCAGACAGCAACTTTGTGGAAGTGGCCGGTGCGGCGGGTGATAGCGCCATCGACTGGAGCCATATTACCAAGGTGAATTTTATCTTTCACAACAACGGTGATTTCAATACCGTTCTTGCGCAGGTGGATAACTTTCAATTATTACCGAATGTAACCGGCCTGGAAGAAGCGGAACCATTAAAAGCAGATGGTTTTAAACTATCTCAAAACTATCCCAACCCGTTTAATCCGACGACAAATATCGAATTTAATCTGCCTCATAAGGGTACTGTGTTATTGGAAATATATGATATAAACGGGAAGAGGATTAAAACGCTGGTTAACGGAAGTTTGAATGCGGGTCACTACACATACTCCTGGGATGGAACCGATAGACTACACGGAAAGGTTGCTTCCGGTTTGTATTTTTACCGCCTGAAGACGAAAAAGCAAAGCCGGGTCAAACGGATGATTTTGCTGAAGTAACGAGCGAAAATTAAGAAGGCAAGTCAAACGCTTTGGCTTGAATGGCCGCAATATTTCACAACCCATACCCATCCCTTTCGCTCCGAACAAAAGAAAGGGATGGGACAATGGGCCGGTATAATAAATTTGGAGAGGAACAGAATGAATCTTAGAACGAACGGTAATAGTTTGGCCGCTGGTATATTTTTTTATTTTTGGGCGGTTGGCTTTTCCATAGCGCAGTCGGTTTCAGTATCACCTCAAAGCGTCACCTTAGGCACTTACAATTCGGCGGATTTTTTGGTAAGTTCACCGGTAACGGTCCATTTCAATGCCGGTAGCTGGGTCTCCCATTACACATTGCGCGTTTTTACCGAGAATAGCGACGGTCAACCCGGCCTGGTCGGCCAAAGTGATTCTACTTTTAAATTGCCGTTTAAAGTATGGACGGCAAATTATGGCCCGACTACAACCGTTCCTTATCCGGATAATTGTCCCAACTGGACAGACTACTGGCTTTGGGTGCCGGATAAATCGGAAATGGTTTCAGATAATCGATACACCTGGCGAAGATTATCCTGGGTCGGCCCTGGGGAAGATAAAAGCGTCGGGTCGCCGTTTGACGTGTACTTTGCATTTGATTTGGTTCGTAACGGATATTCTCAACAGACCTATAAAACGAAGATATATTTCGAATTAATCGATAAATTTGATGATGATACGGGCGCTTTAAGCGTTATAGATACGCTTGTTCTTGATCTGACTCTAAATTTTCATTTTGATGGTAGCGTATCCCTGGATGTGGGGTCTTTGCAAACGCAAACCGCAATGCTCACGACCGATACCCGTCTGTTGGTAAGCGGTACACTTTATGCTTCAATTGAGGCTTCCGGTTTGCGCTCCTACAATTCGGCCAATGATTACAATGCGGTTTCCATCCGCACTTATACAAAAAATAATCCCCAAAATAGCCAGATAGTGCAAATGGGGCTTCCGGGACAGACCAACCCGGATCAGGCGGTTCATCTTAAAGTATGGACACCGAATTACGGCACAGGTGTGGATAATGACGCAGACGGTATTCCCGATATAGATAACGATCTTAACTGGAAATCGGATTCCGCTTCGGTATGGCTCTATGTTTTCGACGCTAATCAAACCATTCGTGAACAAGCCCCATTCGACTATCCGCTATTTGATCAAACCGACCTGATAAAATTCACTCAGCTTCACCCTGATCCCGATCAACAGGTTCCGCCCGGGTTTCGCTATGTCAATCCAAGTCCCTATTCGAGTTCCTGCGAGGATGGAAGAATTCCCATTAAGTTTTGTCTTACGCTCGATGGGAAAACAGCACCGCAAACATACAAAACAGAGATTTATGTTGAACTTGCCGTATCGGGCAACTACGGGCAAACCTTTACTTCCATTACCGATTCGCTGGAATTGACTGTACATGTACAAGCTGCCCAGCCTATTATTACCTTAACTGCAGATCAAACGACCCTTCAATTTTCCGGTCTGCAAACTTTCAGCCATCGGAAATTGGCGGATGGATATGTAACACTTTCTTTAGATGCTCTGGGACTTTATCAATATGACGCCCTTGCTTTACGTATGCTTACCAGGAACGGTCCGGATGCGCAAGGTCACGTTCGGCTGGGTATGTTGGGAAACGATAGGCCGGATTGGTCGGTAAACTTGCGTGCCTGGTCTAAAGGAATCGATGATAATGATGACAACGTCCCCGATATAAATAACGATACAAATTGGAAAGGCGGCGATAGCATCGTCTGGGCTTATATCCTTGATGAAGCGGAACCGGCTAGGGAAGATTGGAGCTATATAACAGACCCTCAGGATCCTTTTTATGACGGGCAAAACGCCTGGGGCAGGCCCCTTTTCGACTTTGTAGAACTATATCGCTGGAGCGATTATAACGATCGAACGGATGCAAACGGTGATTATGTATATCATCTTCCCCAGCATATACGAATGATAGACCGCACTCAGAGCGGAGGCCTGGATCGAAGAGTAAAAATATATTTTGCGGCTGATTTTACAGACGCCTTCCCACAGGATTATAATACGATTGTAAATTTCGAAGCGGCCTTTTCAGCCGATGGGGGCTATACCATTGCGCGTAAAGAAACGTTGCAAGTGAATATCAGCGCTTCTATTCCCGGCAATAGTAAAAATGCTCTGTACTGGATGCAGCAGCGGGTTGATATGAACCCGGTTATTAACGGAAGTAACGGAAAAGTGGAAAAGCTTGCAGACAGCAAGCAGGAAGAAAACAATTTTAATGATGCCGGGTATATCTATGATCAGGCCCTGGCTGTGATTGCTTTTACCCGAGCGGGTGATTATACCCGGGCCGCTCAAGTTTTAAATGCCTTAAATTATTTACAAAATAGTGACGGCAGTTTTTTCTTTAGTTATATGAGTGCGATCAATGATTCCCTTATAAATGTATGGGCAACAACGGATACGGATAATAATAACTTGCCGGACGAACTGGAAAAACGGGTTAACTGGTGGCAGACACATAATCTCAGTAAAGACAAGCAACAGGTGAAGGAATGGATCTATGATGATTGGACTTCAACCGCCTGCCCGCAAACAGAGACCACCCTGCCGGATAAAATAAAATATAGAACGAATGATTTTCGCAAGTTTACCGGAACCAACGCCTGGTTGGCCTTAGCACTGATATATTATGAAAATGCTTCCGGCGACGAACAATTCCGTCCGGTGCTTGATAATTTGATTAACTATCTTAAGAGTCTGCAACAGGTTTCCTTAGCGACGGCCACAGACAGCCTGGATTATGGCGCTGTACGCGGCGGACGTAGTTTCTTTTGGTGGGCCGGTGATTCGCTCAACGGATATGACGGGCTGTCAAAAGACGGATTTGTAAACCTGCGCGCCTACTCCATGGAACATAATTTGGATACCTATGCCGCTTTTCGGTATTATGCCGGTTTAACGGGCGATCAGGATGCGAAGGATCGCGCTGAAGAGATAAAAAATTTTGTATTCCGTGCTTTATGGGCTCCCGGCATCGATTTGACCCTTCATCCCGAAGCAAACGGGTATGTGGAAAATTGTTTTTTCGTAGGTTTCGATATGACCGATAACGGCTTACAGCAGAATCCATATGGATTGATAGATGTGCATCATTTTTTGGACGCCCAAAGTTGGGCGGTACTCTCTTTTGGTCAGGATGTTTCCGTTACCGATAAAAACGGTAATGCAGGTACTTTAAAAATGGTTCTTGATTTTTTGGACGAAACGGACCATCGTACCTGGCTGGATTATAACAATAATCCGATTTCACCACGCCCTTTTCTTAAAGTGACTGATCAATCCATTTATCAGGGAACCTCTGCTGCAGCAAATGGCATTGACGGATACAAAGAGTCGGCGCGCGAACGTTATTATCAAACCGCCGATAATCCGACCGGTGATTTTGTCTGGTCCGAAGGAAGTGAGGGTGTAGTCGGGGCGCGTTATCTCACAGGAGATACTTCGGTTGCACAGTATTATCATAATGAAACCAATAGTTACATGCTGCAAAACGGTGGAGTACCGTACAGCACCTTAGCCGTGCTTGATTCGGCCGCCTGGAAAGGAAAGGAACTATGGTTATTTGCTGATCTGGCTTCGATTGCCGGCACGGCCTGGTATTTCTTTAATCAACCGGATGCAAACGGCGATGTCTTTAATCCCTTTCAGCCGTTTGAACTGCCGCCGGAGCCGATATTTACGGAAGATTTTGAGAGTTATTCTTCGGGCGACTGGCCGGATACGAGCGACTGGACCGCTTTAAAAGCTTCCTTATGGTTCTGGGAAGCAGTAAACGACGCCGGATCAATGCAAATGGAAGGATTTAACGGCGGGGAACAATTACTGGAAATAAACGGTTACAACCCCGGTGATTTTACTTTAAGCTGTGCGATCCGTTTTCCATCGTCATCGGCACATCAAGCGGGTTTGTTTTTTAGAAAGCAGGATAGTAACAATTTCTATACGGCTTATTTGGAAGAGGGACAAAGTGCGACTTCTACCTGGGCGGTTGTGTTTGGTAAAATACAAAATGGAAGCTTTTCGAAATTGGACGGTGCTGGTATAGGCGAGACCATAGCAACCGGAAAAACCTACCGTTTAAAAGTAGATGCTTCAGGTAGTACAATAAAAATATATGTAGACAAGGGCAACGGATTTGATTTGATTATCCAGAAAACGGATAACACCTTCTCCACCGGTACACTTGGATTACGCGGAAATGCCGCCGGACATACCCGTTGGGATAATATTATTTTGTATGATGTAGCGGGTGTTGATTTGAATAAAAGAAGGGCTGCGCAGGGAAACGATACAAAAAAGAATCATTTACCCACAAACTATGCACTTTTGCCGAATTTTCCTAATCCGTTCAATATGCAAACCAATATACGTTTCACAATACCGGAAACGCAGAAACTGCATCTACAAATATACGATTCGTGCGGCCGGCTGGTTACCACCTTGATGAACAAAACGCTTCAGGCAGGAAGATACACGAAAAGTTGGGATGGACTTAATAATAACCATGCACAGGTATCCAGCGGAATGTATTTCATTCGCATGAGAGCGGGGAATTTTGTGGCATATCGAAAAGCCCTGTTATTAAAATAAGGAATAGTATGAAACGTATTTGTTGGTTTTATCTTTTAGTAGCAGTCTTTGTTTACGGACAAAATAAATATCCCGGCTCAGGCGAAGTACAGGATTATACCGCATCGCGAAGTATTGATTTTGCCGGTTATCATTGGCTGGTGAAAGGCAGCATGTCACCGGTGGGGCCGGGACCCAACTATTTTTCGGACGGTAGCGAAAACGTTTGGGTGGATAGCCTGGATAATTTGCACTTGCGTATTACCGTACGTGACCACAAATGGTATTGTGCCGAAGTTATCCTTCAGGAATCGTTGGGTTACGGTACTTATGTGTTTAATACAACCAGCCGTATAGGAGCGATTAACGAAAACATCGTTCTCGGTTTGTTTACCTGGGATACATCCGCGCCAAACGAAGACTATAGGGAAATCGACATCGAATTTGCCCGCTGGGGTGATGCCCATAAGGCAACCAACGCCCAGTACGTTGTCCAACCATATTTTGTGTCCGGTAATTTGCAAAGATGGTATATGCCCGTTGAACAGGATTCATCCACCCATATAATCGACTGGCACGAAACGGCGATTGATTTCAAATCCTTAAACGGTATTCAGAAAGCACAACCGTTCGATTCCCTGATATTTGAATGGAACTATTTCGGTCAGCATTTTACCCAACCCGGTAACGAGAATATCCGTATCAATTTATGGCTGCAGTCCGGGTTGGCCCCGTCGGATTCCCAGGAACAGGAGATAGTTATTTCCGGTTTTACCTATATTCCGGAAAACCCCGATGCATTGGATCAAACTCCTCCTCATCAGCCTCGTCAATTCACACTACGGCAAAACTATCCCAATCCGTTTGGCGAAAGCCACCTCTATCGGGGCAATTCCGCAACGGTTATTGAGTACGATCTGTATTCCGCCGGAAAGGTTACTTTAAACGTGTATAATTTGACAGGCAAGAAAGTGGCAACGTTAGTGGACGGCTTCAGGCAAAGCGGCCTACATAAGGTAATTTTCGATGCGGAAAAACTCGTTTCGGGAATCTATTTTTACACGCTGAAAAAAGACGGCTTTGTACACACTAAAAAGATGATACTAGTTAGGTGAACAGAGAGCAGGGAACAGAAAACAATGTCGATAGTGAAGCTGGTTAGGGTATCGAAGATATATGGAAAAGATAGTAAGGCGGTACATGATATTAGTCTTGAAGTAAGGGATAAAGAATTCCTGGTTCTTGTTGGCCCCAGCGGCTGTGGGAAATCCACTATTTTAAGAATGATTGCCGGATTAGAGGATATCACGGATGGAACGTTGTACATCGATAATAAAAAGATGAATAATATCCTACCGAAAGAACGCAATATTGCAATGGTTTTTCAAAATTATGCTCTATATCCTCATATGACTGTATTTGAAAACATGGCCTTCGGGTTAAAATTGAGAAAGATACCCAAAAATAAAATCCGCGAGCAGGTATATAACGCTGCGGATATTCTGGGGCTCACTTCTTACTTACATCGTAAACCTTCAAAACTGTCCGGCGGACAAAGACAACGGGTGGCTTTGGGCCGGGCCATTGTTCGCAATCCCTCCGTCTTTTTATTTGATGAGCCGCTTTCCAATCTCGATGCTAAACTCAGAATGCAGATGAGAAGGGAAATATCCAAACTGCATGTCCGTTTGCAGGCCACTATGATCTATGTAACCCACGACCAAACGGAAGCCATGACTATGGGTAACCGGATCGCCGTTCTGAAGAACGGTGTTCTACAACAGCTCGACGAACCGGTTCGTTTATACAACAATCCGGCCAATAAATTCGTGGCGGGATTTATCGGAAGCCCGGCGATGAATTTTATAAAAGGTACAATATTGCGGAAAAACAATGAACTGTTTTTTGTATCTCCTTCCTTCCATATTTCAATCAATGCGCTGCATAATATCCGACTTTCTACTTATATTGGTAAATCGGTTATTTTAGGGGTACGACCGGAATACATTAAGTTAAATACTCCGGATAATGAAGCTTCGGGTCAAACAGTAATCGATATGATCGAGCCCCTGGGTGCTGAGACATTTTTATATCTTCAGACATCGGAGGGACAGTTGATCTGCCGCGAACAAAACGATTTTTCCTATCTCAGCGGTCAAAAAGTATCCATCTCTTTTGAGACGGACCATTTGCATTTTTTTGACGCGTTTACGGAAAACTCTATTTGAATTGCCCTGAAATGAGTATATTTACTTACTAAAATGAAGGCCGATGTTTTCCTGTTCTACCGAAGGTATGAAAAAAACATCACTGTTATGCCTATATTCAATCATATAGTATCCATGATTCGCTATCAGACCCTCTTTGACTGTTTTCCGATCTCCTCGGTTTACAAAAACTTCTAATCTTAAACATTCTGTTCTATAGCCGTATACACATAATCCAACCAATCATCATGGATTACGGAACGACCGTGAATAGCATCGGAATACGCCTTCTGTAAGGTGGCACACACGGGTCCCATGGAACCGCTCCCGATTTTTCGCCGGTCTATTTCGCGTAAGGCAATTACTTCTGCAGCCGTTCCGGTTACGAACACCTCGTCTGCAATATATAGCTGATCGCGGGTCAAAATCTCTTCCGTTACCCGATACCCAAGGTCTTCGGCCAATGTGATGATGGACTGGCGGGTGATACCTTCCAGGACGGAATTGCGGGGTGGGGTAAGAATAACATTATCGCGTACTACAAACAGGTTCTCCCCGGTACATTCGGAAACATTGCCGTTGGGATCAAGCATAATCGCTTCATCATAACCGGCACGCACGCTTTCGGTTTTGGCCAAAACGGAATTAACATAATTCCCGGCAATCTTGCCCTTGGTCATGGTAATGTTGGGATGATGTCTGGGGAAAGAGGAAATATTGGCCCGTACGCCACGGTTCAATGCTTCGTCACCGAGATAATTGGTCCATTTCCATACAGCTACACTTATTTCGACCGTCGTATTATCAACCGAAAGATTCCATCCTCCTTCCTTTATATAAATTAACGGCCGGATGTAGCACTCCTCCAATTCATTCATCTCAATTAATTTAAGTATCGCGTCATATACTTCCTCCTCGGTGTAGGGCAGTTGGGACAAACCTAAAATATCGGCACTGCGATACATACGCTTAATATGGTCTTTCAAACGGAACACGGCCGGCCCGTGTGCCGTAGCATACGAGCGGATGCCCTCAAAAATACCGGTTCCGTAATGTAAGGAACTGGTCATGAAATGGATTGTTGCCTTTTCATAGGGAACAAAGTTTCCTTCCAACCAGACATATTTGGATTCAAATGCCATGATGCACTCCTAACTTTGTAAAATTTTTGCGGAAATATGGTTTTTCATTATTTTGTAATTCAAACTATCCCCTAACGCTTGTAAACTGGCTTGAATTATATTTTCGGAAACGCCGACCGTAGACCAGCTCCGTTCGCCATCCGTAGATTCCACCAGGACGCGTACCTTGGCTGCTGTGCCGTCTCTCTGACCCAGCACGCGCACTTTGTAATCCACCAAATGAATGCTGATGATTTCCGGATAGAAGCGGGTTAAAGCCTTGCGCAGGGCATGATCCAGAGCATTGACCGGTCCGTCTCCATCGGAAGCGGTATGCTCGATCTCTTCGCCGACTTTTACTTTGAGTACGGCTTCGGCATAATCCTTACCGTCATCATCGAGCAGCACGTTCACTTTGGCATAAGTGACACTGAAGTAGGGTTCATAGATATTGAGCTCTTTGCGCAGCAGTAGTTCAAAAGATCCCTCTGCACCGTCGAATTGTAAGCCTTCATATTCAAGAGATTTGATATATTGCACAAACTGACGACTGAACTCCCGGCCGGTCGGAATATGCAGGCCCAATTCTTTGGCTTTATAGCGTATATTACTTTGACCGGAGAGGTCCGAAACCAATACGTGTTGTTTATTACCGACCCGGCCGGGTTCGATATGTTCGTACATGCGGCTGTCTTTCAAAACGGAACTGACATGAATACCGCCTTTGTGAGTAAAAGCCGACTTACCGACGAAGGCGGCACGGGTGTTGGGAATCAGATTAGCCACCTCATTGACAAAATAAGATAAACTTGTGATCTGTTCCAGTTGAAGGGGCTTGCCGGTCTTCAGATTCATCTTTAATATTAAATTGGGGATAATACTACAAAGATTGGCATTACCACAGCGTTCCCCAAAACCATTGATTGTGCCCTGAACGTGCACTGCCCCGGATTCCACGGCAACGAGCGTATTGGCCACTGCCAATTCACTATCGTTATGAGCATGGATACCGAGTGGAGTCCGGACTGTCCGATATACATCCTCAAAAGCCGTTCTTATCTGGGATGGAAGAGAGCCGCCGTTTGTATCGGCCAGGACCAGAACATCCGCCCCGCCGCGTTCAGCCGCCTGTACCATTTTCAAGGCAAAAGCGGAATCATCTCTGTAGCCGTCAAAGAAATGTTCGGCATCGAAAACGACCCGTCTGCCATGATCTTTAAGAAATTTTACGGAACGATAGATGAGCTCTTCATTCTCTTCATCACTCAGGTTCAGACTGTAGCGGGAATGGAATTTCCAGGTTTTACCGAAAATAGAGACCACGGGTGTTTCGGCTGCCAGAAGCATATTCAGGTTCTTATCCCTGGCAACCTTATCGGGGAATCGGGCCGTGGATCCGAAGGCACAAATCTGAGCTTGTTTCAGCTCCAGATGGGATACCTCTTTGAAATAGGCTTCGTCTTTGGGATTACTACCGGGCCAGCCGCCCTCAATGATATCGATTCCGAATTCGTCCAGTTTTTCCGTGATGAGTAATTTGTCGTGAATAGAGAGATTAACCGCTTCGCCCTGACTACCGTCGCGCAAAGTGGTATCGAATAATTCAATCACTGCTTGTTTCATAATATTATCCTGTATGGGTATCTTATAAACTTTAATTAGATCATTCCGCTTTTTCGGGCATATTCAAAAATACCGCCCGCTTCGATAATGGGAAGCACATCGCCCGGAGGTAGCAGCGAATAGCTCTGCCCCGTGTTTTGATTTTTGAGGGTTAATGAATCCAGGTCTATGGAAAGCGGATCACCGCTTTTGATCTTCTCTTTTAAAACGACTTCTGTTTCTAAGGGAACAATGAAGCCCCCGTCCACGGCATTCCTGTAAAAAATGCGGGCATACGATTCGGCTACAACCACCTGCACTCCGGCTTTTTGCAATGCATAGGGAGCGTGTTCGCGGGAAGAGCCGCAACCGAAGTTGGAGCCGCCGATAATAATTTGAAAATCCGACCGATCATTTTCACCGCTAATGAAAGGGATGTGACCGGTCGGCAAGCCGGCCTTTTCCTCGGGCACTCCGGATAGAGCATAGCGGCCGTATTTTTTGGATTCTTCCGGATCACTTAAACTATAGACCAGGTGTTCGGCCGGGATGATCTGGTCCGTGTCCACATTATCACCTAAAACATAGGCTTTACCTTCTATGATTTTCTGCATGGAATGGTTGACTCCTTATAGTTGTTCGGGCTCTGTTTGTATTTATTGTAAAAACTCCCTTGGATCTGTGATGGCCCCCTTAAGGGCGGAGGCGGCCACGGTTAAGGGCGAGGCCAGAAAGATTCCGGCGTTCTTGCTGCCCATCCGTCCCGGGAAATTACGGTTCGTAGTGGAAATAACCACATCGTTGTCGATCGAGCGGCCGATCGTATCGGCCGGGCCGCCCAGACAGGCAGCGCAGGAAGAGGGAGCCAGTACACAACCGGAATCGGTTAATATATCAATCAGACGCTGACCTTCGTAGGTTTCGGATTTTAATTTTCGGGCAATCGACGTACTGGCCGGAACGACAAAAGTCGGTATTACCACCCGTCGGCCTTTGAGTATTTTTGCGGCATGAATAAAATCGGTTAACTTACCTCCGGTACAGGAACCGATATAGGCCCGGGTCAGAGGAGTACCCTGAACCTTTCGAACCGTATCCCGGTTATCGGGACTATGGGGTTTGGCTACCACAGGTTCCAGTTTTTCAACATCGAACCGATACTTACTGTGATACCTGGCATCGGGATCGCTTTGTAATATCTCATACGGTTGCTGTGTTTTTCCCTTGAGGTAATCTTCGATAACGGCGTCGGCCGCTATGATGCCGTTCATGCCGCCTGCTTCCACGGCCATGTTGGTCAGGGTCATGCGTTCATCAACATTCAGGCTTTGAATGGCTTGTCCGCTAAATTCCATAGCCCGGTAGGTTGCACCGTCTGTGGTAATCTCTCCCAGAACATGAAGAATTAAATCCTTGGCAGTCAGATAGTCCGGCATGTTACCATCGAAGATAAATTGCATCGATTCGGGAACCTTCTCCCAGATTTTGCCGGTGCCCAGCACGAAGGCCGCATCCGTATTGCCCACACCGGTGGCGAACAGGCCGAACGCACCGGCAGTACAAGTATGGGAATCCGTACCGATCAAGACCGTGCCCGGCCGGTTAAATCCCTCTTCGGCCAGGGCGATATGGCAGACTCCCTTATAGCGGGCGGTTCCCACATCGTAGTAATTCGGCAGATTATAATCGGAGGCAAACTTGCGGAGAATATCCACATTGCGGATAGCATGCTTATCGCTGGTGTAAATGTAGTGATCCGGAAAAATGACCAATTTATTTTTATCCCAGATCCTGGCTTTCTCTCCGAATTCATCCTTCCAAATCTGAATCGTGGGGGGACCGCATACGTCATGGGTCATTAACGTATCGACATTGAGCCATATATTTTCACCCGGTGTGACCGATTTCTTACGGGCTGCTTTGGCCAATATTTTTTCTGTGATCGTCATGGGCATAGTGTAAATCCTTTCATACGACGTTGGAATACGTGGTTTTTTGTTTGGCGTCTGTCTGATTACTCAAATCACCTTGTAAACGGTTTATAGCCTGCAGATAGGCAATGGCACTGGCTTCGATGATATCCGTAGAAACTCCTCTGCCGTTATAAGACTTGTTGCCATTGCGAATGCGCAGAAGAACCTCTCCCATCGCCTTTCGGCCGGAAGTCACCGAACGAACCTGGTAGGATTCAATTTTATATTTTGTATTCAGGGCGCGATCAATAGCATTAAATACCGCATCCACCGGGCCATCCCCTGTGGCGGATTCCTGAATAATTTGCTCTTTAACGGTCATTTTGATGGTGGCCGTGGGAATGGCATGGGTGCCGATATTTATCTGCCAATAATCCAGTACATAGTCCTCTTTTTTCTTCTTGACCTGATCGCCCATCAAAACACGAAGATCATCATCGAATACTTCCTTCTTTTTATCCGCCAGATCCGTGAATTTTCGGTAGGTTTTATTTAACTCGTCTTCAGTGAGTTGATAGCCCAGCTCCTGAAGCCTGACTTTCAACCCGTGACGTCCGGAATGTCTTCCGAGGACGATCTTTGTTTTCTGTACGCCCACATCTTCGGGAGTCATAATTTCATAGGTTTCACGATTTTTAAGCATACCGTCCTGATGGATGCCGGATTCATGAGCAAAGGCATTGGCACCGACAATAGCCTTGTTGGGTTGAACGATGATGCCGGTAAAACCGGAAACCATACGGCTGGTGTTGTAAATTTCCTTTGTTTCAATCGCCGTATGAAAGGGCAGGATATCTTTGCGCACATTCAGGGCCATCACAAATTCCTCGAGGGAAGCGTTTCCGGCTCTTTCGCCGATTCCGTTGATCGTACATTCCACCTGCCGGGCGCCGGCCCGAACGGCAGAGATAGAGTTGGCCACTGCCAAGCCCAGGTCATTATGGCAATGGACACTGATAATGGCCCGGTTAATATTTTTTACTCTTTTCCGAAGCTCCAGGATTTTATTTGCGAATTCTTCCGGGAGCGTATAACCGGTGGTATCGGGGATATTGACCGTGGTGGCCCCGGCTTCGATGGCCGCTTCGATGACTTCCGATAGATAACCGATATCGGTCCGTCCCGCATCTTCCGCGGAAAATTCCACATCGTCGCAAAAGGTGCGGGCATATCGGACGGCATCAATGGACATCTGCAGGACAGTCGCCCGCTTTTCCTGAATGGAGGTGCCGTACCGCGGGTCTCCGAATTTTCCCATAATATGATAATCGGATGTACTGGAAAAGGTATGAATGCGTTGTTTCGGCGCTTCCCGAACGGCCTCATAGGCTTTTTTAATATCCAGTTCTTTGGCTCTCGAAAGAGCGGCAATGGTGGCATCCACCTCCCCGGCGATCATTTTAACCGCTTCGAATTGCTGCGGAGAAGAGACGGGAAATCCGGCTTCGATTACATCCACTTTCAATTTGGCTAATTGATGGGCTATTTCCAGTTTTTCATAAACATTTAATGAGGCTCCCGGTGATTGTTCGCCATCACGCAAAGTGGTGTCAAAAATAATAATTTGATCTTCCATCATTTTTTCCTTTACAATGTCAATTTTTCTGCATACTCACTCTGAAAAATAGTCTCAACATTTTCCAGAATGCTTTCGGTCATTTGCTGAGTATTAACCAGGGTCAGGCCCTTACTGAATATATCGGCGGTTCTCCGGCCCTGAGCCAGCGTACGTTCGACGGCTTTTTCAATCAGATCGTCCGCTTTGCTCAGACCGAAGGACAAAGAGAACATCATGGCTACGGAACGGATGGCTGCAATGGGATTGGCAATATTCTGCCCTGCAATATCCGGGGCGCTGCCGTGCACCGGCTCATACAATGCGTATTTTTCACCCACACTGGCCGAAGGAAGCATGCCCAGGCTACCGGTAATCATGCCGGCAATATCACTTAAAATATCACCAAACAGGTTGGAGGTGAGAATAAGATCAAACTGTCGCGGTTCACGCACGATCTGCATGGCCGTGTTATCCACATAAAGATTCGTAAGCTCAATATCCGGATAGTCGCCATGTACCTCGGCCACCACATCTCTCCAGAACTGGGATACTTCCAGTACATTGGCCTTGTCAACCGAAGTGACCCTTTTTTTTCTCAAACGGGCGATTTCGAAAGCCTTACGGGCAATGCGTTCGATTTCAGAACGGGCATAGACCATGGTGTTCCAACCTTTTTCCCGGTCATGTCCCCTGGGTTGACCAAAATAAATCCCCCCGGTCAATTCTCTCAGCACAACAAAATCGGTTCCGCTGAGTACCTCTTTTTTTAAAGAAGAATCATCAAGTACCGAGTTGTAAACCTTTGCCGGTCGAATATTGGCATAGAGTCCCAGGGATTTGCGTAGTTTTAAGAGGGCTGCCTCCGGTTTAAGATGGTGTTCCAGTTTTTCCCATTTATAGCCTCCTACGGCACCTAATAACACCGCATCCGCTTCATAGCAGGCCTGAAGAGTTTCATCCGTAAGAGGTGTTCCGTAGGCATCATAAGAACAGCCGCCCATCAGTTGTTCATTGACATCAAAGGATAGACCGAATTTTTCTCCCACCTGACGCATCACTTGTAACGCAGCCGACATGATTTCCGGCCCGATTCCATCTCCCGGTAAAACGGTTATGTTAGCTTTCATCATTTTAGGATTCCTTCTTTGGTAACCAGGACATCATTTTCCGCAATTCGGCTCCCACCGTTTCGATGGTATGATTGCGGTTGGCTTCCCTTAACTTTTGCAGATTAGGCTGTCCCTGTTCATTCTCTGCAATCCATTCTTTGGCAAAGGAGCCGTCCTGCACTTCCTTTAAAACCTGGCGCATGGCATCTTTGGACGCTTCGGTGATGACCCGTGGCCCGCGGGTCATGCCTCCGTATTCCGCAGTATCGCTTACCGAATAATTCATGCGCGACAAACCCCCTTCATAATAAAGGTCAACGATGAGTTTCATTTCATGCATGCATTCGAAGTAGGCCAGCTCCGGGGGATAGCCCGCTTCCGTAAGTACTTCGAATCCTGCTTTAATCAATTCGGCGGATCCGCCGCATAGTACGGCCTGTTCACCGAAAAGATCGGTTTCCGTTTCATTCTTAAAAGTGGTTTCGATAACACCGGCTCTGGTGCCGCCGATTCCTTTGGCCCAGGCCAGCGCCATTTCTTTGGCTTTCCCGCTGTAATCCTGTTCAACGGCAATCAGGCAGGGCGTGCCGTTTCCCTGCTGAAAAGTACGTCGTACCAAATGGCCGGGACTCTTGGGAGCGATCATGATCACGTCGATCTCTTTTGCGGGTACGATTTCTTTGTAGTGGATGTTAAAACCATGCGCAAAGGCCAGTGTATCTCCGGCCTTCAGGTTGGGCTCGATGGCAGTCCGGTAAACGGACTTTTGGGTTTGATCCGGGAGAAGGACCATGATCACATCGGCCCATTTTACCGCCTCCGCCACCTCTTTTACGGCAACACCGGCTGTTTCGGCTTCCTGCCAGGAAGCACTTGATTTCCGGAGACCGACGCAGACATTCATTCCACTGTCCTTTAAATTTAAGGCATGGGCGTGGCCCTGGCTGCCATAGCCCAGCACAGCGATTTTTTTATCTTCTAATAAACTTAGGTTTGCATCCTGATCATAATAGACTTTCATTTTCATCTCCTCAAATTGAGTTTGTTAAATTTGCTAAGCAGTGAGTTCTTTTTTGGGGTGTTTTAATTGCTCACCCCTTTTTAAGGCTACCGTGCCGGACCTGGCAACCTCTTTAATTCCATAAGGCACCAGCACATTCAGGGCGGCAATGATTTTGGCCGGAGGACCGGTAATTTCCAGTGTAATGGATTTATTATTGATATCCACAACCACTCCTCGGAAAATGTCACTGATATTTTTTATTTCTTCCAGCGAACCTTTTTGGTAGTTGACGGAAATGAGGATGAGCTCTCTCTCCACACGTTCCATTTTGCTAAGGTCCACCACCTTAACCGTATCGATAAGCCGGTTGAGTTGTTTCACAACCTGATCGATAATATGGTCGTCACCGGAAGTGACAATCGTCATCCTGGATATATCCCGGATTTCAGTCTCACCGATTGAGATACTGTGAATATTAAAACCCTTGGCACTGAACATGGTGGCAATTCGGTCAAAAGCACCGAATGTGTTTTCGACTAAAATACTAATGGTATGTTTCATAGTTAGATCATCCTCTTTGGGTTTAAACGTTCCAGAATCATATTGGATATGGAAGCTCCGGCCGGCACCATGGGGAATACCATATCTTCTTTTAAAACACGGAATTCAACTAACACCGGACGATCATCAATGGCCAGGATCTTGTCCAAAACGGGATCCACATCTTCCATCCGTTCAACGGCAAACGATTGAATTCCCAGCGCTTCTCCGAGTTTAGTGAAATCCGGATTGGCATTGCTCAGATCGGTAAAGCTGTACCGTTCGTCATGAAATAATTCCTGCCATTGGCGAACCATGCCCAGGAAGCTATTATTTATGATAAAAAATTTAACCGGCACGTTGTAGGCTTTTGCCGTAATCAATTCTTGCATATTCATCTGAAAACCGCCGTCACCGCTGATGGAGATGACCGGACGTCCCCCGGACCCGAATGAGGCTCCGATCGCAGCGGGAACCGAAAAGCCCATGGTGCCCAGTCCTCCGCTGGAAAGGTGGGATCTGGGCCGGGTGAATTGGTAAAACTGAGCAATCCACATCTGGTGCTGACCTACATCGGAAACAATAATGGCTTCTCCCTTTGTTTTTTGGGAGAGTTGTTCGATAATATAGGCGGTTCGAATGGCGCCGTTATCCTTTTCATAGGTTAACGGACATTCCTGTTGCCAGGCACGAATCTGTTCCCACCACTGTTGGGTATCCGGTTTTTGATTCACCTCTGCCATGAGGCCTTCGAGTACATTTTTTACATCACCGACGATGGGCAGGTCGACCAGAACATTCTTTTCGATGGCTGTGGGGTCTATGTCCACATGAATTTTATAAGCATCAACGGCAAAAGAATCTATTTTCCCGGTAACCCGGTCATCGAAACGGGCTCCCAGGGCAACCAACAGATCGCAGTGATTCATAGCCTGATTCGCCCAGTACATGCCGTGCATACCCAGCATGCCCAGAGATTGAGGGTCTGTTCCGGGAAAGGCACCCAGGCCTTGCAGAGTCATGGTAACCGGCAGATTATTTTTGCGGGCGAATTCAGTCAGCTCTTTGGAAGCTCCGGACATAATGACGCCGCCACCCACATAAAGCAGAGGGCGCTTGGCTTTCATTATCTTTTGCGCGGCCTTTTTAATCTGATGCGCATTCCCTTGGTAGGTGGGTTTGTATCCGCGAATATGAACCTCTTCAGGGTAGTCAAAAGTCGTTTCATCATTAATCATATCCTTTGGCAGATCCACAACGACCGGACCCGGACGTCCGGAAGAGGCAATATAAAATGCTTTGTGAATGGCCGGAGCCAGTTCTTTCACATCTCTTACCAGAAAACTATGTTTGGTTACAGGTCGGGTGATGCCGATGATGTCCGCTTCCTGAAAAGCATCGTTGCCGATTAATTGAGTCGGCACCTGTCCGGTGAAAACGACAATAGGCGATGAATCCATGTAGGCGTTTGTAATTCCGGTTACCGTATTGGTTGCTCCGGGCCCGGAGGTGACCAGAACAACCCCGACTTTACCGGTTACACGGGCATAGCCTTCCGCCATATGGGCCGCACCTTGCTCATGTTTGGCCAGAATATGGGTCAGATAGTCGATATCATAGAGTTCTTCATAGATATTAATGGTCGCTCCGCCCGGGATGCCGAAAATGTATTCCACATTTTCACGTTTTAAGGCTTCGAATAAAATTTTAGCCCCGGTGAGTTTTTTCTTTCTTGCGGTCATGGTGTATCCTTCTCTTCTTATTACAAATCTTCAATATTTTTTAAAATGGCTCCGCTACTGGCCGATGTGACCATATGGGCGTATCGTGCCAGATAACCCCGTTTAATTTTAGGTGTAAACGGTGGAATCCGGGACAACCGCGCCTGAATCTCCTCTTCGCTTAGTTTTACATGTAAAGATTTGTTGGGAATATCAATGGAAATTATATCGCCATTTTGCAGGGCCGCAATAGGTCCCCGTTCCGCCGCTTCCGGAGAGACATGTCCGATACAGGCTCCACGCGTGCCTCCGGAAAAACGTCCGTCCGTAATAAGCGCTACTTTATCTCCCAGACCCATACCCATGATAGCGCTGGTCGGAGAGAGCATCTCCGGCATACCCGGCCCTCCCTTCGGTCCTTCATAACGAATGACGACCACACTTCCGGCTTGAATTTCGTGTTTGGCGATAGCTTCCAAAACTTCATCCTGCGAGTTATAAACCTGAGCCGGTCCCTCATGGACCAGCATATTTTTTTCCACGGCTCCTATTTTTACCACGGAACCTTGCGGTGCCAGATTGCCAAACAGAACGGCCAGGCCTCCGCTTTTTAAGTAGGGATCCGTATGGGGCCGAATGACCCGCTTGTTTTTTATTTCTGCGTTCTCAATATTTTCACCGAGAGTTTTGCCGGTCACGGTTTGCACGGAAGTATCCAGGATGTTGTCTACTTGCGACAATTCGTGCAATATGGCAGAGATACCGCCGGCCGCATCCACATCTTCCAGATGGACAAAAGGGGTGGCCGGG
Organism: Calditrichia bacterium; assembly: GCA_026983775.1. Classification (GTDB taxonomy): domain Bacteria; phylum Calditrichota; class Calditrichia; order Calditrichales; family Calditrichaceae; genus JALSTK01. Next base: position 18,748 of record JALSTK010000133.1, read on the forward strand.
CTTACCTTACAGATGTACGGTACGTTCGCCGCAATATCATTCAATTGGTGTAAATCGAAGTGTATACCCGCTTCATTGGCAATAGCCAGCGTATGCAAAATGGTATTGGTACTGCCGCCCATGGCCATATCCAGGGCGAAAGCGTTACGGAAAGAGGCCGGAGTTAAAATATCAAGGGGTTTTGTGTCGGTTTTGACCAGTTCCATGAGTTGAGCGGCGGCTTTTCGGGCCAGCTCCAGACGACGTTCATCCACGGCTACAATGGTTCCGTTTCCGGGGAGAGCCATGCCAAGGGCTTCCATTAAACAATTCATGGAATTGGCAGTAAACATACCGGAGCAGGAACCGCAGGTAGGGCAACCGACTTCTTCCAACTCGTGTAACTCGCTGTCATTAATTTCACCGCGGTGATGTTGCCCCACTCCTTCGAATACGGAGATGAGATCCACTACCTTACCCGATTTAAGATGTCCGGCCTTCATAGGGCCTCCGGAAACAAAAATGGTGGGAATGTTTATCCGTACTGCGGCCATGAGCATTCCGGGAACAATTTTATCACAATTTGTGATACAAATGATGCCGTCCAGACGGTGAGCTTCTACGACGGTTTCCACGCTGTCTGCAATAAGTTCACGGCTGGCTAAAGAATAGCGCATGCCGATATGTCCCATGGCAATTCCATCGTCGATACCGATCGTATTAAATTCGAACGGTACACCGCCATTCCGGCGAATCACTTCTTTGACTTCTTTGCCGAAACCTTGCAGGTGCACATGGCCCGGGATCAGGTCCGTATAGGAATTAACCACTCCGATGAAGGGCTTCTTAAAATCGACTTCTTCTTTGATGACACCAGTTGCGCGCAATAGACTACGGTGTGGAGCGCGCTCTACTCCGGATTTGATCATATCGGATCTCAAATCATACTCCCTTTTTTTTATTTCCCGCCTGAACAATCCAGCTCTCTCCCGGTCAATCCCGAGGAACCGTTTTGTTATAGAAAGAGTGATATGACTTTGGTATGCTTCGGGATTGAGGTCTGATTAGCCTAGCAGCAGAATCAGATTAATTATAATAATCCCGAGTAGAAGAACTATGACGTTAGGAAGGATGGTGACAGGTATAGACAAAACATCCCCGTTAATCCGGCGTACTGTAGAGACGATGGTATTTTTCAGGGTTATGTTTTGCATAAACTTACATTCTTTTGTAATTAATTCCGGGCAATATAAGTAGGGAAAGAATGTTTGTCAAGAAAAAATGGGAGATTATTTTAATTTTTTGTTTTATGTAAAACTGCTAAATAGGCGAAACGTTCCCATAGAGGAAGTTGAAAACTTTCGACACTACGTATACTGAAGGGAGGGGTGAGTTATGCCAATGCGGTTAGACTTTTTAATGCGCAAAAAATACGGGAGCCTTCCATAACGATGGGTTCGTCTTCTTATAGGAAAAATTTATCCTTTTATCCTTTCATAGCTTATTTTTGATTCTATCTCATTTTGGTGGATAAGCTAATTATTAAATTTCACAATGATATCGATTCTTCAAATGAAAATCCTGCGGGGCATTCGGTTAATCATCCGTCCCTGACGGGACGACCTAAAATACGCTCTTATCATTTCCCGCCAATAAATTGGCGGGCTAATCTCAGATTTTCCCTCCGGGGAAAGGAATAGACAACCGAAATATAACAGCCTTAAGGCGCTTCAGGATCGTTTACCCGTGAACTTAATACTTTTTACGTACCTTTACATTTAACCTGAAATTCCAAAGTACAAATAACAAAAATCAAATAAATCCCAAAAAACAATAACTCAAATATGAAACAACCCTTCATCTTTTGGGTGACTTATTAAATTTTGGATTTTAGCGCCATTGTTATTTGTTGCTTGTTTTTTGTGATTTCCAAAAGATCACTTTAGCAAATAGGGCTTTTGATAATCGCTCTCGTATTAATTCACACGATTCGATATAGAGTCGTATTTTATCTGATGGAATCTTGCCCCCGTAAAGCAACAGAGCCAAAACAATACCGATTGGTTAACAAACAATCCCGGCAGGGATGTTTGCTATTAGCCCGGCGATTCATCGCCGGGAACAGGTAGACAAAAAGTAGCATGTCCCGTCAGGGACATTTGAATAAACCTCGGGTGCAGTCTGTTAACCCATAGAGAAATCGCCCACTACCGGACGATCTGAAAAAACGGGAAATTTTATAAATTTAGTTTTTCATTACATTGAGTTCTTTATGCAAATTTCACTCCGTATACTTTCCTTCAGCGTCACGCCCGCTTTTTCCGCTTTACCACAGGCCAAGCCTGTGGCTACTCATATTCGTATCCTTCGGATACTATTGTTTTTAAATACAAGATGAACAAAACCATAAAAAATTGTTTCATTCCTTTGATCGGTCTTCCGTTAATATACGGCTTCATAAGAAACCCGGTAGAGCCAAAAAATTAAATCGTTATTATATCGGTTATACCAATGACCTTGAAAAACGGTTACTAAGACACAATGCTGCCTTGGGTAAATACACAAAACGGGGAATCCCATGGGTACTGGTCTATACGGAAGCTTTTCCTTCAAAATCCGATGCTATAAAAAGAGAACGGGAAATCAAAAAAATGAAAAGTAGAAAATATATACAAGAATTGTTGAACAAATAAGGAACGCAGAAAATTATCCTTAAATCATCACGAAGTGATGTAATATGAGTAACCACAGGCGAAGCCTGTGGGCAAGATACAACCGAATAAGGTTACCGCAAAGCGGTAAAATAAACCGGGCATTTCAATGTATAGGGTCTCCTATTTCGTTAGAAGGCTCTGTGTTCCACATTTGACGCCTTCAGCGTCACTCTCGCTTTTTCCGCTTTACCACAGGCTCCGCTCCTGCCCGGCGGCTGACGGGTGTGGCTACTCATATTCGTATCCTTCGGATACTATTATCTTTAAATACAAAATGAACAAAACCATAAAAAATTGTTTCATTCCTTTTATCGGTCTTCCGTTAATATACGGCTTCACAAGAAACCCGGTAAAGCCGAAAAAATAATCCTCTTTTCCGCTCAGAGCTTATTTTTGGTTCTATGGCATTTTGTGAGGATATGCTAGTTATTATATTTCACTATGATATCGATTTTTCAAATGAAAATCCTGCGGGGGTATTCGGTTAATCATTCGTCCCTGACGGGACGACCCAAAATACACTCTTATTATTTCCCGCCAATAAATTGGCGGGCTAATCTCAGATTTTCCCTCCGGGAAAAAGAATAGACAACCGAAATATAACAGCTTCAAAGCGCTTCAGGATCGTTTACCCGTGAACTTAATACTTTTTACGCACCTTTAAATTTAACCTGAAATTCCAAAGTACAAATAACAAAAATCAAATAAATCCCAAAAAACAATAACTCAAATATGAAGCAACTCTTCATCTTTTGGGTGACTTATTAAATTTTGGATTTTGGTGCCATTGTTATTTGTTGCTTGTTTTTTGTGATTTCCAAAAGATAACTATAACAATTACGGCTTTTGACAATCGCTCTCGTATTAATTCACACGATTCGACATAGAGCCATTATTTTACCCTACTGAGGCCTGCCCACATTAAATAAATGACAGAGCCATCTATTTAATATATACGTCTATCCGATGGGAATACACCAGATTCGAATTAAATGGACGAAACAACTCGCCCCTCTTTCCCCCATGCCATGGGGGAGTTGAAACATCAGATGGGCGGAAATATCATGGGAAGGGGGGAGTTACATCCGAGCCGGTTAAAATGATTGATTCAATAAATGATGAGGGTATTTGGAAAAAATAATCTTGTTATTCGGTCGGATACATATTTTACTTCACGGGAAACTAATCAGCAAAAGATATAGAACCGCATTTTTTTCGTATCGGGTAAATTTTTTATGTTTTAATGACCTTTATGGTAAGGAAACTAAAATCGGCTATAATAGGATTATTTTTTCGCAAATTCGTATATCGGTTAAGGCAAACATCTTTTTTAGCTTTTGATCTCCCAGAATCCGAATAATTCTACCGGAGTGCTCACATAATCCATCATCGGATCATCCCAATCGGTACCATAATAAAGAAGGGGCTGATTTTTGATATTTTCCGGTATTTCGATATGGTAGACGATGGTACCGGTTTCTTCAAGAAGATTAAATAATTCAATCGCACTTTTTTTGCTTATTTTATAGTGATCTTCCAAAAAGGCGATTATATCCTCTTTTCCGGAAAAATAGTCTTCTCTGAATTCGCGGCTAAATTTATGAAGTAAAGTTTCCCCGACTTCAGCGAGAGATCGTCCCCCGCTTAGTTGTTTGCAGAGGTCTTCATTGAGATCATCGATCAAAAAACGGGTTTTAGCGATGATTTCCAGAATCTTTTGAATCCGATTGGCGAGGCGTCTTTGTTCCGTAAGGAGACGCGGTAATTCCGCTTTAAGAAGTTGTAATTCATCATCCTGTAAGTCTTCGGCTTTCTTGGCAAAAATCTTATCTAATTTATCTTCGGTTCTTTGCAGCCAACCCTGAAAATCAGCTGTCTCTTCTTTGAGGAGGTTTACCTTGATATCTTTTATATCAGGGAATTGCCGTGCTTTACTGATCAGGATATCCAATTTGTGTTGAATACTCTTCATCTCATTCAACTCATCATTCAGGCTTTGTAAGGTTTTTTGTAAATTTCGGGTATCTTTTTTTAAATGAAAATCCATTGCATTGCGGTCTTTAGTTTGGAACCATTGGGCAAAATCCTGAAATATGCGCATTGCGTTTATCCTTTCTCGTTTTATTAGAATTCGGTATCGTTTTTTCTTCCTTTGTTAGTTTAAAGGGCAAGAAAATGATTTTGTTCCCCTGTATTTTCAAAAAAAGAGCGGGGATTAATTTTTAATCAAACTATTTATGCAGAAGTACCGGATCTGTTTTGGCAAAAGGGTGACATAAAAAATGCTGTAAGAATAGGGATCCAGCAAAGATTTGTCGATTTGTTCTTGACTTAATAATAGAAAGTACTTACTTTTTGCTTTCATTCTTCAAGCCATATAAAAGGAGGTCCTTAAATGAAAAAGGCTTTAATGTTTTTAATCACAGGTTTAATGGCACTATCATTACTAAGTTGCGGTGGTCAGAAAACACAGGAAGCAAAAAAACCTGCGGTTGAGGCGAAAACTACCCAGGCTGTTCAGGATACGACCGCTAAGGCAGATACCACTCAGCAGCAGGCGACCACTCAGCAAAAACCTGCTGAGAAATAATTTTGAAAAGGAATATTCATCATAAAAGGATTTTACAGGCAAAAGCCCCATTCGGGGCTTTTGTTATTTTAAAAAGGTTTAAATATTATCCAGAATGGTTCGTATTTTTTGCGATAGTTGACCCACCGAATAGGGTTTATGTAAGAAGTTTACATCCTTATCCAGAAATCCATCCCGGGCAATATTGCCATCTGTATAACCCGATGTATACAGGACCTTCAACTCTTTATATTTTTCTTTGAGTTGATCGACTAAATCCTTACCACTTACTTCAGGCATGACCAGATCGGTAATCAATAAATCAAAACGGAAGTTATTTCGTTTAACCATTTTAAGGGCGTGTATGGCGTCTTCGGCCACGTGGATGGTATAACCTAATGATTCAAGAGCAGAGACAGCGAACTCCCGGATTCCTGCATCGTCTTCCACAAAAAATATGGTTTCTGTTCCTCTTTGAAGGGAAGATTCTTTAATCTTTAGCTGTTCCGATTTTTCTTCTTCATCTGAAGTCGGCCAGTAAATTTTAAAAGTTGTGCCTTTCTCCGGTTTACTGATAACCTGGATTAAGCCGTTATTTTGTTTAACGATCCCATAAATGGTAGACAGACCCAAACCGGTTCCTTTGCCCACCCCTTTGGTTGTAAAAAAGGGCTCAAAAATCTTCTTTTGCGTTTCTTCATCCATACCCACTCCTGTATCTGTAACCGATATAAGGACATGTAACCCCCGGCGGCCTTCATTCTTGAGCAACTCGTTATCTTCATCTAAAAATATATTGGCGGTTTCTATATGTATCCTCCGTCGGGCATAGACCGTATTGGCATTGATAGCGTCGCGGGCATTGACCACTAAGTTCATGATGATTTGTTCGATCTGTCCCGGATCCGCTTTGATAGGTGCGATTTGGTCGGCGAGTTTCATTTTTAAAGTAATATCTTCACTAATGAGTCGCCCCAGCATTTTACCCATATCGGAGATGATTTCATTGATGTTGATTATTTTTAAACGTACGATTTGTTTGCGACTGAAGGCCAGCAGTTGGCGCGTTAAATTTTGAGCTCGTTTACTGGCTTTCTCAATTTCATCGATGTGTCGTTTAAGAGGATTGTTATCTTCCATCTTCAGCATGGCCAGCTCCACATGCCCGCTGATGACCGTCAACAAATTGTTGAAATCATGGGCAACGCCACCGGCCAGCGTCCCGATAGCCTCCATCTTTTGGGATTGGCGTAGCTGTTCTTCCAGCAACCGTTGATCCGTGATATCTCGTAAAATACCCAGAATAGCGACCTGGTTCTTCCACTCGACTTGTGAAAGATTAACCTCCAGATCGAGAATACGGCCGTCCCTTGCTTTTCCTTTAAAAATATAGCGATCCGGTGTAAATTGACCGGCCTCATGTGCTTTTCTTCTTTTTTCAATAAATTCCAGACTCTCATCGGCCACCAAACCCAAAAGATTGAAATCGGATTGTTCTACGTCTTCTTTCGTGTAGCCCAGGATGGCAGTAAATTTCGGATTCACCTCCACAAAGCGCGTTCCAATAATGACATACATGGCATCATTGGATTGCTCGAAAATCTGTCGGAAGCGTTCTTCACTCTCCAGCAAGGCTTGTTCGGCTTTTTTATATTCGGTTATGTCCTGGATGACCACCAGATGGCCGGATTCTCCATGGATATTAAAATGAACGGCAGCGACCAGACCGAAAATAATCTCGCCCTTCACATTGATAAATTTCTCCTCGCTGACATCCAACGCCGCTCTGGTTAATTGCATTTCTTTTATTCTCTGAGCGATGTGTTCCCGGGAATCTTCATGAATAAAATCCGAAATTCGACGTCCGATAAATTCATCTAATGTTTTTAACCCGGATAATTCAACAGCCTTTGGATTTGCAAAAATGATTTTGCCGTCTTTATGGATAAGGATCGCATTGGGAGACAACTCCACCACGCTCCGGTACCGTTCCTCACTATCCTGGAGCGCTTTCAATGCTTCACTACGTAATTTTTCACGCTTAAAAATCTGATCCAGCATATCGTTGAAGCGATCATAGAGAATGCCCAGTTCGTCATTCGATCTTCTTTTAACACGGACCGAGTAATCCTCTTCGGCGGTAATTTTCTGGGTCGCGTTTGCCAGGCGCAGGATGGGAGTGGAAATGATTTTCTGTAACTGCCGGGCCAGGAAGATAGCGGCAATGATCAATAGCAGGAGCAATAAGCCCATCGTTAGCAGGTAATAGAAAATTTGTTTCCGTAAATATTCGGTTGAAATCGATAAATAAAGAGTGCCGTAAGTTTCACCTTTATATTGAATCGGTTGATATACATCCAGATAATTACCGGCAAAAATAATTTTATAATGCAAATCCACTTTTTGGGGTGGCATAATTCGGGCCAGTTTGGTAAATGTTACAAATATACGTCCATGAGCGTCATAGAGGGTTGCCATGCGCAGCTCGCTTATATTCTGCAGGCTGGATAGAGTTTCATAAGCAGATTCTTTATCCGAAAAGGCAAGATCACTTACACTATAATTAGCGGTCACCTGGGCCAGAGTTTTGGTTTTTTTTATCAGGCTGGACTTCATCTGGCGAATACTGAAAAAAGCGGATAGGGCAAAGCCAAGCACTAATAAGGTGCTGGCGGTGATGGAAATGATAAGGATTAATTTATTTTTTAATGACAAATTTTCGTAAAACTGTAGCATACCGGTCCTATTCTATGATCCTGGCCACCCGAAGTAAACGGGAGCTCACAACCAGGTCCGTTTGTCCTAATACTTTTAAATTGATTTCGAAGCGTATAAAAGTTTTCCACTGATAAAAATTGATCATCACTCCTTTTTCACCAAATCCGGGAGTGTCACTGATGGTTAAAATATTTTTACCCTCTACGGAGCTCAGAATATGATCGAGTCGTTTTTTTTGATCTTTACTGATGAACAATATGTTTGTTCGGCCCAGTTCTCTAATATTTTTCAATTTTTTTATCAGGATTTTCTTTTCATTGATTTTAGTGGAAGAAGCAATCATTTGCAAATTTTCAAGAATGGGCGAGTCTCCAAGAATAGAAATCGTGAAAGAATGTTTTTTATTTGAATACCATTTGGCAAAGGGCCATTCCACGAAACGGGAAATCTTCTGGATAAAGGCCGCTTCGATAGCGTATCTGGACTCCTGGGCTTTAACCACTCCCATGAAAAACAGACTGCAGCTGATGCTTATAAATATTATTCTTCTGAATACTAACTTCATAACTGATTCAATTCTGATAAAAATCATAACCACATATGATAGCGAAATCCCAGCCGGAATAAAATGGGATCCTGGGGAGCGGAAATAAAAGCATTACTGGTGGACCCACCGGCATTATAATATTTTGTATCCAGGGCATTGTTAATATCGATTACCAGGTCGATCATTTTGAACAACTGATTCATAGACATGTGAATATTAAGGATATGGTATGAATCGACCTGGACTCTTCTTCGGGGATGCCGGCTGTCTATCCAGACGGAATTTGTTTTACCGATCCAGTACAAGCGTGGGCTGATCGTAAAAGCATTGCGATAATTCCATACCAGACCAAGTTTGAGCTTGTGAGTAGCCAGATAGGGCAAATCCAGTTTTTCCCCTCCTTTTTTTTCGATAATATAGCCATCGGTAATGGAATAATTTGCCCAACCTTCCAGGGATGAATTGGTAAAATTTAAATGATATTCCCCGCAAAGAGAGAGGCCCCAGATTCTGGCCTGACCGATATTCTCGTAACGACTCCAGTTCAGAATTTCGCCTCCGTTAATATAGTAACTGGGGGTAGTATACGCATCCCTCAGGATGATATCACTCATCGTGGTAACGAAGGTGGAAAAATTGAAAAGCAAATCGTTGGATACGGTTCGTGAACCGTCAAATTCCAGGGTACGTGTCCGCTCCGGCTGTAAAAATGCGTTGGGAATATGCAGATAATAGCTGATGTATTGACCATTACCGTTTTTTTGTCCTGAAAAAGAACCGAAGTGATCGTAACTGGTATACGGTGAGGGAGCCAGATAGGATTCGCCATACATGGTTTTTAAATTTGTTTTACGGTCCGGACTGTAGGTAATGGCGAGTCTGGGCATTATCGTACTATTGTAACGGGTATTATGATCATAGCGAAATCCGACGGTAGAATGCAAATTATTTAGCCATTGGGTCTGCCATTGTAAATAGGCGGCATGATTGGCATAATTCAAATAAAAAAATTTCAGTGGAATCGTATTTTCCGTACCCGGGTAAAAAAAATGTTGCTCGCTAAGGGGATGGTTCTCTTGTACTCTATGCGACAAGTCCATGGTCTGGGGCAGAGCGGAAAGGGACTCGAGTACCAGGCCACTCGTAAAATTGTGTTTTCTGTCTAATCGGTAATTGACCTGCTCTTCCAACGTCATCCGGGATCCCAATCCGTACTTATAAATGCGCTGGTAAGCGGAAAAAATGTTTTTAAAAACGGAATTGGGGTAAATTTTATATGATCCGTATGAAAGAGAAGTTTTAGCCGAAAATTTTCCACCGAAATGATACGTGTAATCGGCATATAAACTATAGACACCGGTGTCATATTGTAGGTTATCATCAAAGGCATTCTGGTCCGGTTTTATGCCGTTGGTTGTCGGTGAAGAATAAAAAGAGCTGAACAGCGCCAGATGGAAAGCTTTATGAGCGGTCAATTGTACAAACAAACTATTGCTTGCGGTCGGGGCCTGGTATTGATGTCGATCCGAAACACGGACGATGGTATCGCCTCCGAAAGTGACGAGGGGGGCCGGCCTGAATTTAGCAGGATAAAAAGAGGATAAATCGGCATTCCGACTCTTGTGAAAAGCAACTCCAGCCTGCATATTTATATCCGGATACAGTTGTTTCTTAATGAAAATCGATGAACGGTAGTAATGATACATCCCTGCTGAAAAGTTAACGGATAACTGCTCATTTGTAGGGTCATCATCGGTGATAATGTTAATGATTCCACTAAAGGCATCCGCTCCATACAGGGCGGAAGAGGGCCCGAGGATGATTTCGACCTGTTTGGCCATATAGAGGGGATAATTTTCCTTAACAGCAATGATATCTGCCGTAGGCGAACTTATTCTCTGGCCGTTCAGCAAAACAAGAAATTTGCTGTTTCCGGAAATACCGCGTACGGTAATCCGGTTGAATGAGAAGACGTGTGAGTATTCCTGGATATCGACTTCGGGCAAATCACGAAGAAGGTCTTCCAATGAATAGTAGCCTCGCTCCTCAATTTGTTCTTTGGTGAATACCAGGATATGGGCCGGGGCATTGTGGATGTCCTGACTCACTTTACTGGCGGAACTAACCGTAATGTGTAATAGTTCTTCCAGACTCATGTTAAATAATTCATCGGATTTTTTCGATTGAGCCTGTAAAACAGAAAGCGAAATAAAGAGAAAAATAAGAGTAGATGCGATTAAATTTAGATGGCTGGATGAATTCACTTTAGCTCTCCAATTTGATTAAATGGTAATAAGGAAAATATCGGAAAGATATGGGAAAACATTAGCCCGATTCGGGAGTTATTTAGCGTTGTTCAGGGCCTGAAAAAAATTAATTTTATTGATTTTAGCCGTCAAACATATATATTCTGTTATGAAAATAAAAAGGGGAGGCATTATGAACACAAATTTAGAAGATATCCGACATGTATTAAGTGCTGTGCGTAGAGAATTACAGAGTAAACCCAATGTGGTTGCGACCGGTGTGGGTTACAAAATTGTAAATGGGAAGAAGAGTGATGAGCTGGCTATTATTTGCTCGGTGGTTTCAAAAAAAGCGAAGCGGAAATTAACGGCACAAGAGATCATTCCGGCAACAATCCAGGGCATTACAACCGATGTTTATCCTGTGGGGATTATCTATGCTTTGCAGGATCCGAAAGGAAAATTTCGACCCGCACCCGGAGGGGTGAGTATTGGTCATATTCATATTACAGCCGGAACGCTCGGTTGTCTGGTCCAAAAGGATGGGAAAAAATTTATTTTATCCAATAACCATGTTCTGGCCGACAGTAATGATGCCGAAATCGGAGATGCCATACTGCAACCCGGTCCCTATGATAACGGAAGTTATCCGCAGGATCAACTGGCCGAGCTGAGCGATTTTATTCCCATCCATTTCGAAGGGGAATCAAATGGAAACGGCGGCAGTCCTTGTAAAATTGCCGGCGCCACCTCTGCATTTTTAAATGCGCTGGCCGCATTGGTAGGAAGTCGAACCAGGCTTAAGCCGGAAAGAAGAGTAAGCTCCCAGGCCGGTGAAAATGTGGTGGATTGTGCTATCGCAGAACCCCTTGATGAAAAGGACGTACTCAATGAAATCCTGAATATTGGGAAAATAAGCGGAGTGGCCGAAGGGACATTGGGAATGGCTGTGAAAAAGAGCGGGCGGACGACCGGTCTTACTACCGGGTCGATTCAACAAGTGGATGTTACGGTGCAAGTCAGTTATGGCTCGAATAAGACCGCAACCTTCGTAGATCAGTTGATGGCCGGAGAGATGAGTGCCGGAGGCGACAGCGGTTCAGCCGTTTTGAATGAACAAAATGAAATCATCGGTCTGCTTTTTGCCGGAAGTAGTAACAGCACCATTTTCAATCGCATCCAAAATGTATTCGATGCCCTGAGTGTCGGTTTACTACAAGAGTAAGAGCTAAATAATGCAGCACATTCATACCGTTAAAAAAAAGTACGAGCAAATCTGGTTGGCTCTTCCCTATGTCCAGGCAGTGGGAATCGGAATACTCAGTGACGGAAGCAAAGGGATCATTATCTCCGTAACCAATGAGAACCAGATAGAAAAATCGCAGTTACCGAAGGAGGTGGAGGGCGTTAAAATTGAACTAAAAACCACCGGTCCAATAAACGCCCTCTGATTTTATTCGGATCTTTTGCTTAACAGTTTTCCACTCAGGCGAAGCAGTTCGGTTTCCGCCGATTTAGCCTGGAATTTGGCCTGCGACAAGCGGTAGCGGGCTTGAATTAAATTTAACTGTGCCGCACGGAAATCGGTGGCCGTCAAATGTCCCAGATTATATAATTCCTGAGAGCGCTTAAAATTCAATTCCGCAGCGTCCAGGTTGGTTTGCTCCAGTTCCAGGATATAGCGCTGATTGCGGTAGGCCGTATAAGCATTGTCCAAATCTTTTTCCAGATTCAGCTTCGCTTTTTCCAAAAAGATCTGTTGGTTTTTCAGACCGATACGTGCGTTTTGACTTTGTATTCTATTTTGAAACCCGTTAAAGAGATTAAAGGTCAGTGAAAGCCCGGCCGAAAGGCTGCGGTTGGGATTATCCATGGCCAGGCTTAAATCCGCCGTGTTCTGTGAATAACCGTAGGCCGAGCTCAAATCCAGCCGTGGGGAGTAAACGGATTGTGCCTGTCGTAGAGCATATTTAGCCTGCTTCAACTGATTCCGAGTGAGTAATAAGGAGGCGTTATGATGAAAAGCGCTTTGCTTCAACTCCTCTCGTGAAGGCATAGTAATAAAGGGTACCTGCGTATCTACCGTAAAATCAAGGTTTACATCTCGACCCAACAGTAAATTAAGATTGCGGCGCGCTTCGGTTAAAAGAAGGTCCGCATTAAGATAGGCTGTCGTGTCCGTGTTAAAATCCACTTTGGCGTTTAATACGGCAATTTTATCAGCCTGGCCGTAAACGGACTTTTTATTTATTCTTTGCAGCCGTTCTCTGGAAATTTGCAGGGCGTCATGACGAATCTGCAAAACTTCTTCAGCAGCAGCTACCTTGTAATAAGCAGCAATAACCCGGCTCAGGGTTAGTTCAATATCTTGGCGGGCGGCCAGTTGGCCGCTTTCGGCCTGTGCATGCAGACTTTTTAAAATAAAATAGCTGCCCAGCCCGTTAAACAAATTGTAACTCAGCACAATCCGGGCCGAATTAAAGGTGGACCTCTCTTTGTTCTCTCCGCCAGGGGTTTGCAAAGTTTGCTCGCTATAGTCTGCCCCGGCCTGCACGTCCAATTTGGGTAACAAACCGGCATTACCCGGGTGAGCATTATTCCGACTCATTCTGGCCGTGTTTCGGTTAATTTTAATCTGATGGTTTTTTTGCAGGGCGATGGCCACGGCTTCATCCAATTTTAGTAACTCCTGAGCATGCAGTAAATTATTTCCTGTTACTACCAGTATGAACCAAACCAATAATATATTTTTCATTCGTCTTTTCCTAATTAGTTACAATCCTTTTACAAAAATATCTTCTCTTACCGCGGGTTCCACCATCTCCGCTTTCGGTTTCTCCCGATTCAACAGCCAGAAAATATAGACTTTCAGTTTATTGAATAGATTCAACAACGCCGGCAGCATCAACAGGTTAAGCACCGTGGCGAATAACAATCCGTATGCTACGGAAATGGCCATAGGAGAAAGAAACTGGGCCTGGAAGCTGGTTTCAAAGATCAAAGGACCCAGACCGGCAATGGTGGTCAGCGAGGTTAACAGAATCGGTCGGAAACGACTGATGCCGGCTTCGTACAGGGCGCTTTTAAAATTCATTCCCTTTTTCAGGCGGCGATTCATGGCATTGACCAGCACCAGGGCGTCGTTGACCATGATGCCGATAAGGGCAATCATGCCAAACATGGAAAGAACGCTGATGATATAACCCTGAATATAATGTCCCCAAACCACGCCGATCAGGCCGAAGGGCACCAGTAAAAATACGATGAAAGCCTGCATAAAGGAACGGAAGGTGATGATGATAATGATAAACATCAACAGTAAGATGGGCGGCAAAACGCTCATCGTGGAACGCATGGTCTTGGCCGTTTCACGGCTTTGCCCTTCAAAATCAAAATCCACATCCGGATATTTGTCGCGTAAAAGAGGTAAGATACCGGCCTTAATACCGGCAATCAGATCCGTAACCGATTCCTTGGGATTGGATATATCCGCTTCCACGGTCACCACACGCCGTGTGTCCAGATGGTTGATGGACATGATGCCCCGTTTCACGCTTAAATTGGCGACTTCCTGCAAAGGATATTCCCGTCTGTTGGGCAAACGAATGCGCATATGAGCCAGTTGCGACAGGGTGGCCCGTTCGGCATCGGTATAACGAACATAAATGCGCACTTCGTCGATGCCGCGCTGAATACGCTGTGCTTCCGCGCCGAAAAATCCTCCCCGCACCTGGTCCACTACATCGCGCGGGGTCAATCCGAGTGCTAATCCTTTTTGCTTGAGAGTAATATTCACTTCGCGTAAACCGGGCGGATCATTATCCACTACATCTTTAAGAGCCCTGATTTTACGCAGCTCGTTTTTTAAATCCGTTTTTGCGGCCCGTACTTCATCCAAATCATCGCCGATAATGGCCACCGATACCGGTTTACCCCAGTGTCGGCTACCGCCGAATTCCAGGTTTTCAGCCATGGGGATGGTTCCGGTTGCTTCCCGGATGCGGTTGGTTAAACCGATGCTGGAAATATCGCGTTCTTCCCCGGGAATAAAATTTACATTCACCGAACCTTTATTGGTACCCGGCCCGATTTTGCGGGTCACACTGGTCATTACATCGATACCGCCGTGGTTTTTTTTATAATTGTTGTTTACGCTCCAAACAATTTTTTCGATATATTGTAATAAACTGTCGGTAACGGCTACGCTGGTTCCGGCCGGAAGTTGTAAAGAAACCTTCATATTGTCCATTTCAATATTAGGGAAAAAGGTGGTCTTTACAAAACTGCCTTTCAGCGCTCCGATGGTAATGATTAGCAAAGCCACAGGGATGCTGAGCGACAGTAAAGAATGTTTGATAACAAAACGCAGTTGCGTGGCATACAATTTGTCGCGTATCCAGTGCAAAGCCTTTTCGGTTTGTTCCTCAAAGCGGTTTTTCTTGCCGGGGGCGATTTTAAGGGCCTTGGAATGTCCCACATGCGCGGGCAGAATAAAGGCCGCTTCTACCAGGGAAAATAGTAAAGCGGCGATGACCACATAGGCCAGGTCTTTGGTCCGGTCGCCCATGCCGCCTTCCAAAAATAAGAAGGTCGAAAAAATAATCACCGTGGTCAGTACGGCGGAAATCACCGAAGGCAGTACTTCCATGGTACCGTTTATAGCCGCCTTGTAAGGCGTATCGCCGCGCTCGTAATGCTGATAAATATTCTCTGCGATCACTATGCCGTCGTCCACCAGCATACCCACGACCAGGATCATGCCCAATAAAGACATGACATTGATGGTGATGCCGACCAGAGGGGCCAGGGCAAACATACCGGCAAAGGCGACGGGAATACCCAACGAAACCCACAAGGACAAACGACCGTTAAGAAACAGGGAAAGGAAGAGAATAACCAGCAAAAAGCCCATAATGCCGTTTTTGGTCAATAAATTAATACGTTCCTGGATGATTCTCGAACCGTCGCGTAATACCGAAGCCTGTACTTCCCGATGCTCGGTGTTAAATTTTTTAATATATTGATTTACATAGTTAGCCGTGTGAAAAAGGTCTTCATTGTTGGTTGTGTTTACGTCAATTTCCACTGCCGGTTTTCCGTTATAATACACACGATTGGGATTATCATTCCAGCGGTCGCGTAGATCGGCTACATCTTTCAGACGTACAATGGCGCCGTCTTGAGTCGTCTTAACCACGATGTGGCCCAATTCTTCGGCATGATACCCTTTCGTGTTGGCCCGGATTAATAATTCTTCCTTCTTGCCTTTAATTTTTCCGCCGGTCATACGCAGATTGGCTTTACGTACGGCATTACTTACCTGCGCAAAAGTAAGCTGGAATCTGCGCAGATCGGCTTCACGTAATCCGATCTCGATCTCCTCATCCGGAAATCCGCTTAAAGTGATTTTGGAAATGCCGTCCTGACTGCGCAGATCACGTTCTACCCGGCGGGCGTATTTTTTCAGGATATGCAAGTCAACCTCTCCGTGAATAACAAAATTGATGGCAAAATCCATCATTTCCTGTTTATAGATAACCGGTTTTTCCATGCCGACCGGAAAATAACTGATCTTGTCCACGGCGTTTTTTACATCGGCCAGAGCCACATTGATATCATACCCCGTGCGTAGTTCTACCATGACCCTTCCGCTGTTCTCGCTGGAAACCGAGGTAATGCGGTCGATACCGGTCACGCCTTTGAGGTTGTCTTCGATTTTTAGTACAATTCCTTCTTCGATTTCCCTGGGCGCTGCGCCGGGATAAATGACCTGAACGACAATCACCTTACTGGGAATCTGCGGGAAAAAAGTTGTTTTAAGGCTTTTCATACCAAGATAACCGAAGATGAGTAAAGTGACTACAATTACGTTTCCCAATACAGGGTAGTGAATAAATCTTTTGACTATATCTTTCATACTTTTCCCGTAGTGTTGTTTGTTTAATTCAGTTTATTTTGATCTCTCCGGAACCTGTTCCCGGACTCTCCTGGGCAAGGATTTGCTGGCCGTCTTTCAGACCGTTCACGATTACAAAATCACCCTCATTCCGTACGATTGTAACCGGTGTCAGACGCAGGACGGAATCGGCTTTAACGTAGAGTTTGTTCTGATCCACCAGCCAGACGGTGGGAATTCGTATGCCCAGTGCAGCCCCGGAACAGGTGATTTGGGCGATGAGGTACATACCGTCTTTTAAACGGCGGTCGCTGACGGAAACATATGCTTTGACGGTCTGTGTCGAAGGATCGATTTTACCGTTGATGCGCCGCACTGTCCCTTTGAATTCACCGGCCATATCTTCGGATGTTAAACGGACAGGATCGCCGGGATGAACATAAGCTAAGTCGGGAATATTTAGCGTAGCTTCCAGTTCATATAGATTTTCATTGGTAAATTCACCTAGTTTTTGACCGGCACGTACCAGGGAACCGGGTGTTATATCCGCTTCGGTTACCACGCCGTCAAAAGGGGCGCGTAGGGTGTATTTATCCAGGGTAGCCTCCATGCTTTTTACCGAATAATACAAATTGTAAATGTTACGCGAGGCAATAAAATACTGTTCTTTGCTGTCTGCCGCAGGGGGCAGGGGTTTGAGCGCTTTGTTCAGTTGAAAATCGGTTAGGTATTGCCGCCACTTTTCGGCGCTAACCGGAAAGTCGATGGCAAAATCGGGCAGGAATAACGTGAGTTGATTCAATAAACCGCTCTTTTGGGCCAGCACATTGTTGCGGTATACGCTGTCATCGATACGCAATAAGGTTTCATTGCGTTTGAATTTATTACCGGTGCGAAACGAAGTCTGCGCCTCATGCAAAACGCCGGTTACTTCCGCAAACAGTATAATCTTATGATAGGCTTGCAGGTTGCCTCCGCTGCGGATTGTAAGGGGAAGTTTCCGGATAGTAACCGTTTTAAATGTAAACGGTTTGTGTTTCTGAGCCGATGCTTTACGTCGTGGCATTTCCCCGGAATTACTCAGCGCACCGGCAATTAAAAATCCCGCTATGATAATCACTAAGGCTAATCCCAAACTTAATATCTTGTTCTTCATCTGAAGCTCCTTAAATAAGTCCTATTTGTACCCCTTTTACCTTCAAAAGGTAATAAATCTGCTTACATATCGCCGCCTTGTCCTGCTGTAGCGGAACTGTCTTCCTTTAAACAGGATAATTCTATAACATCCTGAGCCGAAGTATAGTTTATTGTGCATCGTAACTCTTTAAAAAACAATGTATTTTTTGGAGGGTTTGCCTCATTTCGGACGGCAATGATTTTTATACATCCCTCAACATATAATCTGTACATTGGAATCGGCAATCATTCCGCTTACCTTTTCCTGCTTTCTGATCTCTATTTCCCCACGTATTGATTCATCTTTAATCGAATGCGTACGGTCGTTCCCCGGCCCGGTTCACTATCGATTTCAATTTTCCCGCTGTGCAGATCTATGATTTTTTTAACCAGACTCATGCCCAGTCCGTAACCGCCGGTCTTTTTGGAACGGGATTTGTCCACCCGGTAAAAGGGTTCAAAAATATGGGTGATTTCATCGGACGGAATACCCTGGCCAAAATCCTGCACGGTAATCCATACTTCCTGTCCGCTTTGCTCTAAGTTTATTTGTACAGCCGGGCTGTCCGGGGTAGAAAATTTCAGGGCGTTTTGGACGAGATTATCCAGGGCCATCCGCAAACGCTCGCCGTCGGCTTTTATTTTCAGGTTTTGTGCGTGGACCGTCAATTCAATTCCCGGCCTCTGTTTGTCATAAGAAGCGCATACTTTATGTACGATTTCAGAAAGATCTACATCTGTTTTATGTAAACCGCCGAAAGTACTGTCTAACCGTTCCTTCTCCAATAGTTCTGTAATCATCATTTCCATATCCGCAATATCGCTGCGGATATCATTTCTGGCGCTGCCGTTTTCGATAAATTCCAACGCTACTTTGATGCGGGTCAACGGCGAGCGCAGTTCATGACTGGCATCCAAAAGCAGTTGATCACGGGCCTTAAGCATCTCTTTAATGCGTGCAGTCATAAGATTAAAGGATCGCGCCAGGTCGCCTAATTCGTCTTTGCGGGTGGTAGTCAGTTTATAATCGAGATTACCGGCGCTCAACTGTTTGGTGGCTTCGTCCAGTTGCTCGATAGGCTGCAATAGCCGACGAATGATGAAATAGAGGATTGTTAAAATAAACATCATGAACAGCACCATGGTTAAAATACGCCATTGAATCTCGGAACCGTTTTCCCAAACACGGCTTTTGAACAACAAAGTATAAACTCCCTGGGGAGTCGTATTTTGTACGAAGAGGCCATTGGCAACATAGGCGATGGAAAATTGTTTTTTCCCGGTAACGGTGTGCCATTGTAAAGTACCCTTTTCAATATCCGGCGGCTCGCTGGCCCAGTTCATTTTTCGGGCAGTAAATCTTATGGCAATATGCAGACTATCGGCCAGCTCTTTTGCTTTGCTCGTGTCCGGAGGTATGCCCATTCGGTTAATAAGATATGCGCTGTATTGAGCCATGTTTCTATCCATATTCTGATGATGCGGGCGGGATGCAAAATATTTATGCATGGAATATCCGACGGCTGCGATAGTTAAGTGAGCTGCTAAGAAAATCAAAATGATTTTAAGAAAGAGCGAGTTTTTAATTTTTTCTTTAATTGGCATCGCCGGCTTCTCCTATAAACAGATAGCCGCTACCCCAGACGGTTTTGATAAATTGCGGAGTTTTGGGATTATCGCCCAGCTTTTGGCGCAAACGACTGACCAGCACATCCACCGAACGGTTAAAGGCTTCCCATTCGATGCCGCGCATGGCATCCATGATCCGGTCACGATCCAGAACTCTGCCTTTGTTGCGGATAAACAGGGATAAAAGTTCGAATTCCGTGGTAGTTAAACCGCAATTTCGATTGTCTATAGAAGCGGTTTTTTTATCGAAATCTATCTGTAAAGCACCGAATTGTTTGCTGCTCATAGACGGAACCGCTTGCCCGCGGCGTAATATGGTTTGGATACGTGCCACCAGTTCCCGTGGTTCGAAGGGCTTGGGAATGTAATCATCAGCGCCGATTTCCAAACCTACAATTCGGTCCGTTACTTCACCACGGGCCGTAAGCATGATAACCGGTGTGTTCTTTGTTTTACGAATGGTACGAAGCACTTCAAAGCCGTCCATGGAAGGCAGCATAACATCCAAAATAATCAAATCCGGATTAAGCTGTTCCAACAATTTTAATCCTTCTTCCGGATGAGTGGCAGAGTTTACGGCAAAATCGAATTTGGCCAAATACGCACTTAGTAAAGCGTTAAGTTTTTCATCATCGTCGATGAGTAAAATTTTTGGTTTCATATATAGCTTCCGGTTATCCTTAGATCAGCATGGAATTATCCATTGCTTTTTCATTGGTTTTCAATTTAGAACATAAATGTAAATAAAAAATTTCAGAATTGTAACAAGATGTAACAAAGTGGGGAAAAGAATTTACAATGTCCCGAGGAATTTTTTCTGTATTGCCCACATAATGAATAACCCGGCTGATCCCAATAATTTTCGATTGGAGCGGTTATGGATGTTTCGAAAACAGAGAAATTTGCCGGAGCAGCGGTTCAGGGAACATACGGTAGACAACTGCAGCGTCCATGAATTCTCCGCGAAGGACATCATTTATTTTATCGTGTTACAAGCGGTCTATCGCCCGGATGCAGAAGGTTTGAACCTGGAATTTTTCAGTTTATCGATAGCATCCTTTTGTCCCATGATCAGCAAGGTATCGCCGAATTTAAAGCGGTAATCAGGTGTTGGTGTAAAAATATTTTGCCATTCTTTCTTCTCGGGATTGAATTTTTGTTTAATGAGAATCACTTCTATCCCCATACGGTTACGTAAGTCCAACATTTTTAAATTTTTGTTGATAAAAGAACCCGGAGCTTCTATTTCACACAGCAGGTGGCCGTGGGACATTTCTACCGATTTAAAGGTTTCCAACGAACTGATATAGCTGGAAACGGAAGTAACGGTATCCCGTTTAAATATCTCTTCATTATACGCACGCATCACTTCGTCTTTGGATATAACACCTATTATTTTTCGCTCTTCTCGATTATTTACGACCGGTGCTTCGGCAATATTCATTTCGCTAAATAGCATGGTAACCACATCCAGTGTGTCCTCCGGTGTGAAAAATCTTGGTGCGGGCAACATTAGATCCAGGGCGATTATAAAAGGCTCCAGGGTGTCTTTCTCAAAAATAATTTTACGCAAATCCTGAACGGAAACAACACCTATCAGACGTTCCTGATTATCAATGACAAAAAAATTGGAATGGGAACTTGTAACGGTTAGATCCATGAGTTTATTAAAAGGTGTATTAATCCGTACCACTTCGAATTCTGGTTTCATAACCTGGGCAACCCGTAACCCCTTAAGAATATTTATTTCCTGACCCTGAAAGAGATTAATACCGCGTCGCGACAGTTTTAAGGTGTAAATGGAATCTTTTTTAAGCCGGGTCGTAATTAAAACGCTGATAATACAGGCAATCATCAAAGGCAAAATAATGCGGTAATCATTAGTCAGTTCAAAAATAATGAGAATGGAGGTAATCGGGGCGTGCATGGCTCCGGCAGCCACCGCCCCCATGCCCACCAAAGCGTATGCTCCGGAGCTGGCCGTGAGGGTGGGGAATAACACATGCACGACCGTTCCTACAAATCCGCCCAGGCTGGCCCCTAAAAATAACGAAGGGGCAAAGATACCGCCCGAGCCGCCCGAGCCAATCGTAATCGAAGTGGCCAATAATTTAAGGGCTACCAATAAGAGAAGAAAATACCAGGCCAGTCGGCTTTCCAGCGCCAAACTGATGGTATCATAACCGACACCGAAAATATAAGGAAAGAGAATGCCCATCAAACCGATCAGTGCACCTCCGATAGCCGGTTTTACGAATCCGGGAATAGGAAGAGCCTCGAAAATGTCTTCTGTCTTGTAGAGCAGGTTTATAAAGGCAAGAGCCACAAATGCGGCCAGCACGCCCAGGAGAGCATAAGGTATCATTTCGAACACGCTGACTAACTGGTACTGCGGAATCACAAATGCCGGGAAATCACCTAAAAAATGCCGTGAAACTACTGTGGCCGAAACGGATGCAACCACAATCGGGCTGAACTGAGAAATGCCGAAATCACTCAGAATGATTTCCATGGCAAACAGGGCGCCGGCAATGGGCGCATTGAAGGTCCCGGCAATTCCGGCTGCCGTGCCACAGGCTACCAGTGTTCGTAAATGTGAACCGGTTACTTTAAGCAATTGCCCGAAGGTCGAACCGATGGCCGAACCGATTTGCACGATAGGGCCTTCGCGGCCGACACTACCACCGGAACCGATGCTGATGGCCGAAGCAAATACCTTGGCAATCATTACCCGGGGCCTTATAGCCCCGCCGCGTAATACGATGGATTCCATTACTTCCGGAACACCATGTCCTTTGGCTTCACGGGCGAAAATATAAACAATAGGCCCGACCATAATTCCACCTATTACCGGGGCGCCCAGTTTGATGTACCAGGGTAACTTTAAAGCGTAAGATAAAGAGTAATCCCAGGTTTGAAAGAACATCCCTTCGAAGAAACGAATGGCAAAACGGAAGAAAATAGCACCGAATCCGCCAAGTACACCGATAAGAACGGCGATCAAAACCATAAAGGTGTGTTCGTTGAGTCGAAGACGATAGAACTGGTTCACTAATGAGTTTTGAAAAGATTCCAAGTGCTTTCGCGTATGGGGGACACCTGACATAGGACCGATCTCTCGCTTTTAGAAGAACTGTTCTATGGCTAATATACAAAATACTTTTTATGAATCTAACTATTTAAATAAATATCGGTCTGTATTTGCCAGAACATCAGCCTGAAGAATATGTAGTTAACGCCTTTGTTTTGGCTCTACCGGGATTCTTGTGAAGCCGTATATTAACTGAAGACTGATAAAAGAAATGAAACAATTTTTTATGGTTTCGTTCATCTTGTATTTAAAGACAATAATATCCGAAGGATACGAATATGAGTAGCCACAGGCTGCGCCTGTGGTAAAGCGGAAAAAGAGAGCGCGATGCTGAAGGCGTCGAATGTGGAACACAGAGCATGCGATCGAAATAGAAGACCCTTTACATTAAAAGGCCTGGTTTATTTTACCGCTTTGCGCTTGCATCTTGCCCACAGGCTTCGCTCCTGCCCGGTGGTTGACGGGTGTGGCTACTCATATTGCATCACTATAACCGTTGAGCGTACAAGGTTTTTCCCGAGGGGGACCTCAGGGTGGCGAGACCGCCCCAATAAACCGCTTCGTCACCTCTGCCCAAAGAACAAATACGGTAAGGTACTTATTTAAAAATACATGGCGGAGAGGCAGGGATTCGAACCCTGGGTACGCAGGACGTACACACGATTTCCAGTCGTGCCGATTCAACCACTCTCGCACCTCTCCATAAAAATTGACTCAT
>JALSTK010000134.1 GCA_026983775.1 Calditrichia bacterium
AGCCATATGAACGGCCCGGGCTACCAATTCTTTTCCTGTACCGCTTTCGCCATAGATTAAAACCGGAATATCCACATTTGCGATTTCATTGATCTTGGTAATCACGGAATGGATTTTGCGGGATTTCCCGATAATCTTATCAAAATGAATATAACGGGAGGGAACGGCACTCTTCTCTTCCTTCGTTTCCCTGTCCACCCTGGAGGAGACGGCGCGCTTAACAATTTCTTTAAGTTTTACCGGGTCAACCGGTTTGGGAATATAATCCAAAGCACCTAAATGGATCGCCTGCACAGCCTGTTCCACCGAACTGTATCCGGTGACCATAATTACCGTAAGCAGCGGATCATAGTCATTAATCATTTTCAACAGTTCCATGCCGTCAATATTTTGCATCTTGTAATCGGTAATGATTAAATCATAATCTTTTTGCCCGATCAGAAGCATGGCCGGTTCGGCCCCGTCGGCCTGATCCACTTTGTACCCTTCGTCTTCGAGGAGCAAAACCATTCCTTCCCGGTGAGCCCGATCATCATCGATGACCAGTAATCGCGGCTTGTCTTCCATCTGTATTTCCTTCATCCGTCAGAAAAATAAATTTTCATTCTAAATATAAAAAAAATATCCGCTAGCTATTGTTTATCAGGTCACAAACCTAGAATTTTAACCTGCGCAGGAGATGAATGTGTACGGTGATTTCCTGCTTACCCTGCAACACCGATCGCGTCTGAATGGTCGACTGATAGCCATAAGACTTGAGCAAATCAAAAAAATTCCGGGCAACCGGACGGCCGGGTTCGGCAATAATGATTTGTCCTCCGGGTCTTAGCATTTTCCCGAATAAGCGCGCCAAAGGTTCAAAAAACCGCTCTTCATAGGCAATATCCGATGCGACAATCACTTCAAACTGTTCATCCCAATCAGGTGTACGCCAGTCTAAAAGAGCGGTTTGAGGAGGCAGCCGGTCATTCAGCTTAAAATTCAGCTTAGTCAGTTGCAAGGCATCCGCTTCATAATCCGTTGCTAAAAATCGACGTGGTTTTAAGGCGGAAATTACCAGGGAAGTAAGACCCAAACCACAGCCCAGTTCCAAAATGCTTTTATTCCCGACCAGTTCCTCATGTTCCGCAAGAAAACGACATAAGCCGATTGCCGCCGGCCAGAGCTCCGCCCAGTAAGGTAACCGTTCATCCTTCTCAAATTCTGCATCACTGATCCGATCGATCAGTTTATCCAGATCACTGATCCGCCGGATCTTAAAGTGGTAACTGCCAAACCGGTAATTCTCTGTATTCGTTTCGATATTCATTAAAAGTCAAATGTATGCTGTTAACTTTCGTCTTGTTTCAAAAAACGGTCTATAATTTGCGCCGCCCTTGCACTGGCCCCGGGTTGCCCCAATTTTTTTCGAACCCCCTCCATCCTGGAGCGGATGGCCCGGTTGGTTTTCGGCACAAGCATGTCGCTTATGATAGCCGCCGCAGTTTGGGGCTGAAAATCATGTTGAATCAATTCCGGAGCCACCCGTTCTTCTGCCACAATATTGGCCAGACCTATATATTTCAATTTTACCAGCTTTTTAGCTAACCAAAAGGTAAGCGGATTCACATAGTATACAATTAACATGGGCACGGCAAAATAGGCGGTTTCCAAAGTCGCCGTCCCCGAAGCGACTATTGCCGCATCATAAGCGGGTAACACTTCGTGCAGGGATCGATTCACAACAGAAATAAATCCGTCCCTCTTGCTTAAAAATTTACGGTACTCTTTTATTTCTATATGCGGCACCCGAACAATTTCGGCATGATGGATCTTGCCGGCATGGTAGAGACGCCGGGCCGTTTGCACCATCGGTAATAAAAGGTGACGCACTTCGTTCAGGCGGCTGCCCGGCAATAACCCGAGCGATACGTATTTTTCATCTATTTCTTTAATATGCTGCGGAAGATATCCGGCATGAAGATCAACCAACGGATGACCCACATATTCCGCTTTGATTCCATGCCGGGCATAAAAATCCTTTTCAAAGGGGAAGAGGACCAGCATCTTATCCACATAACGCTTAATCTTCTTTACCCGCCGTTTTCCCCAGGCCCAGAGCTGGGGGCTGATATAATAAATAACCGGAATATCCATCTTTTTCAGGGATCTGGCCAGACGCAAATTGAATCCGGGATAATCGATTAAGACCGCAGCCTGCGGTTTTTCCCGGCGCACCCGCTCCAAAAGCTGACGAAAAACCCTTCTGATATAGGGCAAATGTCCGACCACTTCCCCGATACCGAGGAAAGCCATGCGATCCAGATGAACGACCAAATCCATACCCTGGGCGGAAAGTGCATCGCCGCCGATTCCGAAAAATTGCAGCCGGTCATCTATTTTCTTCAGCTCCTTTATAAGAGCCGCTCCATGCTGATCCGCGGAAACTTCTCCGGCAACGAGCAAAATTTTTCTCATCTCTTTTTACCTGTCCTCTGGCCGAATTGAATCCTGTTCAAAAATAATAAATTAGATGAGAATCCTATTGAAAGCAATTTTAAACCGTCTATGAACCCATTCCCCACAATCCGGCATAATTAAAATTTTTACATACTTTTTACAGTTGTCTTGTCTTTATCATGCTTAACTTCTTTGTGCACATACGAACGATAGGTTTCATAATATCGTGAGGTGAATGATGAATATTTTATTAGTCTATCCGGAAACGCCTCCCACTTTTTGGAGTTTTAAAGGCGCTCTAAAATTTATCTCCAAAAAATCTTCCGAACCACCGCTGGGATTGTTGACGGTTGCGGCCATGCTTCCCGAAGAGTGGCATAAAAAACTAATCGATCTGAATGTGGATCCATTAAAGGATGAGGCCATTCTTTGGGCCGATTATGTATTCTTAACCGGCATGAATATTCATAAACATTCTTTTAAAAAGGTTCTGCGCCGTTGCAACGAATTAAAGGTTCCCGTAGTCGCCGGAGGGCCAATGGTCACCATGGATTCCAGGGAATTTTTAGGGGTAGATCACTTTATTCTCAATGAAGCGGAACTCACTTTACCCCTGTTTTTGAAAGATTTAAAAAACGGACGGGCTAAATCGCTCTATACTTCACCGCAATTCCCGGATATTACCCGAACCCCGGCCCCCCTCTGGGAGTTACTGGATATAAACAAATATGCCAGCATGAGTATCCAATACTCACGCGGTTGCCCCTACAACTGTGAATTTTGCAATATCGCCCTATTAAACGGAAGGCGTCCGCGCACCAAAAATCCGGAACAGTTTATCGCCGAATTGGAATCCCTTTACCGAAACGGCTGGAGAGGTAGTGTCTTTATCGTAGACGATAATTTTATCGGCCAGAAAAATAAGCTTAAAAAGGAATTGCTGCCCGCTATGATCGATTGGTCCGAAAAACGCCGCTACCCGTTCAGCTTTGCCACCGAGGCTACCATCAACCTGGCCGATGATCCGCAATTGCTGGACCTTATGGTTTCCGCCGGATTCGATCACACTTTTATCGGCATTGAAACACCGAACGACCGGAGTCTGGCCGAATGCGGTAAAACACAAAATCTGAAACACAACCTACTTGATTCCGTTAAAAAAATTCATAAGGCGGGTCTTCGGGTTTCCGGAGGATTTATCATCGGGTTCGATCACGATACTCCGAATATTTTCGAGCAGCAAATCGATTTTATTCAAAAAAGCGGTATTGTAACCGCCATGGTCGGCCTGCTAAACGCACCGACCGGCAGCAAACTATTCAAACGGCTGAAAAAAGAGGATCGACTGCTCGAGGGACTGAGTGGCGATAACATGGACGGGTCTATGAACTTTATACCCAAGATGGACTACAAAACCCTCATCTCCGGCTACAAGCGCGTGCTGGAAACCATTTATTCCCAGAAAGAATACTATAACCGGCTCAAAATATTTTTGGATGAATATACGTTGCCTCTCAAAAAAGCGGACCGCTTGACCTTCAAAAATTTAAAAGCCTTTCTCAAGACGTTGTGGACTTTGGGATTACGGGAGAAAGGGAAACGTTACTACTGGAAAATATTTTTCCGTAGTCTGTTTAAATATCCGCAAAAATTCGGTGTGGCCATTACCATGGCGGTTTATGGCTATCATTTCCGGCAGGTGGTTCGCCGTATTTAATGAAAAAGAATGATCCGCCACTAAAAATTCCGAATTTAGTCTCCGATAGAAATATCGTCGGGCAATTCATTGACATCATCCGACTGGTAAGGAAAGAGTTCCTTCAGCTTCTGGCCGATGCGCCCGATGCCTTTAACAATACCTTCCGTAAAGCGGCCTTTGACAAATTCTTCCCGCATTTCTTCCTTGACGTCATCCCAAAAATTTTCAGGAACCTTTTTGTGAATACCTTCATCACCGAAAATGGCAAATTTCCGGTGCTTAACCGCCAGATAAATCAGGGTACCGTTGCGCAACTGCGTCTTATGCATTTTTAATTTCCAAAAGACCTTAACGGCCCGTTCCAGAGCATCCCCTTTACACTGGGATTCGATATGCAGACGAATTTCACCGGAGGTCTCTTTTTCCGCTTCCTGTATGGCCCGGATAATCCGTTCTTTATCCTCTTTGGAAAAAAAATTCTTCACATTCATGGTTTTCTTCTATTTTCATACACATTTTTTACCAACCGCCGCTGGCTCCGCCACCGCCGGATAGCCCTCCGAAACCGCCGCTAAATCCCCCACCGCCGAAACCACCTCCCGATGAGCCGCTGCCCCCGCCGCCGAAACCACCGAGGAAGAAGGGAGCGATCCACCACAAGCTGCTGCGTCTTCTGGTGCCGATTCCCGTACCGCCTCCAAAGAAACGGGAAATAATAAAAAACAGAATGATCAAAGTAATGATTGTGCCTAAGGCGCCTTCTTTATTTTTGGTTCCCCTCTTGCTTTTAATGGGAATCTGATACTTTTTTTCCACGGCCGGGATCAGCACATCAAGGGCGGACTTCAATCCTTTATAGTACTCTCCCTGTTTAAAATACGGCGCTATCTTATTCCGGATAATCCGGGCCGCATAGGCGTCTGTTATGACATCTTCCAATCCGTAACCCACTTCCAGGCGAATTTTCCGATCCCGAATAAAGACCACTATCAACACGCCGTTATCCTTGTTCTTTAATCCGAGACCCCATTTTTTAT
Organism: Calditrichia bacterium; assembly: GCA_026983775.1. GTDB lineage: Bacteria > Calditrichota > Calditrichia > Calditrichales > Calditrichaceae > JALSTK01. The sequence goes on from JALSTK010000134.1 coordinate 5,176, forward strand.
AAAGACGGGCTGCGAAATCTTCCAGATACTCGCCTTCGGGCATTTTGTTAAAAATAGCAATGAAGATTTGATTGGAAGAACGCTGCTGCAAAAGGGCCAGACTACGGTCCAGCTCCTGTTGCTGGTTTTCGTTGAGGACCCCGGCATAATCATTGACCCAGGAAGTGGGTTTCGGAGGCAGATTTTTATCCGCCTCCGCCCAAACGAAACTGAAGAGAAGAAAAATAAATACGATTAAATGACTTTTTTTCATGACATCCATTCTATATCCGATATCTTAAAATTTAACCTTGGGCACCTTTTCGGCTCCTGCCTCGGACTTGAAATAGGCCTTTTTAGTGAAACCGAACATGCCGGCAATGATATTGGCCGGAAAACGACGAATGGCCGTATTATACGTTTGTACCGTTTCATTAAAACGCCGCCGTTCAACCGCTATCCGGTTTTCGGTCCCTTCCAATTGGGATTGCAGATCGGCAAAACGCTGATCCGCTTTTAAGTCCGGATACCGTTCTACCACTACCATCAGGCGTTGTAAAGCGGAAGTTAAGGCGCCCTGGGCCTGCTGAAATTTGGCAAAAGCCTGCGGATCGTTCAATACCTCTTTGCCCACGTTAATCTGTCCGCCGACTTTGGAACGGGCCTCCACGACCGCCTGTAACGTTTCCTTTTCATGTTTGGCATATCCCTTGACCACTTCGACCAGATTCGGTATTAAATCGGCTCGACGCTGATACACATTTTCCACCTGAGACCAGGCCTGATTCACACTTTCTTCCATGGTCACGAAAGAATTGTAATAATTCTTAAAAGTAAAGAATCCCCAAAAAATGATGACCACAACAACCACCAGCGTAATGATAACACCTTTTTTCATCTTGGCTCCTTATCCCTTCTTATACAAATGATTGCTTAATTAATTTTGTGTTCATATTCTTCCTGCTACCGTCCCGCATCATCGGGTAAACCCATATCCTTTGTGTATACAATTTTCTTCAAGAGAAGTTTCAAAATTATCCATATAAAAGTCAAACATTTATGAGCCCTTTGCATTTACCCCTTCTGTTCGGGCACAAAATACTATCCTGGTATTTTCTATAAAAGACGTTAGTAAAACAGAAAAAGGAACGGGCTACGAAAAAATCCTTTTATGCATAAAACATGGCCGCCAGATAGCCCACGACCTGGGAGCGGTCTCCGGTTACATCTCCGGAATTGCGGTACAAGAGGACTTTGGATTTCCTGGCACCCAATGCTTTACAGGCCTTCATGGTGCTTAAAACCGGACCGCCGCCGCACATTTCACATACGCCGTTTTGCAAATCCTGCTCTAATTTGATATCATCGAAATTATTCAAATCTTCCACCACAACCTGGTCCAATAAAACAGCTTTATCGGAACTATGATAATGGGAAAGATCGGAACTGGCTACAATAACCGCCTTGCGATTTCTTAAATTCTTGGAGAGGGCATCGGCCAGAGCAATCACATTCTCACTTTTCTGATCACCCATGACGATCGGTACCAATTTAAATTGATCTAAAACGTGTTGTAAAAAAGGTAGCTGGACTTCCAGAGCATGTTCTTCTATATCATGACCCATACCGGAAAGAATCAGATTGGGGTGGGTATCGGCAATTTTTCGGGCCAGGTCTTTATCTGTCGGAATCATTCCGATCGGTGTTTCATAAGCATCCCCGTCATACACAGATACTTCTTCAAAATAGATACGATGACTCGGAGAAATAACGACAACCGTATCGATATCCCGGTCCATTAGCTGACGGTAAGCGCGGGCCGCAACCCCACCCGAATACATATAACCTGCATGAGGGGAAACCAGACCATACACCCGGGTAACGATTTCCTCCTGCTTGGAATTTTCAAGATACATGGCCACTTCCCGTTGCAAGGTTTCTTTTTGCCCGGGATAAAACATTCCGGCAACGGCCGGCTTTCTGATTTTTTGCTGCATAGCTCTACCTGGTTTGGTGCGTAGCCCCTGTAAAACTCGGGTTGAATAATATAAAGAGAAAATGGTACGGCGACAACCCTAAATTTTCTTCAGATCTAATTTTTAGTTGTAGTTCATGCATCGGGGATTATTGAGCACATTTTAAAAAAGTTTACTATCGTCACTCAAAAGAGCAAGGTGACCGTCCGCCTCGGAAGCAGGCGGGTCGGAAAGTACAAATCTTCTTACAGAAACCGGCATACATCAGATTTAAATTTGAAACAAAGGATTTGCCTGTACGGTTCCTTGCTTTTCTTGAGCTATTTTAGTATTTTGCTCATTCATAAATGAACTTGTGAAATCGTATGAAATCTCCCGTATATAATCATCTTTTGTTAGCTAAAGAAAATCATAAAGCCGGCTATTGGGTACTGATCGATCCCGACAAGACCTCTACAAAGGATTTACCGCTTACCATCGAGCGTTCCATCGATGCCGGAGTGGATGCTTTTTTAGTTGGAGGCAGTTTGTTATTGACCCCGGATTTCGATCACTTTCTTAAAATTTTTAAAAGCTACTCGGCTGATTTGCCGGTTATTATCTTCCCGGGTGGTGTACATCAATTATCCGCTCATGCCGACGCCATTCTGTTTTTATCATTGCTCAGCGGTCGGAATGCACATCATATCATCGGCAGTCAGGTTATTGCCGCGCCGATCATCCACCGTCTGGAGATCGAACCGATTTCTACCGCCTATCTTTTGGTGGAATCCGGGCGGGCCACCTCCGCTGAATTTATGAGCGGAACAACCCCTTTGCCGCGCCATAAGGTAGAAATCGCCGTAGCCCATGCCCTGGCCGCTTCTTATATGGGCTTCCAGACCATTTATCTGGAAGGCGGAAGCGGGGCCGATCATTCCGTTCCCGAAGAAATGATCTATGCCATCTCCCAAAGTGTGGAAACTCCCCTCATTGTCGGCGGGGGTATAAGAACTCCGGAAGACGCTTACAAAAAGGTAGCTGCCGGCGCATCTTTTATTGTAACCGGAAATATTCTGGAAAAAAACCGGGATGCCCGTTTTCTTGAAAGTTTTGTTGCCGCGGTTCATCAAGCCGGATAGCCACCTTCTACCTCGGAGCCGCCGGCTATATTTTCTTCTAACTAACAAGATTTTAGATTCACATCACATTTCGTATGCCGAATTTTGATATATTGAAGTTTCAGATAAAATAAAAAACGAAGCTATTTAAATAGCCGATACAGGAGACTACAGTGAAAGAGCGATATTTGGTTACAGGCGGTGCAGGGTTCATCGGTTCGAATCTGGCCGAAGCTTTGCTGCAAAAGGGACAGAAGGTTCGTATTTTAGACAATTTTTCCACTGGAAAATGGGAAAATCTTCGGGAGTTTAAAGATCGGTTGGAAATTATTAACGGAGACATCCGTTATTTGAATACCGTGATGGAAGCCATGAAGGACGTGGATTATGTGCTGCATCAGGCGGCTTTGCCTTCGGTGCCCCGTTCCATCGAAACCCCGTTGGAAAGCAACGATGTCAATATAAACGGAACATTACATATTTTGTATGCGGCCAAGGAGTCCGGTGTGAAACGGGTTGTCTACGCGGCATCTTCCTCTGCCTACGGGGATACGCCGACTCTGCCCAAAGTGGAAACCATGAAGCCCGATCCGCTATCTCCCTATGCGGTTAACAAATTAGCCGCGGAGCAGTATTGCAAAGTGTTTTACGGAGTATACGGTTTGGAAACCGTGGCTCTGCGCTATTTCAATATATTCGGCCGCAGACAGGACCCCACTTCTTATTATTCCGCCGTTATACCCAAATTCATAAAAATGTTTTTAAACGAACAAGCGCCGGTTATTAACGGGGACGGTACCATAAGCCGGGATTTTACTTATATCGACAATGTAATTAACGCCAATCTTTTAGCCTGTAAAGCGCCGAAAGCACCGGGCCATGTGTTCAATATTGCCTGTGGAGAACGGATTAATTTGAATGAGTTAGCCGCAGAATTGCAAAAACTAACCGGTGCCAAAGTTTCTGCCAAACACGGTCCGCCCCGCCTGGGCGATATTCAGCACTCGCTGGCCGATATCAGTCTGGCCAAAGATTTGTTGGGCTATAAGCCCAAAATTTATGCAAAGGAAGGTCTGCAAAAAACCGCCAGATGGTTTATGGAACACCGGGAGTTTTTGGGCTAATAGAGAAAAACCATTGTTAACAAGGAAAAACGAAACCGGATGCAAGATACAGGATAATAAAATTTAAGTGTAGGCGATTTTGTTTGCATGGAAAATCCAATTTCTTAAATGCGGTTTTTTATATCCGTATCTTGCATCCTGTATCCTAGATCCCGTCCCCTCCGGAAAAATTATTATTTTTCCCTTGCACTATGGAAAGC
>JALSTK010000135.1 GCA_026983775.1 Calditrichia bacterium
CATTTGCTCTCCATGGCATAAAACAAAAATTAATTTTCTATGATCCCGTTTATCATGATCGGTCTGTTCGTATCAACCCGAATGGAACCTGTTTTTGGGTACAATAAGACCCTTCCGTTCGAATCTCTGTTTGCCCTCAATTTCAGAAATGAGTTTTCTTCTTCCCTTCTGCAGACGGGTCAATAACACCGGCAAACTTTTTAGACCCTGAATTAAAACTTATAGCCGATCATTCTTAAGAATTCTTTGCGCTTGACAATATCCGCTTCCGTTTCGATTCCTTTGGTACGAACCCCGTCAACGACTCCCAGGATGGCGCGTCCCATTTCCGTTTCGGCCAGGATCACCTGAACCGGATTGGCTGTGGCGCAAAATATGCGGGTGACTTCCGGCACATTTTTGATACTATTCAGGACATTCACCGGAAAGGCATTACCTAAAAACACAATAAAACTATGGCCGGCTCCTAAATTAAGCGCATTCTTTTTAGCCAATTCGATGAGCTCCGGATCGGTACCGCTGAAACGTACCAGTGCGTCCTGGGAGGCTTCGCAAAAGGCCAGACCGAATTGAATGGCCGGATTGACATTAACAATAGCTTCGTGAACATCCTCGACCGTTTTGATAAAATGAGAATGACCCAGGATAAAATTCATGTCTTCCGGTTTTTCGATTTCTACAATTTGTAATTCCATCCATCCCTCTATGTATTAGTTGTTTTGAGTCCAATTAAAGCACTGAATATCGATAAATTTATTGAAACTAAATTTAGGTAAGTTTCAGTAAAAATAACAGTATTTTTTATAAACGTTTTTTAAAATGGGAAGCGAAATGACACCAAACGGCATGAGGATCCCGGCGAATCAGGCCCTTGCTATTCCGGTTTAAAACGGTTAGGTGGTAAAAATGATTCTTTTATCTCTGCCTGTAACTCCTGGCTCATTCTTTGCTTGCTACCCTTCGTTTTCGGTTAAAAACGTTTCATCCCATACTATTTTGCTATCTAGCGGAGCAAAACTATTTTACGCGATTTGGTATAGCCATTTCCGGCGGAAAACCGCACGATATAAACCCCGCTGGGATAGCCGGAAGCGTCCCAAACGACCACATGCCGGCCCGCTACCTGTACTCCCCTTACCAGGGTTTGTATTTTTTGGCCTAAGATATTATAGATTTGTAATTGCACCCGGCTGACAGTCGAAAGTTGATAGCGGATAACCGTTTGCGGAATGCCCCGAAAGGGACGGCTTGCGCCAAACGGATTGGGATAATTGGGCAAAAGATCAAATTCCAATGGTTGCTTCCCGATAAATTGTCCCATCCCAAGAGGCTCTTCTACAATAATCAGAATGGAATCGGAAGCGCTTGCCAGACTGTCGTCCCGCACATCGATATACAACCAGCCCTGCCCGTGAAAATTCTTTTCAGCGGACAGGGTTATGGAATAAGAGGAATCCAGTTCGGTCAGGACAATGGAATCATTCGATACGGTGTACAGATATGATAACTGTTTGGCAGGCGTTTCCGCATCATACACAGAGCGCCAGGTTTCCAGTATAACGGAACTGTCCGCTTTAAAACGCAGGGTATCGGGCAATTCATCCAGGAATACGGGTGCATCGTTTAGCGAATTTACGGTAACGAAAAACGTGTCGCTCGCGCTCAATCCGTAGGGATCGGTTGCCGTAATCATAACGTCCATCCGGCCGAAATAATTTTCGCTGAAATTCAGAAACAGGCTATCGCCGCTTATACGTATAAGGGCCTGCGCCTCCCCGGTCCGGGCCCTGAAGGATAGTGTATCGGCGCTGTCCGGATCGCTGAAAACCTGCGGGAAATAAAGCATAAAATGCTGGCCGCTGTCTTCGTCAACAGAGGTATCTGCTGGAGAATGAACAACCAAGGGCGCCTGTTCCACAATAACATAATCGGATCGTACTTTTTCACTGCTGCCCAGTTTTCCGAAGATGCGCAATCGCACCGGGTAGCTGCCATCATGCGTATAAATATGGCGGGGATTTTCTGTATAAGCGGAGTCACCGTCGCCGAAGTACCAGACCAGACTGTCGATCTCGCCGACGGACCGGTTGGTAAACTGTACGCTCAGCGGCTTCTCACCCAACAATACATCGGCCGAGAAATCGGCAATAAGCTGACTGAACTCATAGGCGCCCATATCTACGATCGATTGGCCGTCGTTATTACCGTCGTAAACGCGCGGATTACCCGCCAGATCATTTTCGGGTAGCGTAACTAAGGGATTATCCATCGTTCCTGCATCGATAGCCGGAGAATTACTCATCAGGGCGAAGGGATCTTCGCCCTCTTGCACAAAGGAAGGGTTGTAGCCCTTCCGGTTGCCGCCGCCGTCCGTTGCTTTGGGAGGGATATAGGTTTTGCTGAACAGCGAATAGGTTACATAGGGATTGCTGGCATCGCCGGAGGCAAAATCGAAATCATGGGTGTTATTGCTAAAGATGCAATTGGTTACGTAAGGGCTGGCCTCGTTGCAATAGATTGCTTCTTCACTGTGGTTCACCAGCGTATTGTTCATAATCTGAGGATCGAGATGATCGAGCAGGATTCCCCGGCGATTACCGTTGAACAGATTACCGGTAATTTCGATCAATCCGTTGCAATAAATGCCCACTTCTTGCCCGGAAATGCGGTTGTTAAGCGCCTTGGTCTGGGCATAGCCGGAGGCCGTATAAATTCCGTAGCGCTGGTTATCATAAATCCGGTTATTCTCGATTTGACAATACACCGGCGTTTGGATGGACAGGCCGTCGCCTCCGTTGGCAAAAATGCGGTTGCCGTAAAGCAAAGGATTGTTTTTGCCCTGATTATTGCTAAAGAGAATCCCGTCAGATCCGTTGGCGTGTATAGTGCACCGGAGGATGCGCGGCGATGATTTCCCCGTCACATGGATGCCCTGGCGCAGATTGCTGCCAAGTTCGGCATGTTCCAGACGCAGCCGTGCGCCGTAAAGGGACACGGCGCCGCTTAGAGTGAGCGAATCAACCAGCGAATCGCCATAAGAGGCATAAGTCACCCGAACATAGGCCAGCAGGCTGCTGTCTAAGCTGTTCTCGTTAAAAAACAACAAGCCCCAATAGCCGTTGTTCCCGTTGCGCGTGAAGACGATGCTGTCTTCAGCCGTGCCTTGGGCTGATAAACGGCCGTCCACCCGCAGCATACCCAGATCGAAATCGGGAGAGGTATAAACGTGATGACTACCCGTGACAAAACGCACCTGCACGCCCGGTTCGATAACCAGCAGAGACTCCGCCGGCACCAGTGCTTCGCCGCGCAACACGTAGGGACTGTATGCCTTCGACCAGATGCCGGAAACCCGCTGGCCGTTGGAAATTATGGTTTTATCGCTAATAATGAAGGTCGTATCACTCTGATCGGTTAGCGCCGGATCAGGAGCATCGCTTACCCGGAATAGACACTGCTCGGACTGTTCATCCGGGATCAGCCAGTCGTAAGTACCGCTGCCCGGCTGTCCCACGGAAACGGACTGCCAATTTTGCCCGTTATCGGCACTGTATTCCAGGTTAACCGCCGATACATTACTCTGCCAACGGATGGTTTGTTTCGTACCGATTTTCCACGATTCCCCGCCATTGGGAACCGTAAGACGCAGATAGCTACCGGCAAATTCAAAGGCACCCATATCGATGCGGGAATCCAGGATTCTATCCTGTCCGCCGGCGTCCTGTGTGGGCAGATTCAGTCCGCTGGTATCGCGGGTGCCGCCGTTAATACAGAAGGAATTCGAACGCAGAGTATAGTCTCCCGCGGCCATATTATTAAAGTGGGGGTCGATTGCCAGCAAATTACCCGACCCGTTGGTAACCCCTTCGGCAGGTTGATTTTCCTCCAACAGGCTGTAGGACAGATTTACCGTAGAGGTCAGATTGCTTTCAATAGATTGTTGGTTGGCCCAGAAAATACTGTTCACTACCTCGGCCGTGGCGTTATAACCGGCATCGTATCCGGTTTGGCTATGGTTGGCGACGGTACAATTGATCATCTGCACATCGCAGGCATTGGTGGATAAAATGCCGTTCCTGTTTCCGGCAATCAGGCAATTCCACAACCGGAGAGTAGCATTATCCATAAACAAGCCGTCATAGGCATTATGAAGGATGCGGCAATTTTCCAGGGTTAAAAACGTTTCATTCAAAGAGATGGCGCCGGTATGTTCTTTCCAGTCGTTAAGGTGCAAAACCTGTGAGGCGTACTCAATTCGGCAGTATTGCAAGTGGGATGAAGAATCGGCAGAAGAATGAAAATAGAGGATGCCCCAATTCCCGTTCTCCCCGTTGCGGGTAAAAAGCAGCGGCTGATCCGCCGTACCTTCCGCCGTTAATTTGCCCTCCACGCGCAGAAAAGCGAGATCAAAAGCGGGATTGAGATAATCCGCTTCCGTACCGGTTTTAAAGCGCACTTCCACACCCGCTTCGATATGCAGGGTCGAATCGACCGGTACAATCGCTTCTCCTTCGATTAGGTAGGGCGACTGCGCCGCCGTCCAATTACCGTATACTTCGCTTTTATCGGGGATGACGGTTTGAGCCAAAAGAAGATGGTAGAACGTTAAAAATACCGTTATAAAAAGAGTTCTGCGGATCATAGCATTTCCTGTAATTATTTACAATGGAAAAAAGGAATGTATGAATCTGCTCTAAAAACCGAATGTTGTCATTGCGACCCGCCAAAGGTTGGGAACCCTCTTCCCTATCCATTATACCCGCCGGCCTCCAATTGAAGCGGGCAGTCACATTGTTCCCGGAAATGACGGCTTCGGACTCTTTTAGAGTCGTCTCATGTATAAAATTTATCTACAAAATATAAAGATACAAGATATTGATCCATTTGGCAAAAAAAGACGGGATAAATCGGGTCGGATTCATATTATTTTGTTCATATTTTGGGAAAATGTATGTTCTTTTTTTCGCACAAAGCAACTGTTATTCCCTGCTTGCGGCAGGCAGGGCAAAGCATGAACCTATTACCCCTTGTTTTTTATGAATTTCCACTCCGGTTGGGAAGGATATTTCTGAAATGAACTCACTTGTTTTTTTGAATAGCAACCCATTGTAAGCCATTTTAGAGTAAGTCCGACAATTGTACTTCAGAAATTCAGGGAATTTTTGGAAACATTTTTGAATTATTCCCTGAGTTATACAAAGCACCCTGATATTTAAGAAGAAGAGTAGAAATTTAACGTTTGCTTTTTACTTTAGTCAAAACTTGCAGGAAAGAAAGCGGATTTTCTATTTGTTTTTCCGAGGCTTCCATATCTGCGTTGCTGGCCTCACCCAAATCGGCAATTTTGTTAACGGATTGATCGGTGACCCCAAGGGCGAATTTACGGCCGTCTATAATCGCTAATAATATATATTGTTTTGGACCGATCGCGCGCCTGGCGATAATCTTAATAGCCTGTTTATTGACCGCGGTCAGGTGGCCGCTTTTTTTCTTATAAATATTCAATCCGATCAAAAGGATGAGAATGATCAGGCCGGTTACCACAAAGACCCGGTAATAATAGCCTTCCATGCGATTATTTTGCGGTTGGATGCTCGTTGTGCTATCCGTGTTGGAAAATAAGAGTGAATCCTTTGTAACGGATTGAGCAAACGTTACCTTGGGCTGGAAAAGGACCAGGAATATGCCGCATATCCCCAAAAGGATGATTTTCTTATACATTATCATCCCAGGCTTTTAATTCGTTCTTTTGGACTCAGAAGCTGAGTGATCCGTATACCGAATTTATCGTCGATAACGACCACTTCTCCTTCGGCAAATTTACGGCCGTTTACAAAAATATCGAGCGGCTCTCCTGCTGATTTTTCGAGTTCAAGGATCGATCCTTTTCCCATTTTTAAAAGTTCGGAAACAGTGACGACCTTCCGGTCCAGTTCCACAGCCACTTCTAAATTCACATCCAACAGCATATCGATATTTCGGGAATTATCCGGGTCGTATCCGTTTCCGCCTAAATTGCTGAATTCAGCCGGTTGGACGGTTACTTTTTGTTCCTCTTCTACAACTTCCGCTTCCTGGCCATCGGGTTCATTCTGGCCGGTCTGGGTGGATTCCCATACCAGATAGATGAATGAGAATGATTTTTCATTTCCGGTAAGCTGATATTCCACATTCATTGCCGGGACATCATCCAAAAATTCGGCAATATCTTCCGGATTCTCAAGTTTTTTAATTTCGGACGTTCCGACCACAAAATTGGCCTGATCATCGGCAACGGACATTTTAATCTGCCCCATCACCTGTTCAAACCCCTCTTTCATCCCTTCAAAATGTTCGGGGGTGATGGTTTCGGCCGGTTCTTCGGCAATCATCCAGGCATAGAATTGCAGCACCAGATCTTCATTAAACAATACCAGATGCTTCAAAGAGGGTTGTTCATCACCTGTTGTAAAATAGAGAGCAATCCTCGGCAGCTCGGCCTGATTGATATAATCCAGAACACTTTCCACTTCGCCATTACTGGCGGAAATTGCAATCTCATTTTGCAAAAGCTGTTTTAAGGCCTCGGTAACAACAGGCTCTACCTTGCTCTGGGTTGCGTTAAATTTATCTTTGAATTGATCAACCGTCATCTTCTTCTCCTTCTGCTGTTGAAAGAATACGGACAGCATAACGTTTATTCCGGATTCCTGCTACTCCGTAAAACAGGTGTTTGTTTTGAACAAAGACTTCCAGCGGACTGTTCGTGCGATTCATCAACTGAATCACATCCCCTTTTTTTAGTTCCAAAAAATCTCGGATCGAGATATTGCTTTTTCCGAGAATCATACGTAAAGGGACACTTGTATTTTTTATATTATATTCGACGATGTCTCTTTCTTCCGTCGACGATTCCCTGGCGCCAAACAATATCTTTTTCTGAACTTCCGGACGGGTAAGAATATTCGAAATCCACATATAGGGATAACAGATATTCATCAAGGAGGTTGTACCATGAATTTTCACTTCCATGGAAGCGACGATTACAGGCTCGGAAGAGGGTACGATTTGTACAAATTCGGGATTGCTTTCGAATTTGACCAAGTTCGATTCGAGCGGAGCCACCGGTTCCCAATTTTTACTTAATTCAACTAAGAAACGGTCCACCACATGACGCATGATGCGCTGCTCGATCACCGAAATTGCCCGTGCTTCGGCAATGGAAGAGCCCTGTCCTCCGAAAAGCCGTTCCACAATGAAGATTGCCAGTTGGGGACTCATTTCCATCACAAACTGAGCCGGATTTTCTTCCTTTGTTTCGAAGACATAGATACTACTCGGAGGTACGATGGACATGACGAATTCCGAATACATAATCTGATCGATAGCCAGAAGATTCATCTCCACGATCATCCTCAACTGAGCAGACAGGAATACGCCAAAATTGCGACAGAGACCTTCATGAATCGTCTCCAGTAGGCGCATTTGTTCCTTAGATACTAAATTGGGATGCTTAAAATCATACAGCGATATCTTCTGTTTCGGCTCAGCTTTACTATCCGACTCCTGCTCGCCGGGAACATTCGATAATAAGGCATCAATTTCTTCTTGTGAAAGTATTTTGGCCATAATAAAACAGGTCCCGTTATTCTAAAACGTAGCGCGTAAAATACAAATTGGTTACCACTTTTTCCTGTATGACGCTATTCGCTATATTCTTCAGATCATTACGGATAGCATCCATCTCCTGGACATTGGAATACTCCTCAATGGTTTTACTCCGCAAATATTTAAGAAACTGATCGACAATTACCGGTTTATAGGCTGTCAATTTTTCAACCGCTTTAGGGTCATGTACCTCCAGGGCCACCTCAAAGACTGCAAATCTGCGTCCCATGGACCCCTTGGGATTCACCGTTAAATTCGAAATGGAGAACAGAGTACCCAGGGTGTTTCCTTCTTTAACCCCGGCCTCTTTCTGTTGATCCGCTCCGGGATCCGTGCTCCCGGCAAATTTGGGATAGATCACAAAAACGACTAATGCAATCGCTGCTATGATCTGTACCAGGATAATAGTTAAGAACAAAAACCCCTTTTTCTTTTTCGGGGGCAGGGCCGGTTCTTCCTTTCCGGAACCGTTTTTTTTTAGTTCAGCCATCTTCTACCTCGATCTGTTTTATTCACTTTTAATAAAAATTTCTACGCGACGATTTTTAGCCCTGTGCTGAGGAGTATCATTCGGAACAAGGGGCCGAAATTCACCATGGCCTACCGCAGCCAACCGTCTGGCCGGAATCTTTTCAACGTCATAAAAATAATGAACCACACTCATAGCTCTGGCGGTTGATAATTCCCAGTTCGAGGGATATTTTTTAGTATGAATGGGAATATTATCCGTATGCCCCTCCACATATACCTCATTATGCGTATCTTTTATCATTTTTGCGATTTCATTTAGAATCGGCATGGCCTGGGGTTTGATCTTCGCTTTTCCTACATCATAGAGGACACTATTTCCCAGACGGATATGGATGCCGGAAGAGGTAATTTCCACGGATATTTTATCCTGCATTTTTGAATTTTTCACCACATCCTGGAACTCTTTAACCACTTCACTGAGGCCTGTATTTTGGGTGGAAATTTTCTCCCTCAAATGCAACGTTCTGCTCGGTACAGCACTGCCGTTATCCGGAAGAACCCCTAAAGCTCCTTTCATAGAGCTCATGGCGCCTTTGAACTTCTCCAGTTCAATGGTCGAGTAGGATAAAATCAGGATAAAGAACACCAACAGTAAGGTGGTCATATCGCTGAAAGTCGTCATCCAAAACGGCGCCGACGGTTCTTCTACTTCTTCTTTTTCTTTTTTCATGAACTAAATCGTTAAGATTGTTTTTATACTTACCCCTCTTCCGTAGCGATCCTCTGACTGGGAGGAAGAAAGTTCGACAATTTTCTCTGAATCGTGTTGGGATGTTCGCCGAACTGGATCGAGAGGACCCCCTCAATAATCATTTCTTTTATGACGGCTTCGGAATCGGATCGATTTTTTAATTTTCCGGCAATCGGCAAAAACAGCAGGTTTGCCAGTACCGCCCCGTAAAAGGTAGTAATAAGCGCAACGGCCATACCACCACCGATTTTGGACGGATCGTCCAGTTGGGTAAGCATTTGTACCAAACCCATCAGAGTCCCTATCATCCCGAAGGCAGGTGCATAGGTTCCGAAGGCATTAAAAATTTGCTGGCCCAGTTTATGGCGTTCCAAAGTATAAGAGAGCTCTGTTTCCATTACACTGCGAATCAGTTCCGGTTCCGTACCGTCTACAACCATTTCCATACCCGTTCTTAAGAAGGCATCTTCAATCTCATTCACATCCCGGTCAATAGCCAGCAAACCCTCCTTCCTTGCCTTTTTGGAAAGGCCGACGATTTGCTCGATTATTTCCCCTCCGTTCACTTCATCACTAAAAAAGGCTTTGCGGACCACACCGACCACACCTAACACTTCTTTTAGTTTGAAGCTAACCAGAGTGGAGGCGGTTGCACCACCGAATACGATCAGAGCCGAGGGTATATGAATAAATATTTTAGCCCCCTGACCGGTAAGAATGGTAAAAAAGATCATACCCATACCAACCACTATTCCGATAACTGTGGCAAGATCCAATCTATTCTCCTCGTTTCTTTGTTAAAAGTGGGGCTATGAGGCATAGCCCCACTTGTTACTCTTTATGTTTAACGTTTCAGGTTAATTAATTCGCTAAGAATCTGATCCGCTGTTGTAATAACCTTGGCATTGGCCTGGAAACCGCGTTGCGTGGTAATCATATCCGTGAATTGTCGTGATAAATCCACGTTTGACATTTCCAGGGCGCCGGAAATGATATTCGTTGCCGAATCTTCTTCCAGGCTGTTAATTTGCACATTCCCCGAGGCAATGCTTTCCTGATAGAGGCTGTCACCCAAATCATCCAGTCCTTGTTCATTGGGAAAATCCGCCACGGCAACTTTGGCCAATTTGGAGATTTCACCATTTGTGAATGATCCGTATATCGACCCGTCCCGGCGAATATTTAGCCCGATCAATTGTCCTGTAGTCTGTCCGTCCTGATCGCGAACGGCCATTGTTGACAAAGAATCAAATTGGGATAAGCCACTGTAATCATCCGAGGCTTCGGCATGCAGGTTGATATTCATTCCTTCGGCTCCGTTTCCCGGATCCATGACCAGCGCCGTGGCCCCACCATCGTATAGAAACGAGGTCAAATTTCCATCGGCATCAAAGGTAGCTGTTCCGGTGGAACCGGCCGAAATCGTTTCGTCACCTGTAGAACTGACCTTCCAGGTCCACTGCCCGTCCGTCGGGGTCTTATCGAATTCAATAACCAGATTGTGGCTGGCACCCAGGCTATCATACACCATGACCGAAGTTCTCGCTTTGGCGGTAACACCTTTCGTTGTGTTTTCAAAGTTCGAGAAAGCAATGGAACCCGTATTTCCGGCTCCGTTACTCAGACTGATTGTGGTAGAACTATCTCCAGCTGTATTATCGGTCAAAACGATCTTTCCATTAGAAATACTTGCCGTTGAATCGGGATAAGCGGCACTGATCGCATCCAGGAGCTGTTGAACCGTATCACCGCTGGCATACGTGTAAGTGGCCGATACGGCCGTACCGTCGGAAGTTGTACCGTTGATGAGTATCGTATCACCCGCTACCAGGGGGGTAGTAGTCTGATCCAAAGTATTCAAATCGGTGGCTGCCGTGGCATCGGCACCACCTGATGTCAGTGCATCGTTTAAAGACCATTCTTCGGCAGTGGTATCCAATCCGGCATTAAGATTTCCGTTTAGATACACATTCTGAGTCGCAACCGCATCCGAAATCAAGCCCGGATCAATAACAATATCACTCATATTTCCCGATCCGTAGCCATTGTTTTGGACCTCCTGAGATTCCATCCAGCCCTGTACGCTCAAACCCCGCTGATTAACTAATTTGCCGCGGGAATCAAAATAGAACTGACCGGCTCTGGAGTACAGGTCCCCGGAAGCGCCTTTCAACACAAAAAATCCTTCGCCTTCCAGAGCCAAATCGGTTTGAATACCCGTATTTTCAAGAGCACCCTGAGTAAACGAATTCTGAATCGATACCGCTTTCATACCCAAACCAACCTGCATGGGATTTACAAACCCGTTACCCATGCTCGGCGAAGCAGAAGAAATCGTTTGATTCAGAGCTTCCGAAAAATTAATTCGGCTTCCCTTATAACCAACCGTGTTAATATTGGCAATGTTATTTCCAATCACATCCATTTTCATCTGATGATTCATTAATCCGGTTACACCGGAGTACAGAGAACGTAACATTATAAAACCCTCCTAAGTTTGATTAAGAACCCGCGTCAATCGTTCGGCGGGTGAGGGCTTCCCGGCGGACATGGTCCGCTTACGGGTCCAGCCCATTTAGTTAAACAACTGCGACACTGTCAATATTGGTAAATATGTTGTGGTTCGCGCTGTTACGATCTACAGCGGTTACAACGGTTTTATTTCTCACACTTACCACAAAGGCCGTGTCGTCTACAAATACTACCGAATTCCGGGAACCTTTGGCTTCCAGTTGGCGGATGCCTTGATCCAGACGATGGAGCGCATTTATACCCACGGGTACCTGACGTTCCTCTATACGGCGCAAAGCATGAGCGGAAAATCGTATCTTTTCCTGCCCTCTGATCTCTTTATTCAGCACTTCGGCAAAGGGCTTACTACCCGGTTGAACGGATAGGCCTTTTGCCGGCCTTGTCTGGCCCAAATGGCCCGGTTTCAGTGGAAAAGAACCGAGATTTCTTTGCAGGTCGGCTACTTTCATAACTTTTTCCTTACCTTATTCATCCGATTTCCAATACATCGGCCAGGGAAATTTCCTTTCCGTTAACCAGTAAAACGGCATGACCATCCACATAGCGTATGGTGGAAACGATTCCCTTGGTCAATTCCTGAACCTTTACCGTTTCTCCCTTGGCATTTTCGGCTTCCACGCTAAAGGTATAGTTACCTCCCGGTAACGGTTGACCGTTATCGTCCAGGCCATCCCATTCTACCGACTGTCGTCCTGAAGACAGACCACTCATCTTTAGGGTGCGTACCACTTTCCCTGTTTCATCAGAGATTTTTAGCGTGGCTTTGTCGGCATAATCGGAAACCAGGAAATTGAGCGCCGGATGATCCCCGGATATGAGAGTAACCGTATTCCCGAGGGAGGTTACCTCTTTGCCGATGAAATTGGCAGCCATGGTATTGTTAACAGCCTGAGTCAGCATCATATCCGTACTTAAGCCATCTTTCAGGTTGGAATCGATACTGGTTAATTGCTCCAGCGAACTGAATTGGGCTAGCTGAGCTGCAAAATCGGTTCCCTGCATGGGATTAAACGGATCCTGATTTTTAAGCTGAGCTACCAGTAACTGCAAAAATTCATCTTTTCCCAGGGATCTGTTTTTTAACATTCCCTCCGTCTGGGTACCCGATGCATTGGTATTTGTTGAATTAATTGCTGATGTTTGCATCTTATTCTCCTATGCGACAACTTCAATGGTATTATAACCGAAATCCCTTGATTTTACGGGGGCAATATCTGCTTCATGATCGCTTCCCTCCTTTCCTTTTGAATAGGTTTTATGTTTATCCCGGCCGGAAGATTGTTTGGCCTGCTGTTCCTTGGATTGGACAAAGCGGCCGATATCAATCGTGACGACTGAGATTTCCATTCCGCGCATATTCAGATTATGCTGAATAGCGGGCACCAGTTTCTGTATTTCTTGTTTCGAGTGCTCCGATTCAACCGTAATGGCAATTTTTTTGGCATCAGGCCCGTTTTTGAGTTGAATTTCCATTTTACCGAGGGGACTGCTCTCCAGCTTAAAAACACTCTTTTCCGCACCGGGCTTCTTTACTTTTTCCAGATTCTGAATAAGCTCACTCATTCTGGAAACGAAAGCCCGTGATTGTGTTTCTTTTATTTGGGGCGACTTTGGCCGAATGCCATCTGTCTGAAAACGGACGGGAGCCGAATCATTTTGCTTTTCAGACTCCTTAGACTCATTGAATTTCGGAATGGTCTCCTCTTTTTTCCCGTGTGTATGCCCGGGGTCAATTCGTTCATGCCCGGTATGCATCTCAGGACGGGCGGCCAATACCTTGTTTTCTGGCGCTGTTTTTACCGTTTCGGACGGCTGTATTCTTTCGGAGAAGAGAGTGATCCTTTCCTTGCCGACTTTCTTTTCAATATGCGTATTTTCCTGCCTTTTCCCCTTCATATTTATCTTCACCGGGGCCGTTTCGGAAACCGGAAGGTCCTTCAGTCTCGGCAAATTTTGCAAAGGGGATTCCTTCTTCAGAGGGGCTTCTTCGTGTGTTTGTTGTATTTGAGGCGTATGAAATGATTTGTCATTTGCTTCAACCTTATTTTGCCGGGCTATTCCTTGTGTAAACGATTTTACTTTTCCCTTCCGGATATCGGCCGGGATTTCTAAATTTTTGACGCGACCCGACATTTGTTCGCTTTCAAGTTTGGCCCGGCTCCACCGCCCGCGCCGCATCAGACGCGCAACCTTGTGAGGAAGTGAAGGTTTATCCTTTTGCAGACGATGTTCCGGTGCCGGAGCATGGTCGGTTCCCGATTTCTTCGCTTTAAAAGACGGGAAAACGTCGCTTTGTTCACCTCGCTTTACGGTCGAAGCTTCAAGTTCGGAAAGGGGACTCACCGTTTTACTACTGCTATTTCGCGCAGTTGATTTTAGCTCGCTTTTTCCCGCGGTCGAAAGGATCTTTTGTTCGGAATCGTGTTCCGTACCTTTTATTTCGATTGCAATCCGGGGGAGAGGCTTCATATTTTGTTTATTTTCCGGAACATTCTTTCGGAATCGGGTTAAGAGCCCGCTTATTCTTTTGGCCACCCGTTTGTTACTGACTTTTATTTTGATCGGAACCCTGTCATTATCTGCGTCATATTCGAGGGAAACCTGGTCACTGAAGCGAATTTCCAAACGGCGGGTTTTGCCCATTAACTTTTTGAATTCCGAAGAGGTAATATGTTCTATAATATACAGTAGCTTCGCATCCGGGTCTTTATTCAAGATTTTTATTTTTTCCTTATCCTGAACAGGTTCCTTCTGCCCGGCAATCTGTTTCCCCACAGTTTTATGCGATTTTCCCAGTTTGGTAAGGAATTGCCCCATATTATCGGAGTTTGTCAGAGAAATACTCTTTTTCTCAACCATGGATCTTTGAACCGGAATCGGGGCTGCTATCGGATTTTTTTTGAAACTCTTCCTTAAAATACTGCTCAGGAATTTCCCGAAGAATCCGGTCGATGTTCGTTGTTTTCCGGTCTTTTTATTCCCGAAAAGAGGCCCGATTTTTAAGGACGAAAGTAATTGTGGTGTTTTCATCTGCATTCTCTAATTCACTAATTTTCTTGTAATTTTAGCCGCACGATCTTCACTTAGAGCCATTAAAATATTTTTCCGGGCGCTTCTACTGGTTTGGTTGTAGATCAGAATAATCGTCTCATCATCCAGTTTATTCAGAATCGGGGCCATTTTTTTTAAGGTTAAAGAGGACAAAGTTTTAGCCATCGATTTAGCCCGGACATCCTGATCGCCTTTGTTTTTGAGTTCTACCGTTAATTTTTCAATCTCTTTTTGGGAAGTACCCAGCTGATCATTCTTTTCTGCAAGAACCTGTTTCAGACTATCCAGCTCTTTCTTCTGTCGGTCAATCTCTTTTTCATAATCGTCAATCACCTGAACAAGGCTATCCCTGGCATTCAAAATATGCCCTATCTTCTTGAAATGGGTCTTAGAAGAGGTCACTCTATTTTTCTGCTTAAGCGGCTTTTTAGGGGGCGGTTTAAGATATAGCATGGCCCCAAATACAAGACTAAGGATAAAAATAAACGAGCTAACGCTGAATGCGATCCATTTCATCATTTCGAATATACCTAATTGCTATTCTTTCGGGTTCTTAAGGCCACTTCGTCTATGATTTTTGTTTCTCTTTTCGAAGTTTCCTTTTTATAAGATTCCTTTTGGCGTTCTTTTAATTTCTCAACTTTTTTCTTTTCTTTGGAGGCTTTCATCAGATCGATTCGTTTTTCCTCCACAATCCGGGACTTTTGTTCAATCTCTTCCGTTTTTGTCTTGATTTGTCGATTTAACTGATCCAAATAAGTGCCCAATACCTGTAACTGTTGCAGTCGAACAGTTTGCTGAAGGTCCTGATCGGATTGTTGCAGAGTATTACTTTTCTTAATCCGCAGATGGTCCAATTTTTGCTCTTCCTGGTAAAGAGCGTGCCTGGCCTGACCCAGTTCGATTGCTTTCTGATCTTCCTGATGAGTTCGAATATCAAGGACCTTCTGTAAAGGAAAAATAAACCGACCGCTCATTCGTTTTCCGTCTCCATAATTTCGCGCATCATGCTGTTTGTTTGCACAAAATCGGCTCTCTCGGTAATGCCCTGTCGCAGAAAGCCGTTCATCGGTTCAATTTTTTTCAATGCTTCATCCAGTTTCGGATTACTTCCCGGTGCATAGGCGCCGATATTAATTAAGTCTTCATTTTCGGCATAAACGGCTAAATTTTCCAGGAACCTTGCTGAGAATTTTTTCTGGTCGTCACTGGTAACTTCCGTCTTCAAACGACTGATACTGGCCAGTACGTCGATGGCAGGATAGTGCCCTTTGGTAGCCAGCCGCCTTGACAAAACAAGATGTCCGTCCAGAATAGAGCGCGCGGTATCGGCAACCGGTTCATCCATATCATCCCCTTCGACCAGTACGGTATACAGACCGGTGATACTCCCTGTTTCCCCGTTTCCCGCCCGTTCCAAAAGGCGAGGCATCAAGGCAAACACCGACGGAGTGTACCCCTTGGTAGTCGGCGGTTCACCGATAGCCAGACCGATTTCACGCTGAGCCATAGCCACCCGGGTTAATGAATCCATTAATAACAGAACATCGAGCCCTTTATCGCGGAAATATTCGGCAATGGTAGTTGCCACCAATGATCCCTTGATACGCACGGTAGCGGCTTGATCGGATGTGGCCACAATCACCACGGAATGGCGCAATCCCTCTTCACCTAAATCCTTTTCAATAAATTCCCGAACTTCTCTTCCCCGTTCACCAATCAAAGCGATCACATTTACCTGAGCATCGGTATAGCGACTGATCATTCCCAACAGGACACTTTTTCCCACACCACTTCCGGCAAAAATACCCACACGCTGCCCTTTGCCGAGCGTAACCAGTCCGTCAATAGCCCGAATCCCCGTAATCAGGGGATGCACAATACGCTTTCTCTTTAAAGGGTCCGGGGGCATATTGAAAACACTGCGAAATTGATTGGTACGAATCGGCCCCTTATCGTCAATCGGATTACCCAGGCCGTCGATAATTCTTCCCAGCAACCCTTCACCGACCGGGACTCTCAAGGGCCGGGTATTTAAACGAACATGACTACCCGGTGCGACACCAACCGTTTCACCAAGAGGCATGAGAAGAATTTTGTTTTCTTTAAATCCAACAATTTCCGCTTTTATTTTTTCCTTAACCGTGGAAATTTCACAAACTTCTCCTACCGTTCCCCCCACGGAAGTCGCTTCAATCACGATACCGGTGATCTGGGATACCTTACCATCCACTTGGATCGGTTTGATATCTTCCATTTTATATAAGAATTTCTGAAAGCGTTCGTCCAGGTCTTCCATCAATCTTCCTCATTGGCTAACTGATCGTGAATATCTTCGATCTGTGATTTGAATCTGCCGTCTATATAATAATCTTCGCTATTAATGATAACTTCGCCCTTCTGCAGGTCTTCGCGTCCGATAAAATTCAATTCCATTTTGGGAGGCATGCCCATCGTATCCTTGATCTGCTCGGAATCAAAATTCTTAAGAAGTTCAGGATTGATTTCAACGATCACCTTATTCTGGTCTATGATTTCATAGAGCATCTTCCTTAATCGTTCATAAAGAGATTGTTCGGCCGCTTCGGGGAGCTTTAAGGCAATGCTTATGATCTCTTCGGCCATACGTTTCGAAATGGCCAACAGAGGGCCCTCGATTTTTTCTATAGCTTCCAGGTATTTAATTTCCATGGCCTGCATTTCGATATTCATAGCCTCAATGCGTTTCTGCGCTTCTCCCATGATGCTCTGGCGACCTTCTTCATAACCGGCCCGGAAAGAATCTTCCCGTGCTTTTTGCAGTTCCATTTCCAGAATTTTTATACGATCATTCAGAGTCTTTATCTTTTGCATCTCTGCAGAGAAGGGGCCTTTACCGTCCTGCCCTCCTCTTCTACCGGAACGGTCACCCCGCATACTTCTGGATTCGGCTACTTTATAACCCACGGGAGGTCTGTTTATTTTAAGCGTAAACTCTTTCATAACTATTATTCCAGCAACTCTTCTTCTTCACCGCGAATAAGCATGATCTGTCCTTGCTCTTCGAGTCTTCTGGCTGTTTCCAAAATATTTTTCTGCGCTTCTTCCACCTCTTTGACGCGTACCGGGCCTAAGTAATCCAGTTCTTCCTTAAGCATTTTCGCAGCCCGCTCGGACATATTTTTAAATATCAATTCCTTCAGTTCATTGCTGGTCGCCTTAAGAGCCAGCGCCAGAGTTTTAGAATCGATTTCCTTGAGAATCGTCTGGATGGCCGAAGAAGGTAGGTGAGCGATATCCTCGAAAACGAACATCAGGTCTGTAATCTCATTGGCTAATTCCGTATTTCTTTCGCGCAGACTGCTTAAAATATTCTTTTCCGAAGTGCGGCTGACCGAATTCAATATATCCGCCAAAGCTTCCACGCCACCGGTCTTGCTTAATCCGCCACCAAAAACGGAACCCAGCTGTTCTCGCAGAACATTCTCAATATCTTCAATTAATTCCGGAGAGGTTTTCTCCATAGTGGCTACTCTGTAAGCGATTTCAAATTGCGTTTCTTCCGGCATCTCAGAAAGAATAGCAGCGGCCTGTTGCGGCTTCAAATTGGCCAGAATCAATGCTGCGGTTTGGGGGTGCTCGTTCTGCAGGAAATTTAGCAATTGTTTATCGTCCACGGTTTGCAACAAATAAAAAGCGCTCACTTCCACCGCTGCTTCAACTTTTTTAATAAGATCTTCCGATTTTTTCTTACCCCGGGCCGCTTCGAGCATTTGGCGGGCATAATTAAGCCCCCCCTGGATGATATACTGGTTGGCCATAATCATTTCATAGAATTCTTCCAGGGTGGCCGATAGAATTTCCACCGGAATATTTTGCAGACGGGCGATCTCTATAGAAATATTTTCAATTTCCGTTTCCGATAGATTCTTTAAAATGGGTGTGGCCCGTTCGATTCCCAAAGCGATCATCAATAATGCAACTTTTTGTACAGGTGTTATTTTTTGCGCGCTTAATTGTGCCATTTTAACTCTCTGAATTAGTTAACCAGGAACGAATTAATTTAGTCGTATTTTCAGGATTTTCTTCGGCAAACTTGATAACTTCATCGGTCATTTTGTCTTTGGCCTTCATTTTAGCCCGGGCCTCGGGACTTAGTTTTTTCATATAAAAATCTTCAGAAATTTCTTCTTCCGGCTGGGGCCGTTTTATTTGTCCCGAAACGGATGTATTTTCATTTAGGGCCTGGGACTCTTCCGAGGATGCGGGTACCGAGCCGGGAAGAGATTCGGCCGCCGCCGTTCCACCACCGGGTAGAGCCAGCTGAGCTACACTTGTCTTTAACATCCCTTTTAAGAGGAACAGGGCTAACAACAGACCGACGAAGATCAAACCATAGGTGATTATTTTCTCCCAGAAATCAAATCGAATCCCCTGTTCAAAATACTCCTTATCCTTGGTGACCTGACGATCGGCTAATTTCATATTCTGTACTTCCACTACATCTCCGCGGTCTTCATTATAACCGACCGCACTTTTAACCAGAGAAGCAATCTGATTCAGTTCCTCTTCACTTCGGGGGATATAGGTGTATGCCTCTTTCCCGTCTTTGGTCTTGTTCTTTTGATATCTACCATTCACCAAAACCGCCACAGTCAGCCTTTTTATATCACCCGTATTGGAAACGTATGTTTCCTTGGTCTTGCTTATTTCGTAATTTGAGGTCACTTTCTGCACATTATAATTGGAGGTATCGATAGCACTTTTAGACGATTCATTATATTTTTCCTGACTTAAAATAGCGGTATTATCCGGATCGATTTCTTCTTTGGTTCGTTCAATACGATCGAAATTGAGATCGGCGGAAACCTTGACCACCATATTATTTTTACCTACTACCCCGCCCACGATATCCTGCACCTTTTTTTGTAATTGCTGCTCAAGGGATTGACGCAGTTCATATTGGTTGCCCACATTCCCCATGGAGGCATTACCTTCATCATCCTGGACCAGTACATTCCCATCGTCATCCATGACCACCACATCTTTGGGCTCAATGCCCTCTACACTGTTGGCAACCAGAGCGGCAATTCCCTTCACCTGATTGGTATTCATATGCGCACCCGGCATGAAATGCAAGACAACCGAAGCACTGCCCTCTTTCTCGCCCTCAAATAATTTATCTTCCGGAATAACCAAATGAACACGGCTTTGCTTTATTTCCGGAAACTGATTAATGGTGCGCATCAATTCCCCTTCCAGAGCTCGTTTGAAATTCAAACGTTGCATAAAGGTGGTCATACCCAGATTGTTTTTCTCGAATATTTCATATCCATTTACATTATCTTTAATGAAACCGCTTTGTACATATTTCAGTCGTAATTCATTAATTTGATCGGATGGAGCTAATATGGTTGTTCCGCCGTTTTCCAGACGAAAAGGGATTTTACTATTGCGTAAATCCGCAACAACGGATCCGGCCGAATTGGGATCAATATTGCTATAAAGTACACTGTATTCGGTACGATTGGCCCATAAAACCAGAGCAACGGCTGCCGAAAAAAAACCAATCAGCACACCGATAATGATGATGCGTTGTTTCATTGAATATTGTGAAAAAAGATGTTGTAGCTGACCAAAAACCGAGTTCATTTCCTTACCTCACTAAATCTGCATTCTTTCCAGAGTCTTGTACGATTCGAGTAGTTTATTACGGATTTCAATCATCAGTTGGAAACTGAGACGCGCTTCTTCCAGACTGGCCATAGCCTGATGCAAATTTTCGGAGCGACCTTCAATCACGTCTGCAACTTGCTGTTGGGAAGAAATTTGTTTATTGTTTACAGCTTGAATAAAATCCGAAATTGTCTGACCAAAATCACGCGTGCGCAGAGCATCGCCAACCGATCCGGCCTCCACCGTTTTTTTCTGTTGTGTGATCTCAGAAATCTGGTTGGTATTCAGGGGATTAATTTTGGGCATTTGTCACCTCATTATCCTTTTAAATCCAATAAAAAACCGGACTGGATACTTCTTACCGGTTTATTTCCGTAGAACATTTTTATTTGCTCGTTTCCCGAAAAAAGAGCATGCAAAGTTGCCCTCTCTTTCGTGGAAAGTATATCCGTTGGTTGCAGAGCCGCCTTCAAGGTTTTAGCAGACCCTTTGGAAACCTGAACATTGGTCGATTGGCCTTCGGGCTGAAGATGCGAACGAATCTGGCGGTAGGCCCGGGTTGCGCCTGAAATATTCCAGTTTGATGATGAAACTTTCATTCTTCCACCCTTTATATTTCCAAAGCTCTTTTGGCCAGTTGCTTGGCTGCGTTCAGCACGGTCACATTAGCTTCATAAGTTCGCGTGGCAGCGATTAAATCAACCATCTCTTCCACCGGATTCACATTAGGCATTTTGACATAGCCGTTTTCATCCGCTCTGGGATGAGAAGGATTGTAGACCAATTTAACCCCTTTTTCTTCCACAACTTTCAATGGAAATTCATCCGGTTTTCTGCCGGTCAGAATTTCTTCGGCTGATTTAAGGCTCATATGATTTTGATCCTGTCGACGCAATGGAAGAGATGATTCGGGATCAAAATGTATATGCCCTTTCGATGTCTTTTTCGGTACAACTACCTTACGATGGTAAACCCGACCCTTGGCATCCGGGGCCCTTTCCGCATTGGCAATGTTTTCCGAGATTACGTCCAAACGCTTCATCTGATTGGACATACCGGAAAGTGTGGTATGTATTGCCGATAATATGCCGCCTATTTTCATCATTCACCTCTTTTAAGTCTGTCTGCCTGTTATTCCCGAAAGAAGCATCCTGTAAGTTCGGTTCAAGGCTTTACTGGCAAATTCGTAACGAATCTGGTTTTCCGCCAGTTGTCCCATCTCCTGCGAAATATCTACTTCGGAATGCGCATCGTTTTGATTTTTCCGTTCGGGTATTTCCGGTTCGCTAATATGACGCGGATCCGTTGTCTTAAGGGTCCGTTCCAGATTGGAACGTAATACTTTACTAAAATCCGTATTTACCCGTTTATAGTTGGGATTGTTGGCATTGGCAATATTCTTGGCTATAGCCGAATGTTCCTTCGCATACAGATCCAGGGACTTTTTTAAAAGATGAATATTGTCTGTGTTAAATAGTTTCATCGTTCTTCTCCTCGTTATCTACTTTACAAGGGGCGTGCCAAACCCGAAAAATTACACCGCCATAAAGGGATTGTATCCTTAACTGGTTAAATTTACGGGAGTTACCGGATGCGAATTAAAAAGAGTTGATCCTGTGTGTTGCTAACCCGGATGTATAGAAGAGGAAAAGATTTCCTCCGGTAAAACAATCTTTCCGTTTTAGCTCTCTCCCGGGAAAATTTTCAGCTGTTTCTCGCTATAAAATTTTGATAAAATAAAAGTATATAGGAATATTTTTAACAAAGTGAAATATGAGGGCAGGCGAAAAGGTTTTTAAATAAATAATTGAGTTGGGTGTGCCGTTCCGAACAAAATGGAATCAGCGCACTCCCAGTTCCAGGCGATCCATTTCATTCCAGGGTAAAGCATCGATCAATTCGGATAACATGGCCGGTGATACCTGCAAAACTTCCATAACCCGTCCTAAATCACCGGAAGCGCTGCTATGGACCGACTCGCCGGATGCGAAGCTGTTTACTAATTGGTTGGACAGATAAATTACATTGGTTAATTTTGCATCTACCTGCGCGGCTTCCGGATTGTGATGATAGGCAATGACTTCTTGTAGGTTTTCAGGCAGAGACCATTTCTCCGCCAAAATTTTCCCGATTTCCGGATGGGAGTATCCGAATATTTCCTTTTCCAAATCAATCAGGGGATACGTAGTATTGCCCATCATCTTGCGATAAAATAAGGGGTATTCCTTGGCCATGAACTGATCCAGAACTACTTTACCGAAATCGTGAAGTAAACCGCCGGTATAGGCTTGATCCGCAGCAACGGACTTTAAGAGTTTGGCGATGGATTCCGCTACAAAGGCCACACTCAAGGCATGGCGAAATAATCCGCCTTTTACCAGAGAATAACCTTGTTCCGCCTGTTGGTAATAAATCTCCGTAAAAACCGATAAAGTCATCAGTAAGATGCGTTTCTCACCGAGAAAAATAATCGCTCTGTCAATGGAATCGAAGGGTTTTCTGGGATTGAAATAAGCCGAGTTACTGAGCTGTAACACCTTAGCGGTCAAAATCTGATCCTGGCGTATCTCTTTGGCAATAGTCGATAACGAAATATCTTCTTCGTTGATCATGCGAATCACGCGCAAAGCGATCTGAGGAATAGGCCGCACCTTATTCATGGCTTCATCTAAATCCAATTTTTTATTAATGGTAGGAGTCGGATTATGTATGGCCGGATGAGCGGCTACAATCGGTTCTATCTTGCATACTAACTTGGAGGTATCCAGGGCAATCTGAAAAGACAGATACCCACCGGTTTCCATCTTGATAACCGGAATATTCTCCAGCTTAAGAAAATTAGCCACGATCTCTGCGGACTGGCCGCCGATATCCAATTTTAAATCGATCATGGAAACATTCCCAACCAGGGAGCCACCGGCCACACTGGCCTTGAGCCGTTCCTTTTTGGCACCGGCTTTTTGCAGATCGGCCAGGAATAAAGCCATCCCTGTTGAAGCGTATTTTTCCGGTTCCTGGGCAGCTCCTTTTCCGGGCGGCTCGGGTAAGAGGATGTGATAGAGGCCGGCAACTCTGGCCTCTTCGTCAACAATAGCCACACCCACACAAGACCCGAGGAAAGCTCTCAATTGCACGTGACCGTTTTTTTTGATCGAATAGGAGCCTGAAGGGACGGTTTCAAATTCCATGCACATATTCTCCTGCAGATGATCTGTAAATTGGATCTATTAAAAGATGCCTGAACTAACAAACGATTATAAATCTATCTTCGGCTTATTTTTTAAAATATTAACGGCAAAATTTCGCCATCCTTTGTTATTTTTATCTCGCCGGTGGTTAAACGCCGTAAAAATGTCATCCTTAAATCAGCACGAAGTGATGCAATATAAGTACCACACCCGTCAGCCGACGGGCAGGAACAAAGCCTGTGGGCAAGATGCAACCGCAAAGCGGTAAAATAAACCAGGCCTTTCAATGTATAGGGTCTCCTATCTCGTTAGAATGCTCTGCGTTCCACATTCGACGCCTTCAGCGTCGCGCTCGCTTTTTCCGCTTTACCACAGGCCAGGCCTGTGGCTACTCATGTTCGTATCCTTCGGATACTATTGTCTTTAAATACAAGATGGACGAAACCATAAAAAATTGTTTCATTCCTTTTATCAGTCTTCAATTAATATACGGCTTCACAAGAAACACGGTAGAGTCGAATAAGAAGAGGAATCTATTAGGAGTAAGACAAAGCAAAGGATTGTTTATTTTGCCTAAAACATAACCCGCTTGTCGGGATGCGAAATCCATACATTCAATTTACATGCTGTTCTTTTAAGGAATAATAAATCGATTTCATGGAATCCTTCCGTTCGAAACAATCGTCCGCCCCGGATAGGGTTTCCGAGGAGCCAATCATTAAGATGCCCCCGGGATTCAGCTGAGTTGCGATGCGCCTGAACAGAAGGGCCCGATTCGCAGGAGCAAAATAAATAGCGACATTCCTGCATAAAATCAGATCAAATTTTTTCATTCCCGTAAATGGTTTTAATAGATTTTGCTTTTCAAAGGATACGAATTTTTTCAGTTCATTCCGAACTTGCCAGTATTTTCCGTGATTTATAAAATAACGTCTGAGCTGAATCTCATTCAATCCTCTGCCAATTTCCGTACGATTATATTGACCCGATTTGGCCCGAGTGATGGCCGCTTCGGAAATATCCGTTCCCAGAATGTGAATATCCCAAAGTTCAATATCGGAAAGAAGCTCCGTTAAAATAATTTCCAGGCTGTATACTTCCTGGCCTGTGGAGCAGGCCGCACTCCAGATCCTTAACCTGTTTTTGGAATCCTTACTGGTCCGGAGACGATGAATCATTTCCGGAAAGATTTTATGCCTTAATAATTCAAAAGGAGCGGTATCCCTGAAAAAAAACGTTTCCTTGGTTGTAATAGCGTCAATAATGCGTTGCCGAACGATATGGCTCGAATCTTTTTCAGCATTTTCACACAATTCGCGGTAGTTTCGAAAACCATATTCCTGAAGTAATGGCCCTAACCGGCTTTCCAGCAAATACGCTTTTGATTCACTAAGGACAATACCCGTTAGCCGATGGATGTACTTCGTAACATAGGCCAGTTCATTGGCGTTTACTTTCAGCATATCCTACTCTTATGTATTAGATATTGCGCGGATTATCCTTTTGGGCTCGGATCCTTCCGCAAGTCAAGATATACCCAAATAAGACCGATTGATCCCCATCCCATTTGAGGGTATCCTTCCGTTTTCTACCCCGTTTACAAGGCGGTATATTTTCCCGGCTATTTGTTTCAAAGGAATCACCTCATCCACTACCCCGGCCCTGATGGCTTCCAGAGGCATTCCGAAGACGACACAACTCTCTTTATCCTGGGCAATAACCCCGGCACCCCGCCTCTTCATTGCTTTTAAGCCGTCCGTACCATCCCGACCCATTCCGGTCAAGATGATACCTAACGCGTTTCGACCATAAATCGAAGCGACAGAACGAAACAGATAATCAGCGGAAGGTTTACAATAATTTTCCGGGGGATCATCCGTTATTTCGATAATGACTCTTTGTGCCCTATTCCTGGATAGCCTCATCTGTTTGCCACCCGGAGCGATATATACGGATCCGGCCGTAAGCTCACGGCCCTCTCCGGCTTCCAGCACAGTGAGTTCGCTTTTTTTATTGAGTGATTCCGCCAGAGCCCGGGTAAAAACAGGAGGCATATGCTGAACTACAACCAGGGGCACGTTTAAATTGCCCTGAAGCCGTGGTATTATTTCTGCCAATGCTCTTGGACCGCCGGTACTCACACCAATAGCAATGATCGCATATTTTCGACCGCTTAATACGGATTCCGGCTTTTCATTCCTCGCAAGGGATTCCGCATCGGGACTTCGATAGAGATTATCTTTAGGATGAAGCATTCTGTATAAGGCGGCGATTTTAGGATGAAGTTGCTCTTCTAAAACCCGGATATTCTGTACAAGATCAGTACCATTTGGTTTGGCGATGAAATCGAAGGCGCCTAATTCGAGGGCTTTTAAAGTGATTTCCGCATCTCTCGTGGTATGGGAACTCACCATGATACTAGAGACCTGGATTTCCCGATCTTTAATAGCCTGCAGCGTTTGCAGGCCGTCCATTCCCGGCATTTCGATATCGAGCGTTAACAAATCGGGATGTAACTGATGGATCCTGTCTAAAGCGAGCTTGCCATTTGGCACCGATCCAATCACTTCTACTTCATCCATTTTATTTAGAAGATCGCGTAGAATCTTACGGTACAAGGCCGTATCATCTACAATGAGAACCTTAAGTTTATCTTGCCGCATTGCTTATCCTGCCATGTTCTTCATAAAAAAGGAGCCCTTCCCCATCTTCCCAAAAGGTTTTTCGGCAACCCGCAATAATACATAAAGCCGGACAATCGAGTTCATCCGGACCATACGTTTTTTATTCCGTCTTAAACTGGTTTACCAATTGGATAAGTGTCGTACTAAACTTAGCCAGCTGTTCTACATTGGTATGAATCGTTTCGCTATCCCGCACTACCTCTGCGCTGGATTCGGACACATGTTGAATCTTTTGATTGGACTCTTCATTCTTGGCAGAAGAAGTTGCGATCATCCTGTTTATTTCATCCATCCCACTGGCTGCCTGGGTTATATTGGTAGCAATTTCTTTGGTAGTAACCGCCTGTTCTTCCACGGCAGTGGCTATTGTGTCTACGGTTTCGTCCACCTGATCCATTACCGAGTTAATATTTCCGATTTCCGAAATTGTCTTTTCTGTGGTCATCTGAATGGCTTCAATCTTCTGACGGATATCTTCGGTTGCTACGGCTGTTTGCCGGGCCAGTTCTTTCACTTCATTGGCCACTACAGCAAAACCTTTTCCGGCTTCTCCCGCCCTGGCTGCCTCTATGGTTGCATTTAATGCCAGGAGTTTGGTCTGGTCGGCAATTTCCTCAATCATCTCCACAACACGATCTATCTGACTGGCCGCCTGCCCTAATTCACTCACTCGATCACCTGCGACACGGGCATTCTTAACGGCCTGCCCGGAAACAGACCTGGCTTTTTCAGCGCTGCGGGCAATCTCTCCGATAGTGGCCGTCATTTGTTCCGCCGATGAAGCAACTACGGTAATATTAGTTCCGGTCTGTTCGGCCGCAGCAGTTACAACCATCATCTCTTCCAACATTTTATCCGAGTTGGATACAATACCGGACGACATCTCTTGCATTCTCATGGAATTTTCCGAAAGACGTTCGGAAATTGTATTGAACTGATTCGAATTCTCATTTAAAGCCATGGCAGTCTGGATAATAGATTGAATAATTTTTCTCAGCTTTATGATAATATTATTAAAAGATGAAGCTAATACACCTATTTCATCCTGGGACTTAGGATGCACAGAAACGGTTAAATCACCGATACCTATTTGTTCTGCCGCTTTGGCTAATTCTTCCAGAGGATCGGTTAATTTTTTGCCCAACCAGAACGCACCGATAAATATTACGAAAAAGACGATGATCCCGGTCAGCAAAAGAAGTTTGATAAAGGTATCGAGAGAATGATTCATTTGTATATTGGCCTGGTCGATTTCGTCCAGGTAAGCACCGGCACCGATCACCCAGCCCCATGGTTTAAAATAGGTAACGGCAGAAATTTTCATCCGGGTTCCGGTATCACCCCTGTTTTGCCAGGGATATTTTTGGAAGTACACCTGATCTCCGTTGAGATGTTCGGCTGATTGTATCATTTGCCGGATGAAAAAATGACCGTCGGCGTCTTTTGCCGACCAAATATTTTCACCGTCTCTCAACCTGTTTTTTGAAAGAATATAGGAACCTCGTTGCTTTCCTCTTGTCCCCAATATAAAAACATAACCCGAATGCCCTATGGCGATGCGGCTGATTTGTTCCTTCAACTTTTTCTGAACTCCGGCTAAATCGCGGCTATTTTCATTAACAATTCTACACTGATCGTATACATCCCTGGCAATTGTTGAAATATATTGCTTTGTCTGTTGATCGAGTATGTTCCCAACCTTCTGTACTGTCGCCTTTTTTACGGAGATACTGATCAGAATAAGAACCAGAATCGGAACGACGGTGGCCAAACCGGCGATTCCCATTAACTTGTGTATGATCTTTACATTTTTCATCGGATTACCCTTCTATAAATAATATGTATTAAATCTATAATCTAAATTTTACTAAAAATCCTTTTCTGCTTGCTTAATAGTTTTATGTGTCCCCTTGATTTCAGATACGGTGCGAAAATTCTTTCCCGCCTGTCCGGCCGTCATGAAACCACGGTGAGAACGACATTCCACTCTTGATTTCACAATTTCATCCGGTCTCTACATTCACGGGATACTATAGAGTTCATTCATTTAGGGACCCAGTCTGAAGAGATTCGTTGCATCCGGGAGCCTAAAATAGCTTCGTTAGAATAGTAACCCATAATCATAAGCACATCTCTTTCCGTTTCATTCAAATGGGATAGTCCATTTTATTTATTCGTGTTTCCGGATTAAGAATCTTATCTAAATCCAGTAAGGCTAACAGTTTTTCATCCATCATGTATATTCCCAAAAAGTAAGAAGAGACTTTGCGGTCAATATTGGAAGGCGTCGGCTGTATCTCTTCCGTCTTTGCATAAACAATATCCATCATCTTACCGATCAGCAACCCGACCGGTTCCCCTTGACTGTTCACAACCATAATTCGTCTGTTCGAATCATAATTCATAGATTCTAAAGCGAATATACGACGCAGATTCAGAATCGTGATTACTTGCCCACGCAGATTTGCGATGCCACTGACATACTGGGGCGCATTGTATACCGGAGTGATGGTTAAATGATTTTTAATTTCCTGAATGTGCTCAACCGGTAGGGCACAGAAAATAGACCCGATTTCAAAAATGGCCAATTGTCGTTCTTCTGAATTTTTCATATTTTATTCCTATTCATCAACCCTGCAACGATCTGCCGTTTCGGATGAAATGTTGGACACGTTCCAGAATATGTTCCCTGTTCAGCTTAATCAGATATTCATCCATACCGGCTTTCCGAGCTCGTTGTTCGGCGGACTTACCTATGACGGTTGTGAGTGCAATAATCGGTAATTCATCAAAACGATGTTGCCTGCGAATCTTTTCCGTCATACTCACTCCATCCAGATTAGGCATTTCAATATCCGTTAATATCAAACGAATGGGATGAACGGAACTCTCAAGTAATTCGGCCCCTTCAAGCCCATCTTTGGCAGTTAAGACCGTATATCCGGCTTGTTCGAGGAATCCTCTGATCTGCCTTCTGAAAAAACGAGAATCTTCAACCAATAAGACCGTATTTTCAGCATCCGATTCCGAATCCCGGGTCCATTCCGGCAGCAATTGAGAGACTATATCATAAAGATCAAGCAATAAAGTCGTTTGGTTGTTAATGACCGCCGAACCGAGGATACCGCTTTGCCTGAAGCTTTCTTCATCCATTTTCATGTCAAAATCCACAACATCTATGATACGGGAAACCAGTAATCCAACTTCTTTATCGCCGTAAGGGAAAACGATCACAAAAAAAGTATTCAGATCGGCTATGGGTTTCACTTTTGCTACATCTTCAATGGAACAAAGAATCAGGCTCTTCCCGCGATAACGGATGGTTTTTTTACCACCGGTTATCTCGATTTCCGATTTGTCAATTTTTTCGATCCTCGAAATCAACCCGAGCGGTACAGCGAATTGTTCGTTTTCCGCATTGTGTACCAATAGCATGGACTGCGTATCTTCAGGCCTTTCTTGTTTTTTTGGTAGAATCGTTTCTTCGACCTTTTTCTTAACCACTTTCATTTTCATGACCATACCCATACCGATTACATCCAAAATAAGTGCTGCTTTCCCATCACCTAACAGGGTAGCGCCGGCATAGGTGGGTAACCTGTTAATATGCCGTCCCAGCGGTTTCACGACGATTTCTTCGTAATCAATTAGTTCATCAACCAATAGACCATAATTCAATTCTCCGGCATTAACTACAACGATTGTATAGGCGCTTCCGGGTGAAATACGGCGATCGGCCCGCTCTCTGCTCTTTTCATTCCGCTTCATAGATTCGTGCCCAGCAGCACTGTTTTTGATATCCTTACTTCGTCTGTCGATAAAAGTCTTCCGGCGGTCCGTTTTTTGCTCGCCTGTTTCCGGATCGATGAAAATACGGTGAATATTCAGCACATCCGAAATGCGAATCAGGGGCAACAATTCTCCCCTTAAACGTAACAGGGCCGAATGGTCGATACGTTGAATCCGTTTCTGAACTTCTTTCGCAGGAATACGTACCAGCTCAGCCACATTAATCTGTGGAATGGCATAGCGTTCCGAAGCCACTCTTACGATCAGGCTGGGAATAATGGCCAGAGTCAACGGCAACTTAATATGTATGGTTGTGCCCATACCCACCGTAGACTCCATATCGACCGAACCCCCGATTTTAGATAAATTACTATGCACTACATCCATCCCAACTCCCCGTCCGGATATTGCGGTGACTTTTTCCGCGGTGGAAAAGCCGGGACGGAAAATGAATCGCATCAGTTCGCTTTCGGGCATGGTTTCCAGAGCTGCCTTTTCCGCCAGTCCCATTTCCAGTATCTTTCGTTTGATCTTCTCAGGATCGATTCCGGCTCCGTCGTCCGTAATTTCAATATTCATCTGTCCTGCTTCATGGTAAGCGTGTAATCGGATGACAGCCGGAAGTTTTTTCCCGGCCTGTTTCCGTTTTTGCGGTGTCTCGATTCCATGATCCAGGGCATTTCGAATCAGATGTGTCAGAGGATCGGCGATGGCTTCTATTATGGTTTTATCAAGTTCTACGTCATCCCCTTCGATAACCAGTTCCACTTCTTTGCCGGCTTCTTTAGCCATATCATGAACAAGACGATGAAATTTAGAAAAAATCACACCGATCGGCTGCATACGGGTAGCTATAATCGCTTCCTGCAATTCCGAAGTGAGCAAATTTATCTGATGAATGGTATAGGTTAGATTTGAATCTGGAACCGAACTATATTCTTGTAACAATTGATTCCGGGTAAGTACCAATTCTCCGGCCAGATTCATTAAACGGTCAAGCAAATGCACCGACACACGCAGACTGCTGCTTTTAAAACTTATGTTCGGTTCTTTCCTTCCGACGCGGGGATTTTGGGAATAATTCTTCTCTTCAGAAGGGACGGAGGGGCCTTTTCCCTCATCATGCGCATCGGAACGTTTTTGCTCTTGCTTTTCCTTCTTCTCAGGGGAATACCCATCAACCGAATCGGGTCTGCCGATACATTTTAAACTATTATTATCCGTTAGCTGATAGGTTTGGGAGGTATCCACTTTGACTAAAGTCGGGATAAAATTCGGTTCGAGCACTGTGGCATACAGAACATAGAAAGGAACCGCAGGAAGATCATCCAGATGCTGCAGATCCGGAAGACTGCTCAGCTCTATTTTACTATTCAAATACATACCTGCTGCTTCTACCTCTTCTATAACATCCCCTGCCGTCCGATCTTTTTTATCCAGATCCTCGAGCCAGTCGAACAAGGTCACATACACAAAGCGGCCGCCGGTTTTGGCTGCGGCTAATTCCTGTCGGGAAATATTAAAAAGAACCTTGCCGTCCGGAAGACGAATTTCAATCTTGCTCCCTTCTGAAGTTAAGGAAGTAGTGCCCTGCGGATCGGATGAAAAAATTTGCAGGGTCTTCAACGGTTCACTAATATCCATCCGTTCGCTTGAAGCGTAATTCTGAATTAAATCTTTTAAAACATCCACAGACGTGAGTAACGTACCGATTAATTTCGAATCGGGTAGCAAAGTCCCGTTACGCATACGGTTCAGAATATCTTCCATACTATGGGAAAGATTTTTGATGGTCTCGAATCCTAAAAAGGCCGCTCCGCCTTTTATGGAATGAATGGCTCGGAAAACCTTGTTAATCCGTTCAGGATCGACTGCCTTCCCCTGCTTTTCAATTTCCAAGAAATCGGCTTCGATTCCATCCAAATGTTCGCCTGATTCCTCGATGAACAATTCAATCAGTTCCTGATCCTCCGAATAAGCCATTTAATCGGCTCCCTGATACGTCATAGAATGATTCCATTCTACATGTGATGAAAATATTGTTGCAGACCCGTTATATCCAGCAAGGTTCTCATAAAAGGAGAAAGTTTAACCAGTTCCATTTTCTTTTCGGAGGCAAGGCAGGATTTGTAAGTTGCCACTAAAACGGCAATCCCTTTGGCATCGATTTTCTGGATATTACTCAAATCGATTTTCAGATGCGTTTTACCTTCGTCCAGGATTTTTAAGACCCTCTCCTTGAAGCGATCCGCATTCCCGGCAGTAAAATTCTTCCCTATCCTGATCGTGGCTGGTTTTACCACCATTTCCATTCCTTTTCAATTTTCGATCCTAAAAACTAATTAAACGTAAACACTCTTCTCTACCTTGGGAGCCGGTACAGCCCCTGGTAACGGAGTTTGCCATAGAAGCAAATTCTTCCCGTATATAATCGAACATTTCAAAAGATAACTTTAGGCTGAATCCCCTCTTATTTCTCAACTTTAAACTGGAAAAAGGCCGTCCGGATACGTATATTTATGCCAAATTCAGCAACAGATTTTTTCTTGTGCCAAATCGACTAAGAAAATCCGATTCTTTCACCTACAGAGAATCAAAGATTTTCTACGTAAGCATGACACGTAATAAGGCTCTTTGCAAAACATCTATTGCCTGCTGAACAGGATAAGGAGAAAAGAGCCGATCACCATTTAACCGGGGAGAAATTAGTATGGGGAAAGGAGATCGACGAACCAGAAGGGGAAAAATCTACCGTGGTACAACCGGAAAAACACGTCGTAAAAAGAAACACGGCAAAGTAAAAAAATAAATCTATATGATAAGAAGGCTGCCGGGCAGGAACGGATTGTTGGTCCTTCACAAAATATAATGCGGGGAAAAGCGTAAGATTATTTCGGCTTCCGGCTAAAAAGATAAATTCCGTATGGTATAGCGGGTTACATTGCTTTCACTGCCATATTGATTTCCTGCGCTTAAAATTCTATCTTCCTCTTTATGATTAAACAGGTTCTAAAAGAAAAACTGGAACGCGTTCCTAACAGACCCGGATGTTATTTATTTAAAGATAAAAAGGGAAACATTCTCTATGTAGGCAAAGCCGGTTCTTTGCGCAATCGGGTGCGTTCTTATTTTCAATTATCCCGCTCCTCTCACCCCAAGTTAGAGGCCTTAGTCAGTCATATCGAACATATTGAATGGATTGTAACCGATTCGGAAGTGGAAGCCCTGATCCTGGAGAACAATCTCATTAAGGAGAATAAACCCCGCTATAATATCGATTTAAAAGACGATAAAAGCTATCCATACATCCGTATTACCCGAGAAGACTTTCCCCGCGTTTTTATAACCCGCACTCTGGTTCAGGACGGATCGGAATATTTTGGTCCCTATACCAATGTCAAAAATGTGCGCTTTACGCTGAAAACGCTTAAACGTCTCTTCCCTCTTCGTTCCTGTAAATATGATTTAAATCCCCGGGTGATTGAGGATAAAAAAGTTCAGCTCTGTCTGGACTATTATATTAAAAAATGTAAAGGACCCTGTCAGGGCCTGCAAAGTCGCGCAGAGTACGGACAAATGATTGATCAGGTCCGACAATTTCTAAAGGGGAAAACCCAAGCGATCGTAAATCAACTGAAAACCGAAATGGCCCGGCTTTCCGATCAGCTCGAATATGAAGAGGCCGCCCGGGTTCGGGATCGTATTGAAATTCTGGAAAACTACCGCAACACGCAGAAAGTCGTCATGACGGATTTCAAAGACCGGGATCTGGTCGGTATGGCCAGAGACGGGGACAATGCCTGTGCTGTAATCTTCAAAATACGCGAGGGGAAAATCATAAATCGCATTCATTTCTTTATGAAAAAAATTGCGGGCCAGAGCGACAGCGAAATTCTGGATTATTTTCTGAATCATTATTATTTAAGCACCGAAGACATTCCTCAGGATATTCTGGTATCCGAGGCCACGGAGAACCAAAAGATATTGGAAAAATTTTTAAATCGGAAATCCGCTCAAAGGGTTCATTTTATTCATCCTCAAATTGGCGACAAAAAGAAATTGATTGAAATGACGGTTAAAAATGCCAGATATTTAATCGAAGAAATAAAATTACAACAATTGAAAGCCAAAGAATACGTCCCTCATTCTGTGGCTTCATTGCAACGTGATCTCCGTTTAAACAAACTTCCCCGTCGTATAGAATGCTTTGATATTTCCAACATTCAGGGCAGCGATCCCGTAGCTTCGATGGTCTGTTTTGTGAACGGTAAACCCAAAAAGTCCGAATACCGGAAATTTAAAATACAGAGTAAAGAAACGCCGGACGATTTCGCCATGATGCAGGAAGCATTGACCAGAAGATACCGGAGAGTATTGGATGAAAAGCAAGAAATGCCGGACCTGATTGTGGTAGACGGCGGTAAGGGACAATTGTCGAGTGCCCTGATGGCACTCGCCCGGTTGGGTTTGGACGGTAAAAAGCTGCCCATCCTTGGGCTGGCCAAGCGTCTGGAAGAAGTTTTCATCCCCGGTATAAAAGATTCGATCATGTTACCCCGCACCTCTTCCAGCCTGAAGCTGCTACAACAGATTCGCAATGAAGCCCACCGTTTTGCCATCACCTTTCATCGCCAGCGGAGAAGCAAACGCACGTTGCAATCTGAATTGGATGCCATTCCGGGTATTGGCCCTCATCGTAAAAAAGCGCTTCTAACCACTTTCGGCTCTGTAAAAAAAATCAAAGATCTCAGCAGAGAGGATTTAAGCGCATGCCCCTCTATCCCCCCCAAAATTGCCGAGGCGATCTTCAACCATTTCCACCCCGGGCGGTAATCGGACTGCATATTTTTCGTATTGAACTGAAATGATGTCACAGTCCGCTGTCATTTTTTTCATAGCCAATCGAAAGATTGCTCTTTTAAATGATTTTACAGGGTCTACCTCTATTTGGCAACTCATTATTTTTTAATTACTTACAAAATTTTCCCGAATTTTGGCACAACCCTTGTATATATAATTGGCGAATTAGAAAACAAAAAACCAAAAATAAGGAGGTGAGGTACCATGACCTTAGTAAAATATAATCCCGTACGCAGTCTGTTCGACTTAAGAAGCAGTGTAGACCGTTTATTCGATGATTTCTTCGGCTTGGATCGGCCAACT
The DNA here is from genome assembly GCA_026983775.1 of Calditrichia bacterium. GTDB lineage: Bacteria > Calditrichota > Calditrichia > Calditrichales > Calditrichaceae > JALSTK01. Next base: position 34,932 of record JALSTK010000135.1, read on the forward strand.
TTACGTGAGCCGTCTTTGAATGTGGTTCCTGCCGTTGATCTGGAAGAGACCGGTGATGCTTTTAAGATTACCGCTGAATTACCGGGAATGGATAAAAAAGATATTCAGATTACCTTTGAAAACAACGTATTGTCAATCAGCGGTGAAAAGAAAGCGGAGAAGGAAATTAAGGAAGAAAATTACCATCGGTTGGAGCGTAGTTACGGTAAATTTCATCGATCCTTCGAATTACCCGGTTACATCGATCGCGATAAGATCGAAGCCGATTATAAAGACGGTATTTTGCATATAACCATTCCTAAAACCGAAGAAGCCAAACCGAAACAGATTGAAGTAAAGGTTAAATAATCTGCTTCAGGAATAAGAAGAAGGCAGGAAAAAAATCCTGCCTTTTTTTTTGTGAACCCAATGGATCATAGAATTCTTCCCATACTATATAAAAATCAGCTTGATGCCGAAAAATTTGATTCTTCTCCATAATTTTGTAAATTCAGGGCTTAATTATTCAGGGTATGATTTAACATAAGTCTATCGTTTTATGTAGTGAATTGATTAAGGCGGCCCTATACGGATGTTATGGATTTCCACATGAAACGGAGACACCAATAAGGGACACAGTTGTTCGGATGATTAGACGAATGGGTAAGTCATCCCGAAAATCGGGACGCCCTTCGCAACCCGGTCTTTTACACGGTAATCTTTGAATTTGCTATCCGTTCGGAGGATTAGACGAATGGGTAAGTCATCCCGAAAATCGGGACGCCTTTCGCACCCGGTCTTTTACACGGTAATCTTCGAATTTGCTATCCGTTCGGAGGATTAGGCGAATGGGTAAGTCACCCCGAAAATCGGGACGCCCTTCGCACCCGGTCTTTTACACGGTAATCTTTGAATTTGCTATCCGTTCGGAGGATTAGGCTAACTGGTAAGTCAGCGGTCTTGAAAACCGCCGCCCTTCGGGCTTGGGGGTTCGAGTCCCTCATCCTCCGCCAGGGAATCTGAATATACAAAATACAATCGGTAGGGTAGATTCACAGCTATTTTTATAACGGAGAGGTGGCCGAGCTGGCTGAAGGCGCTCGCCTGCTAAGCGAGTATAGGGGCAAAACCTCTATCCAGGGTTCGAATCCCTGCCTCTCCGCAGCAAAGCCGGATATTTCTTCCGGCTTTTTTTTATTCATATTTCTTCAATCGAATCTGTAAACCTCTGCAAGACTCACAAGGAAATCCGAAACCTGTCCGGGATTTTTAATCTATTCCTGAAAACCAATATTTTTGTCTTTATCGCCCTGACCATGCACCGTAATCTGGCCATATTGTGTTTCATATTTTTTTATATTATCCTGTAAGGCCATCAGCAGGGATTTGGCGTGTTGGGGGGCCATAATAATACGTGAATAGACCTTCGCCTTCTGGCGTCCGGGCAGAATCCGGGTAAAGTCAAAAACAAACTCGGCGGGCGAATGGGTAATTAAGACCAGATTACTATAGGTCCCTTCCGCTTCCTGATCGCCCAGTTCTATTTTAATCTGATTCTCAGCGGGATTATTCATTTTTTTCTCCGTTTTTATGACGCATTTTAATAAGTTGACTTTATTTGTCAATTCTCTTTTGATTACGTAAATTTTATCCAATATAATCAATAAAAGCAAATTTTGAGATCAAGGATAAAAACGTTTCCCCAATGGCTAAGTTATCCGACGAAAAAATTGATGAAATTCGAAGTTCGGTAAATATTGTCCACTATATTTCCCAATTCATAAACCTGAAAAAGACCGGTAAAAACTATAAAGGACTCTGCCCTTTTCATACTGAAAAGACACCTTCTTTTGTAGTGAGTCCGGAAAAGCAAATATACCATTGTTTCGGCTGTGGAAAAGGCGGAAATATCTATACCTTTATTATGGACTATGAAAAACTCTCTTTTATGGAAGCGGTTAAAAAGGCTGCTGATTTTGCCGGTATTCTTTTACCGAAACCGGAATCGAATCCGGAACAGGCAGGTTATTTCGATCGGCTTTACGCAATGAATGAAACGGCTTGTCAGTTCTTCGAACAATCCCTTCAGCAAGAAAAAAATCAAAACTGGCTGCGATACCTACTGGATCGTCAACTTTCCCCTACTACCATCCAAAAATTCCGTCTCGGGTACGCTCCGGATTCGGATAACGGATTGCAACAAGCTTTACAGGAAAAAAACTTTTCCCTTGAAGAGGTATCCAATCTGGGTCTGCTTCAGAAGCGGGATCAGGGTACGGGGTATTTTTCCAAATTCAGGCACCGGGTTATCTTCCCTTTTCATACTGTGGGTGGTAAGATCGTTGGTTTCGGGGGACGGAAACTACGCGAAACTCAGCAACCGAAATATTTAAATAGCCCGGAAAGTCCGATCTACAAAAAAGGTGAAATTCTTTACGGTTTGCATCAGGCGATTACTTCAATCAGGGAAAAGGGATTTGTTGTTCTGGTCGAGGGATATTTTGATCTGCTGCGGTTGGTAGAGAATCAATTTAAAAATGTAGTTGCTTCCAGCGGGACCGCCTTAACCGATATACAGGCCCGATTAATTCGCCGTTATACGAAAGACGTCTATATTTGTTATGACGGTGATGCCGCAGGTATTTCGGCAGCAATTCGCAACGCCCAAATATTGGAAAAGCAGGATCTGAATGTCTTTATCGCGGCTCTTCCGGCAGGGGAAGATCCGGATACCTTTGTTTTAAAACACGGCATACAAGATTTTGAAGCAATTCTCAGCCGAAAACAATCTCCTATGGAATTCAGAATACATGCATTCCTTGAAACCACGCCCGGCGCGGCTATTGAAGTGAATAACCAATTTATTCAGAATATACTCGGGGATCTGGCCGAGCTAAAGAATCAGGTTAAAATCGGCCTTTATCTGCACCAATTATCCGAACAATTCCAAATCAATGAAACCCTGTTAGTTGAACAATTAAATCATCTGAAACGATACAAACAACGCTATCAGGATACTGCTAAAGAGCAACACCCTTCCAACCCGGGTTTCGTACGGACAGGAATGCACAAGGCTGAAGCCGGAATTACCAGCCTTTTATTATCCGGTAACCAGGCCATCATTGATTATATCCGTGAAGAGGTTTCCCACGAATTATTCGAAAATCCCCCATACATCCGTATTTATGAATTTACTATGCAGGATCTGGAGGAGACCGGACAGATTGATGCACAAAGATTACTGGAACATTTTCAGGATGATGAAGAGATTACCCAATTAATTTCGGAAATTATGCTGCTCGAATACGGTGATGCCAAAAAATTCGCCACCGATTGTATCTTCCAACTAAAAAAGTGGCATTTAGAGAAACAATCGCGGGAAATCAGTGAACTCATTCGTAAAGAAAAGAATTCGCCTGAGTCGGTTCTCCATTATAATCAGGAACTCATCCGGATCCGCAAAAAGATCCATGCCCTGGAAAAGAGCAGACATGATCTGTGAGTTTTTCGGATCCATACAGTAAATACTGCAGAGTTTGTAGCATATACATAATTAGGCTCTACAGGAATTCGTGTATTTAAAAACCGGAAATGGAATGGATGAAGTACACACTTTACGAATATTCATGAGAAGAACAGAGTGATCCGGACTACCCATCACTAAGGATAGTAAGAATTTTGATTTACCGCGAAGCGGTAAAAGAAACCGGGCATTTCTGCCGGATTATTTTAATCCAATGGCATTCGGAGATTTGCTGAAAAATACAAAACCGCCTCAATACCGTTATAAGAGTTCACTTTTATGATATTCGTGTTGATTCGTCAACAGATTTTAAACTGCTTCCTGAGCCGCGCCGGAACGGGAATTGTAAAATTGCTGTCAAATGCAGAGACTAAAAAAAATAAATTATTTCCATACCCCGGGAATTTTTTGACCACATTTTGCGCAATGCCCCTCCTTGATGTTATTAGTATAAATACTATGCCAATCCCGTTCAATTAAGGCTGCATGGCAGTTGGGACAGAAGGTCGTTTGCCCCGGAACATCACGAACATTACCCACATAGCAGAAATGAATACCTGCATCCAAAGCTATTTTTCTGGCCCGGGTCAAAGTGGAATGGGGAGTCGGCGGATGATCCAGCATACGGAATGAGGGATGAAAAGCTGTGAAATGAATCGGTACATCAGCCCCTAAATTTGATAATATCCAACCGATCATTTGTTTGATCTCTTCATCCGAATCGTTTTCACCGGGAATAAGAAGGGTGGTAATTTCCAGCCAAACATCCGTTTCGTGTACCAGCCATTTCAGCGTATCAAGCACCGGAGCCAAATGACTCAGAGTCAGTTTGCTGTAAAAGCGTTCCGTAAAGGCCTTTAAGTCTACATTGGCCGCATCCACGAATCGAAACACATCCTTGCGGGCTTCGGGATCAATATACCCATTGGTGACCATGACCGAACGAATATGCTCTTCCCTGGCCAGTCTGGAAATATCAACCACATATTCACCGAATATGATGGGGTCATTGTAGGTATAGGCAATGGAGGGAACCTGATGTTTCCTGGCAAGCTCAACTACCTGTTCGGGCGAGGCATAAAGAGAATTGACCTCATCCAGGTGGGCCTTACTCATGGTCCAGTTTTGACAAAATTTGCAACCTAAATTACAACCTGCTGTCCCAAAACTTAAAATACCCGTTCCCGGTAAAAAATGATTTAACGGTTTCTTTTCAATAGGATCGATGGCAAAACCGGTAGGACGACCGTAACCGAGAGAGTACAGTTTACCGTCGATATTTTTACGAATATAACAGAAGCCGGACTGCCCTTCCCCTATTTTACAATAACGGGGACAAAGGGTACAGAGCAAACGATCATGATCCGTTTCCTGCCACCAGAGCGCCGAATGAAAATTTTGATTGAGCATAGTCATGATATTTTAATTCTATTAATTTTTAACTATCCGTCCACTGAATGTTCCGGAAAAATTTTCCTATCTATTTTTCAGTAGTAAAGCATTGAACAGTAATTTGAATGTTCCTTGCGTTGAGCCCCGAAACTGGGGATTAAAAGCGTAAAGAATCAATTGACCCTTTCCCTTTTTAAGCCAGACCATGGCGCTTTTATTCGAAAGCATTTTCTGTTTTTCTGCATAGCCGCTAAGTAATAAATCACCATCCGGGAACCAGCCGATTACTCGACGATCCATATCAAAATGGGGAATGGAGGTGGTAAAAACAGGGTGGCCGCGATAAAAGATACCCACCTCGTCCGGTAATCCCAGGGTAAGAGGATGATGCTTTTTAAGTTTCATCCGGATCAGTGATCCGGGAATATACAGACCCTCTTTGTTCAAATTCTTCGAAATATCTTGTACCGGAAGCTGAAAATTTTCTTTGTTCTTTTTAGACCACCGGATTTCCTTAGCTCCCATAAAAAGGCCGGTTGAACGACCCCAGGAAAGTATACGACCTCCTTCGCTGAGAAACTTTAAAAGCTTTTCCAGTCCTTTTTTGCCAATCCCTTTGGTAAATTCGGGGGGATAGGAAGGGATATAGTATTCATTACCGGACTTCCACTTCCCTTCCATCAGAACCGACTTGTCCGCATCGGGAAAGACAACCACATCAAATTTCTTATTAAAATCGATCGCTTCAAAATCACCCGGATGCAGGACGGTATAGGGGATATGATATTGATCGAAAATGAAACGGGTCCAACCGGCGTCCATATCATGAAAATAGGTCTCAACCAGCGCAATACGCGGCAGGCGCAAAGCCGAAGATTCAAATTTGACCGGTGCCTTGAGAAAAATAGGCTGAACTGTTAACAGGGCTTCCAGCTTTTTTAACTTTGATCCCGTAGCACCTGAGGTCATTATAATGAAACTGCCGTCGTTAACTTTGGTATCGTTAAAATCCGTAATCTTATCGAGACGTTTTACCTGTAATCCCAAACGTGAGGCATAAAAAGCGATTTTATAACTTTCATTCTCAGATACGGGAAGAACCATAGCCCAATATGAATCGGGTACGGATTTCAGCAACGAATAGTTGTCTTCAATCGGTTTTAGTTCCGAAGAAAATCCGGCAACGGGCCGGTTTACCTCTACACATTCCAATCCCCGATGCAAAGGGAGAGACCAACTGGTGATATCATAAGGACGAATTAATTTGCCGTCAGGTGTATAATGCCTCTCCGGAAACTTCTGTCGTTCCATTACTTCCTTTATGAAAGCCCGGAAAGGCTGAGCTAAAGGTACAACGATATCGCCGGCATGAAATGTGCGCGAAGCAATGACTTGATCCGACTGTAAGCGATAAACGTTCACACCCTGCTCATTCAGTAAATGGACCAAATCAACCAGTTCCGATTGATCTTTTTGCTTCTGAGGCAGAATATAATAAAAGGGCGGCTTGCTTTTTCCTTTTTGTACTTCACGTTTACAAAGTGTATTTCTAAGACGCAATATTTCTTTTTTATGCAGGGCCGCTGTTTTTAAAATGGATTTGGTAGAAACAATTTCATATTGAACAATATCCGACAAGCGCCACCAGCCCCCTTTCCAGGGCAGGGTCATATTAATGCTCTTCTTGTACTCGGATAACCCCTTTCCACCCACACTCAATTCGGTCGGTTCTACATAAACAGGAGTTGCATAATCGGCACTGGAACATTCGGTTAACATGCCGATTACATTCTTCCATAGACAGGTTTCGGTAGAACCGGGCCAATAGTCATCAAAGATATAATGCTGGGAGATACCTGCCAATCCGGCCCTGGTCATATCCTTGGCCAG
>JALSTK010000136.1 GCA_026983775.1 Calditrichia bacterium
AAAAAACAAGCAACAAATAACAATGGCGCTAAAATCCAAAATTTAATAAGTCACCCAAAGGGTGAAGGGTTGCTTGATATTTGAGTTATTGTTTTTTTTGGGATTTATTTGATTTTTGTTATTTGTACTTTGGAATTTCAGGTTAAATGTAAAGGTATGTAAAAAAATATTAAGTTCACGGGTAAACGATCCTGAAGCGCCTTAAGGCTGTTGTATTTCGGTTGCCTATTCCTTTTCCCAAAGGGAAAATCTGAGATTAACCCGCCAATTTATTGGCGGGAAACGATAAGAGCGTATTTGAGGTCGTCCCGTCAGGGACGAATGAAAAATTCAGGTAATTTAGCCGAATTTCTGCCGGGATTTTTTATTTTGGCTCTACCGGGTTTCTTGTGAAGCCGTATCTTAACGGAAGACCGATAAAAGGGATGAAACAATTTTTTATGGTTTTGTTCATCTTGTATTTAAAAACAATAGTATCCGAAGGATACGAATATGAGTAGCCACAGGCGCAGCCTGTGGTAAAGCGGCAAAAGCAAGCGTGACGCTGAAGGAAAGTATACGGAGTGAAATTTGCTTAAAGAACTCAACGTAATGAGAAACTGAATTTATAAAATTAGCCGTTTTTTCAGATCGTCCGGTAGTGGGCGATTTCTCTATGGGTTAACAGACTGCACCCGAGGTTTATTCAAATGTCCCTGACGGGACATGCTACTTTTTTGTCTACCTGTTCCCGGCGATGAATCGCCGGGCTAATAGCAAACATCCCTTCCGGGATTGTTTGTTAACCAATCGGTATTCTTTTGGCTCGGTCATTTAGTGTGGGCAGGATTTTGTCAGGTGAAAAAAGGCTCTATGTCGAATCTTGCGGATTACTACGAGCGCGATGGTTAAAAGCCGTATTTGCTAAAGTGATATTTTGGAAATCATAAAAAACAAGCAACAAATAACAATGGCGCTAAAATCCAAAATTTAATAAGTCACCCAAAGGGTGAAGGGTTGCTTGATATTTGAGTTATTGTTTTTTTTGGGATTTATTTGATTTTTGTTATTTGTAATTTGGAATTTCAGGTTAAATGTAAAGGTATGTAAAAAAATATTAAGTTCACGGGTAAACGATCCTGAAGCGCCTTAAGGCTGTTGTATTTCGGTTGCCTATTCCTTTTCCCAAAGGGAAAATCTGAGATTAGCCCGCCAATTTATTGGCGGGAAACGATAAGAGCGTATTTGAGGTCGTCCCGTCAGGGACGAATGAAAAATTCAGGTAATTTAGCCGAATGTCTTTGCCGGGATTTTTTATTTTAGCTATACTGGGGTTCTTGTGAAGTCATATATTAAATAAAGACTGACAATATGATTTTACTGCTTCGATCATTTTGCATCTAATAATAAAAGTATCCGAAGGATACGAATATGAGTAGCCACAGGCGCAGCCTGTGGTAAAGCGGCAAAAGCGAGCGCGACGCTGAAGGCGTCGAAGGTAGAACACAGAGCCTTCTAATGAATATACATTGAAAGGCCCGGTTTATTTTACCGCTTTACGATAACCCTATTCGGTTGCATCTTACCCCCAGGCTTCGCTCCTGCCCGGCGGCCTACGGGTGCGGCTATTCAAATTGCATCACTTCGTGATGATTTAAGGATGCGGCATTTAACCACAAGAATCCCGGTAGAGCCATTTTTTCATACCGGACAATGAATCCATCACTATGGAACGCCCCTGTTTTTTGAAGAGTCGATAAATGTAACGGGTTTTAGGGGATTATCCGAAGGTCATACATTTTTAGAGCGCTCTTGGATTAACAGAATCACTCCTCACTATGAAAAAAGTTATCCTCCCGATCATTCCAGTTCCAAAACTATGCAACCAAAACCAGGCTTAATCATAGTCTTCAGAATAAAAATCCTGATATTCAAAGGATAGCAAATTGGTTTTACGCTTATCCAGTTTTTGTTCCATGTTCACAATATGCTGACGGATAGTATGAAGCCTGGTTTGTAGTTGCGGCGAATCCTTCAGTTGGGGAGAAGCAAGCATGATCCCCACAAGCTGGTCCATTTCAGCCGAAAGTTTTATTAGTTGATCAGAAACCTGACTCATCTTTTGGCTATTCATTACCTGACATTGCGCCTGCAGTTTACAAGACGTTCCGTCTTTACATTTCTCACCGGCAAATGAAACACTGAAACTCATCAGAACAACAAACAGAACGATGGTACTAAAAAATTTTCTCATGGCAATCTCCTCATCGGTTGGTTTTACTTTTTATTTTCCGTACAAACGGAATGTGTAGAAGATTCAAATTACAATCCTCACAAAACTATTAAGAAAGTATGACAATAATCGAATTGTATGGATTCTCAACGCCCTGCCAGTGATTCCTTCCTCATGGCCTTAAAAAATTAAATACATCTGTTTTTGAATAGATATCATCCTTTATAAGAAAAGCATACTATGGATTTACTTGCATCCCATTTGGAGCAGGATTATTTTTGCTCTTTATGAAACCTATAGACGGAATGATGAATTACTATATTCTCGGTATATCGGCATTTTATCACGATTCGGCGGCCGCTCTAATTAAGGACGGACAGATTCTGGCTGCTGCCCAGGAAGAGCGCTTCACCCGCCTGAAACATGATCAACATTTTCCGGGCAATGCCATTCGATACTGTCTTCAGGAGGCGGGAATCACAATCAATCAATTGAGCTATGTAGTCTTTTACGACAAGCCTTTTGTGAAATTTAACCGTATTCTCGAGACATCGCTGCATGCTGCGCCGAAAGGAATCCTGGCTTTTATGAAAGGGGTTCCGCAATGGCTGAGTAAAAAGCTCTGGATACCGGATATTATTCGCAAAGAGACGGGCTATCGGGGTGAAATTTTGTTCACAGAACATCACGAAGCCCATGCAGCCTCCGCTTTTTTTCCTTCGCCCTTTCATCAGGCTGCCTTTTTAACCATGGACGGAGTGGGAGAATGGGCCACCAGTTCTTTTGGCATAGGAGAGGAAAACCGCATTCAAATTCTTTCCGAACTGCATTTTCCGCATTCTTTAGGCCTGCTCTATTCGGCCTTTACCTATTTTACAGGATTTAAGGTTAATTCGGGAGAATATAAACTGATGGGATTAGCGCCGTATGGTCGTCCCCGCTATGTGCAAAAAATATACGAGCATTTAATCGATTTAAAGGAGGACGGTTCGTTTAAACTGAATCTGGATTATTTTAATTACACCACGGGACTAACTATGACCCATCAGCGCTTTTCAAAGTTGTTCGACGGCAAGCCTCGTCAACCGGAGGCTCCCCTCACCCAACGCGAAATGGATTTGGCCCGATCGATTCAGGAAGTGACGGAAGAAATTGTTTTACGTATGGCGCGTCAGGTCAAACGAATAACCGGTCAACGGAACCTTTGTTTGGCCGGGGGAGTGGCCCTGAATTGTGTGGCCAATGGAAAACTGCTGAACTCCGGTATATTTGACCGGATGTGGATTCAACCGGCGGCCGGCGATGCCGGCGGAGCTTTGGGCGCTGCTTTTACGATCCATCATCACTATCTCAAACAACCCAGATCGGACCTTACGCATGGCGACATTCAAAAGGGGTCTTATTTGGGACCGTCTTACTCCCAACCGCGAATCGAGACCTTCTTAAAAAAGAAAAAGGCCGTATTTCACTCCTATTCCGAACAAAAATTATTGGAAGAAACCGTACGACACCTTATTTCCGGAAAAGTGGTGGGCTGGTTTCAGGGTCGAATGGAATTTGGCCCCCGTGCCCTGGGAAATCGCTCTATTCTCGGGGATGCCCGTCAGCCGCAGATGCAGAAACGAATCAATTTAAAGGTTAAATTCCGGGAAAGTTTTCGTCCTTTTGCTCCCTCGGTTTTGGCGGAAGAGGCAGACAAATGGTTTCGGTTGAACGTAGAAAGTCCCTATATGTTGCTGGTTGCCGATGTGCATCCCGATAAGCTTCTACCGCTTTCCGAGGCGGACCGCCGAAAGAGCGGACTGGAACTGCTGGATATCCCCAGATCGCAAATCCCGGCCGTAACCCATGTGGACGGTACGGCCCGCATACAAACCGTACGCAAAGAAAATAACCCGTTATACTATAAATTACTCCGTTATTTTTTCAAAAAGACGGGCTGCCCGGTTCTGATTAACACTTCGTTTAACGTCCGTGGAGAACCGATTGTCGAATCTCCGGAGCAGGCCTATCATTGCTTCATCCATACGGATATGGATGTGCTTATTCTGGGCCGGTCTCTGCTCGTTAAATCCGAACAAATGCAAAGGATAACTCATACCCCTCCGAGGAACCGTTATGAACCCGATTAAAGATATCCGGGAAGAGTTGAATACTCTTATCATCAACCGAAAAAAAATAAGAATTTTAACAATCGGTTTATTTTTTATCTCTGTTGTTTACGGTCTGGTTGCCTTTTTGAAGCATCATGCGCTCCTCCTGCCCGCAATTGTAGGTATTGTGTTTCTCCTTCTATTGCTATGGAGTTTTATATACCCTCTTTCTTTGCAAGGATTTTATCGGAGTTGGATGGCAGTCGTCTTTTCCATCGGCTGGCTCGTATCCCGCGTCTTGCTGCTTATTGTTTTTTACCTTATTTTAAGTCCGCTCGGTTTGCTGGCCAGGCTTGTAGGAAAAGAATTTCTGGATACGGATTTTAGCAAGAAAAAGGATTCTTACTGGGTAGCTTACGATAAAGAACGACCGGGTGATTATAAACGGATGTATTGAAAGGGACGGAACCGTATGGCAAAATTAAGCATTATTGCCGAATATGTATCCTTTTTGCGCAACCATAAAAAGTGGTGGTTACTACCGATTGTGATTGTGCTCTTACTGCTGGGCGCTTTGATTGTACTCACCCAGGGCAGTGCACTGGCCCCTTTTATTTATACCTTGTTTTAAACTTACCCATTCAGGAAAATAAATTATAGCGTAGGATGCAGACCAGGGCCCATAACCCGTCGCGCCAGTTGATTTTTTTCCCCTCGGAATAATCGCGTCCGCTGTAACTTATGGGTACCTCATAAATACGGCAGCCCAGCTTTGCGACCTTTGCGGTAATCTCCGGTTCGAATCCGAAGCGATTTTCTTTGATCTCAATCCGCCCGATGATATCCCGCTTAAAAACTTTATAACAGGTTTCCATATCGGTTAAATTGAGATCCGTGAAGATATTTGACAGTAGGGTGAGTAAGTTATTCCCAAAATAGTGCCAGAAATACAGGACACGATGCATATCCCCGATAAACCGACTCCCATACACCACATCGGCTTTATTTTCAAGAATAGGTTGAAGTAATCTGAAGTATTCCTGCGGATCGTACTCCAGATCGGCATCCTGAATAAGAACCACATCGCCCCCGGCTTCATGTATTCCGCTACGAATCGCAGCCCCTTTACCCTGATTTCTGTCATGAAATAGGATCTTAACCGTATTCCAATCATGAAAATTTTCATCCGGCCACAATCCGAACGGATTTTTCTTTACCGTTTCCAGAAAGGCCTTTGTACCGTCTTGGGAACAATCATCCACCACAATAATTTCTTTACGGATCGGCACTTGCAGGATACGCAGCAGAATCTCACGGATGGTTCCAAGCTCGTTAAATACCGGAACAATAACGCTCAACAGAAAAGAATCGGGAATAACAGGCCCTGGCCCGCTTTTATCCTGCTCTTCCCTGCCGATCAGAAACTCACCACAAAAACGACATTTTATCGCTTCCAGGCGAATCAGTTCCCCGCAATACGGGCATTTCTTGTACGCATCCCGAAATGATTTCAGTTCTCGTTTCTCCTGCTCTGTCATTTAAAACTGTCTTCCATATTGTAAAGTTTTTGAAGAATAAGCGATTAAAAAAACATTTAAAATTACAAACGGTATGACCGGAACAAAGTATTTTTCCCACAATAGATAGGAAAAAGGCATAACCGAAAGAAATGATAGAATCGACAGCCCGCTCAGGAAGCGGAGATCGAATCGCTGCACCCTGATAAAATAAATCGTATCTTTTACAATAAAAATTAAAAAGGGTAAGGCCAGGATAAAGGCGATCAGGAATGCTACAAAATCTAAATGTTGAATTCCGGCCATCCGGGTCAGTTTATGAAAATAGCCGACGGTTTTCAAGCCCACAGCCTGCGATGCGGGACAAGGTTTTACAGGAAAGGCAATATAATACCCAGCGCCCGCTAAAGAAAATAACCGGATTTTTTTATTGGAATAAAACCGTTTTGCCTGCCAGATAAGGAGCGGAAAGAGATAAATCGTAAAGAGGGCGATATAAAGGGTTACATAGTCGAAATGAAAACGAAAGGCTTCGTTCAGATAGAGTGATTTGACCTGATTATCCGGGCTTAATCCATGCCATAAGACAAAAAGAAGCGCGCCCGGTAACATACCGATTAACAGGGCAAATAGCATTTTAAGGCTTAGACGGTTTCGATAAAAAACAGCCTGAAGCAGATAGTAGACCCCGCAACTTAAAATAAAAAAAACAAAATACTGGCGACTCAGGATGCCGATCATAATAGAAACAGCAAGCCAATACGGATTCTTCCTGAACACAGCCCATAAGCCGAGGATGGAAGCAAAGATAGGAATCATATCGGTGAAAACAAACAAGCTGAAACCGATCATATAGGGCTGTATAATGAGTAACAGGCTGGCAAATAACGCCGGACGACCGTCGGTAAAAATCCGGTAATTAAGATGGAAGAATAAAAGATAAGTAGCAAATGCAATGAGTAAAGAAAGCCAGCGCAGCGCATACACATTCAACCCGAATATTTTACCCCATAAGGCATACAGGGCGAAGGGTAACGGTGCGGACATTTCATTGTAATGCTTAAGAAGGTTAAGATCAAAACGGGCTGCAAAAATCTGTATGGTCTGAACAAAATGACCTTCATCCCCCCACCGGGAAAAATGGCCTGCCATATAATAGGCCGGTCCTTGCAAAAGGAAGAGAACCAGGATAAAGGTAAGGAACGAGTTCTTATACGATCGTAAGTGTTCAAATGATGCCAGTAGTTTCATACCCTACAAAGCCGCTTTTCGGTTTACGGTTACGGACCATTCCCATTCCCACTCAGGAAGTTCTGAATAGTGAACGGATCATAATTTCCACATCCAGAAGGAAGCTATGGTTTTTCAGATAATGTAATTCCAGTTTTTCCGGATCAACCCGGGAAAGGCGCTTACCTCTGTTTATCTGCAAGATTCCGGTTAGTCCCGGCTTATATTCAAAATGAAAACGCTCCATTCCCCTCTCTTCCAAGGGAGAACCCACAAAAGATAAATTTCCCCGCAGAACCTCGTATACGTTCAATAAAAATCGGAAGAAGGCCGGTTTTTCTATCCATCGTATGGTCTTTTCAAAGCGGGACCCGCTACGAATCACTTTTCGGGTGATTCTGGATCTATACAGAATCCACAAGACAAGAAACAGAGGGGAAAGCAGGAAGAGTATGAATCCGGCTCCGATGATATCCACCGAACGTTTGATAAAACGGTTGAATAATTTACCGTAGGCATACTGAATATCAACCAGGGGCAAATCGTCAAGCCGTTCCACACTCGATTTACTTACCATAAATTCCAAATGAGCCGGCACCATTTTAAATTCAATATCCATGGAGCGTACTTTGGACATAGTCGATAAAATCGCTTCATAAGACATGGTACTGGTTGTAAAAATCAGAAGATCGACCGCATTCAATTCCAGATAGGCCGGTATTTGGTCGATGGAAGCGACTACCGGCACATCGGAGATCGTATGACCGATTTGCTCCTGATTCCGGGAAACGACACCGACTATATGGATACCGGCGTCCACTTTATCGATCAATTTACGGATCAGGTTGGCCGCTTCCTGTTGGGAACCGACAATCAGGGTTCGTTTCTGAAAATACTTATGCCCCGGAATAGGGGAAGCTTTGCGCGTTACAAACCGGACAATGAGTCGCCAACCGATCATCGACAAAAAACTAATCACGGCAGTGGCCAGAACCACGATGCGGGAAAAAGCCAGTTGCTTAATAAAAAAGGTCAGAGCCGCAGTAAAGGTAAATGTATAGAATATCGTTTTAAACGTTTTATAAATAGATAAACGATCTCTTCTGAGTGAATCCATGAACAGGGTTGTGATAAAATAGATCAGGGAGGTCAGCAAATTGACGTAGATCTGCTGGCTGAAAAAATCTCTGATCTGAAACCCTCCTTTAATTTCAAATCGAATCCAGAAGGAGAAGAACATTACCAGGTTTAGAATAATCAAATCGACCCAGAAGGGATAATAATGAGTGATTGTATTTTTAATGAAAATGGTGATTCCCCTTAGAATAACCCCTAATAGAATCAACCACTTCAGAGGATAGATATATTTTTGCTGATAATGTTTCTTGTAAAATTTATAGAGGGAACGGTTAAAGGTAATTACATAATCGAGGTTATTTTTTTTGGTACTTTCCCCCTTGTAATGAATAATCTGCGATTCGGGAACATAAAAGATCCTGCCCCCGGCTTGATTGATGCGGTGGCAATAATCGATATCTTCACAATACATAAAGAAATCTTCGTCCAGTTCTCCGACCTTTTTTACGATCTCGCGTTTCATCATCATAAAAGAACCGGAGATAGCCTCGACCTGATAGGTTTCGTCTTCATTGAGATAGGTCAAATTATATTTACCGAAAATTTTACTCCTGGGGAAGAGGCGGGACAAACCTATAATTTTCCAGAAAGCGATTCCCGGAGTGGGGATACTATGCCGACAGTCAATGGAAAAAGTACCGTCCGGATTTAATATTTTACAGGTTGCAGCGGAAGCTTCCGGATTATTTTGAAAAAATTCCAGTAATTTGCTGAAAGTATCTTCCTGAACCACCGTATCGGGATTCAGTAAGACGATATAACGCCCCCGGGCCAGGCGAAGTCCCTGATTGTTGGCTCCCGAAAAACCTACATTTTTGCGATTAGCTATCAGCAGGACATCCGGAAAGCGTTCTCTGAGCATTTGTACCGAACCGTCCACAGAGGCATTGTCAACCACTATAATTTCCGAAGGAATCGTGTTTAAAGCGCGTTTCAAAGAGATAAGCGATTGTTCCAAAAATTCTTTGACATTATAATTAACAATAATGACTGAGATCAACAGGTCGTCTTTTCCGTTCATTTGACTTCCCTTTTAAAAACAAACAAAAAAGCGGAACGAAGCAAGATTCGAAAATCAAAGCTTAAGGACATATTCTCCAGATAAAACAGGTCCTGTTTTAATTGGTCTCTGCGAAATTTAAGGGCTTCTTCATAGCGATACTTGACCTGTGCCCAGCCTGTCATTCCGGGCTGAACCATGAACCGCCGCTTATAGAACTTAATACGTTTTTCAAGGTCATGTACTTCCGTTTCCGGGTCCGGTCTGGGACC
>JALSTK010000137.1 GCA_026983775.1 Calditrichia bacterium
ATGATAAAACAAATATTTCTTGACAATTTTAATGATATTTGTTAGCTTGCTCACAATAATTCTATTATCCAATCTAATCCAGGAGGCCATTGTATGAAAAGTTTAAGAATCTTTCTCATCTTGCTTTTCGGTGTATCAACCATTTCCATAACCAGTTGCGGTTGGAAACCGAGTGACAAGGAAATTAAACAACTCGAAGAGACTAAGTCGGCCGCTCTTTCTGCGGAAAAAACGTTAGCGGATAAAAAAGCCGAACGTCAGGATTTGGAGAACAAAGTCCGAGCTAAAAAAGCTGAACTGGAAAAGGTTCAGAAAGACAAACAAAATGTTCAGAATCATGTCAATGAACAGAATGCACAATAAAAACAAAGGAGATAAATAAGCCATGAAGATAAAAACGACTTTGATGGTAATTGTGCTTTCGGCCCTTCTTGCGTTCAGCACCGTTTTTGCTCAGTCATATAACTATGAAGAGATGACCCAGGAGCAGTACAATGCATATTTGGCCGAATGGCAGGGACGTTTGGATGCAGCCCAAAAAGGGATTGATCAGGAAAATGCAACCATTGAACAGCTTAAAAAAGAATTGGATGATGTACAGGGCCAAATCGACCAGACCTGGGATGAACTCTATAAAGTAGCCTCATCCGATAAGGCGGGTTATGATGCCTATGGTTCGAGTTTGAATCAGTTAAAAAGCGATGCTACTGCTGTTATGAATATGTCCCCGGAAGAAATATACAGTAAAATGAATGAAGTCGATCAACTGCAGGCCAAACTGGATGAACTGAAAAAGAATCCGTTTGCCGCAACGGCGGATAACGCTCAGTTGATTAATTCGATTCAAAGCGTAATTGATCAGGCCCGTGAAAAGGGTAAAACAGCCGTACCGCCCAGTTACACGGTGATGCGCGGTGATTATTTATGGAAAATTGCAGCCAAAGACGACATCTATGGCGATGCCTATGCCTGGATGCGTATCTACACTTCGAATCGTGATCAGATTAAGAATCCGGATTTGATCTTCCCTAATCAGGTGTTTACGATTCCGCGCCAGGTAGGTCCTAATGAACATCTGGTTGTAAAAGGCGAATTCTTGTCGAAAATTGCCGGTTATTCCGATGTTTATGGCAGTCCTTTTAAATGGCAGAAATTGTATGAAGCCAATAAGAGTATTATTTCTGATCCGAACGTGGTATATCCCTATACAGTGTTGAAGATTGCCCGTTAAGAAATAGAATTCTATGAATTTAAAGCTTCTGATTGTCTTTCAGTCAGAAGCTTTTTTTATTATACTGAGTTTGTCCCGCACTGCAGGGATGCCGCCCGGATGGGCCCGGGGTGGGTAAAACCGGCCGTTTTTATTCGAATCTATGGGTCATGATGGAAAAAATTATCGAGAAAAAAATAAACCTTCCGTCTTCCTTCGATCCCCGCCAGTTCTGGGGAGCGGATGAAACGGTCCTGCTTGCCTTGCAGGATGCGTTCCCGGTAAAAATCATTCCCAGGGGACATATGATAAAGATAATCGGTCCCGGGGATACCGTGGCTCTAATCGTCACCCTGTTGGAAGATCTGATTTTATCCTTTAAAGAAACCGGATTTCTTTCTTCTCAGGATGTGGCTACCGCCATTCGTATTGCCAGCACTTCTTTGGACCGGACACCGACGCCTGCGGATAAGAGCCAGTTGAATTACTCGGAAATCATCCCTCTGGAACAAAAGTTTATTCAGGCTAAATCATCCGGTCAGCACGAGCTTATTCAGGCCTTGCAGAAGAACGATATTGTTTTCGCTATAGGTCCCGCCGGTACCGGAAAGACCTACTTATCGGTAGCTATGGCCGTTTCCGCCTTCAATCAGGGCGGCATTAAAAAAATTATTTTGGCCCGGCCTGCTGTGGAGGCCGGAGAGAGTCTTGGATTCCTGCCCGGTGATTACAAGGACAAAATTGATCCTTATCTTAAACCCCTATATGATGCCCTGGAAGAAATGTTATCCTTTCAAAAATTAAAACGGTTGCTCGATCAGGAAATTATAGAAATTATTCCCCTTGCTTATATGCGCGGCCGAACCCTGAATAATGCCTTTATTATATTGGATGAAGCGCAGAATACGACCTTTACCCAGATGAAGATGTTTTTAACCCGGCTCGGTTTCAATGCCAAGGCAGTCATTACCGGCGATATTACACAAATCGATCTGCCGCATAAAAAAGATTCCGGGCTCATCAGTAGTATTCGGGTATTAAATGGAATTAGCGGTATTCGCTTTGTTTATTTACATAAAAATGATGTGGTGCGCCATGCCCTGGTTAAGGATATTATAGAGGCCTATGATAAATTTGATCGTAAAGAAAACGGAAGTGAAAATCAATAATTTTATTTGTGATAGAGGCCTTTCCTTTTAATCAAAAATCTGGCCGGGATTCTATGGATTACTTTTTGTCTTCCGGTGATGGCTCGACCGGGTTTCTTGGGGTTAAACGCCGCATCCTTAAATCGTCACGAAGTGATGCGATATGAGTTTCCTTCGGATACTATTGTTTTTACATACAAGATGAACGAAACAATAAAAAATTGTTTCATTCCTTTTATCCGTCTTCAGTTAATATACGGCTTCACAAGAAACCCGGTAGAGCCAAACTCAAACTGCCGGCATCACTGTGGGAAGAGGTGAGTTATCCTTGCCAAACTTAAATTCATTAACGCTTCCATCAAACGCGGATCATTCAAGGTGAGTAGATGCTTTTGTTGAAAAGAAAATAAAAAATAAGTACATTAGTAATCTTATACTTAAGGTATTTATGAAAGGTGAAACTATGGCAGAGATCAGAGAAGTAGTCATTGTTAGTTCTGCGCGTACGCCGGTGGGAAGTTATTTGGGGGCATTGAAAACCGTTCCGGCTACAAAATTGGGGAGTATTGCCATCAAGGCCGCCATGGAGCGGGCCGGAATCGAGACAAAAGATGTAGATGAAGTCATCATGGGGAATGTCTTACCGGCCAATGAAGGGCAGGCCCCGGCCCGACAAGCTGCCCTGGGTGCAGGTTTGGATAAGTCGGTGGAATGCATGACGATCAACAAAGTTTGCGGTTCGGGTCTGAAATCGGTTATGTTGGCTGCACAGGCCATTATGGTGGGAGATGCCGATGTCATCGTTGCCGGTGGAATGGAGAATATGAGTCAGGTGCCCTATTATCTCGGCGGAGTTCGCGACGGATTGAAGATGGGGGATTCCAGGATCGTCGACGGTATGATCAAAGACGGTTTGTGGGACGTTTACAATGATTTTCATATGGGCGATGCTGCCGAGCTATGTGCCGAGGAATGTGGTATTTCGCGGGAGGCACAGGACGAATTTTCAATCACAAGCTATAAGCGGGCTATAAAGGCACAGGAAGAAGGATGGTTTAAGGAAGAGATCGTACCGGTTGAAGTTCCGCAACGTAAAGGGGACGCGCTTCTGGTAACGGAAGATGAGGAACCCAAGAGAGTTAAATTTGAAAAAATAAAATCATTACGACCGGCCTTCAAAAAAGGGGGTACGGTTACCGCAGCCAATTCTTCTTCAATCAATGATGGGGGAGCGGCAGTGGTTGTCATGGCCAGAGAAAAGGCGGAGTCCTTGGGAATCAAAAAAATGTTTCGTATCGTTGGTCAGGCTTCTGCTGCCAAGGCTCCGGAACAATTTACGACCGCTCCGACGGATTCCATCCAAAAAGCTTTAAAAAAGACAGGATTGACTACCCAAGACATCGATTTGTATGAAATAAATGAGGCCTTTGCCGTCGTTTCCCTGATTAATAACCGTCTGTTAAACCTGCCCATCGAAAAGGTGAATATCCATGGTGGGGCAGTCGCCATCGGACATCCGATCGGAGCCAGCGGAGCGCGTATTTTAACGACTTTATTACATGCGATGGATCGTAAACAGTCCAGACGCGGGTTGGCATCCCTCTGTATTGGCGGGGGAGAGGCAGCTACCTTGATTGTAGAACGAATTTAACGGCAAGGAGAGTACAATGGAAAATAAAAATATCGCGGTAATCGGTAGCGGTACTATGGGTAACGGAATCGCCCATATCTTTGCTCAATTCGGCTATCAGGTACAACTTGTGGATGTAAGCACAGAAATTCTGGACAATGCCCTTTCGAACATTAAAAAGAATCTCAATCGCCAGCTTAAAAAGGGCACTCTCAGCGAGCAGCAAGTTGTGCAAACCCTGAAGCGTATTCATCCCACTACAGATATGAAAGAAGCGGCTTCCTCTTCTTTGGTGATTGAAGCGGTTATAGAAAATCAGGGATTAAAAGAGGATATTTTCCGCCAGCTAGATGAGATTTGCCAGGAGGAAACCATCCTGGCCTCCAATACATCTTCCATTTCCATTACGGAAATGGCTGCTGTTACGGGTCGTCCTGATCGGGTGATTGGTATGCATTTTATGAATCCGGTTCCGATTATGACCCTGGTGGAAATTATACGTGGATTGGCTACTTCGGACCAGACTTACAAATTTGTCAGGCAATTGGCCGAATCATTGCAGAAGACGCCCGTAGAAGTCAATGATTATCCCGGATTTATATCGAACCGCATTTTAATGCCCATGATCAATGAAGCCGTCTATTGTCTGATGGAAGGGGTCGCAGAAAAAGAAGCCATCGATACGGTTATGAAACTGGGCATGAATCATCCCATGGGGCCGTTAACGCTGGCTGATTTTATCGGGCTGGATGTTTGCCTGAATATTATGGAAGTATTATATCGCGGATTAGGTGATCCCAAATATCGTCCCTGCCCATTATTGAAAAAAATGGTGGGGGCCGGATATCTGGGACGTAAAACGAAAAAAGGATTCTATGAATACGAGTAAATATGAAACGTCGTAAAGAACGGGAATTTGCTCTTCAGTTACTCTATGCTGTGGAAGTGACCGGGGATCAGCCAAATGAACAATTAGATCGTATTGCTGAGGATTTAGGCAAATATTCGACACCTTTTGCCCGGAGTTTAATTGAGACGGTTTATGATAATCATGAACAAATTGACACCTATATCCGTCAGCAGTTGATTAACTGGGATTACAAGCGGGTGACTATCATTGACAAAATCTTATTAAGACTGGCAATGGCCGAATTTTTATATTTCGAGACCATTCCGCCGGAAGTGACCATTAACGAAGTGCTGGAAATCAGTAAGATATATAGTACCAAAAAAAGCAGTAAATTCATTAATGGTGTTTTGGACGGAATCCTGAAAAAACTGACCACAGAGCACAAATTAAACAAGAAAGGCCGGGGAGTTTTACCTCCTGCGAAGAAATAGAATATGCCTATTGCCGTTATCTCCGATATCCATGGGAATCTGGAAGCGTTAAGTGAAGTTGTTTCTTATTTAGAAAAGAAACAAATTAGTGATATTTACTGTCTGGGTGATACGGTAGGTTATGGACCGAATCCGAACGAATGTGTTGAATTAGTTCGCAAAAAAGCGCAAATTGTCCTCATGGGGAATCATGATTATGCTGCCATCGGCAAGGCAAATATCGAATATTTTAATGAATATGCCCGTATGGCAACTTATTGGACGATTAATACGTTAAAAGAAGAAAATAAACAATATCTGAAATCGTTGCCTTTTTCCCATCAGAATGACCAGTTTCTTATGGTGCATGCGTCTCCGACAAATCCTGCTCACTGGTACTATGTGCTTTCGGCTCAGGAAGCTCAGATAGAAATGCAGGCCTTTAACCAGCAACTCTGTTTTATAGGTCATTCTCATGTGCCGGTTATTTATTCATCGGGTCGGGCGGTCAAGAGCAGAACCTATCAATTTGAACCAAATCAAAAATATATCGTTAATGTAGGCAGCGTCGGTCAACCGCGAGATGGAGACCCGAGGGCGTGTTTTGTTATATATGATCCTGATGAGCAGAAGCTGGAATATGTGCGCCTCGATTATGAGCGGCAAAAAACTCATTCCAAAATTATCAAGGCCGGTTTACCGGCGTTTTTAGCAGAAAGACTTTTAAAAGGATATTAAACATAATGGCTGATAATATTTTTACTAAAATTTTCGGATCCAAGCACGAACGGGATGTTAAAAAAATTCTGCCCCGTGTTCAGAAGATCAATGAATTTTATGATAGCTATGAAAAACTGAGCGATGAAGAACTGCAGGCTAAAACTCAGGAATTTAAGGATCGCCTGGCTGCCGGAGAGACGCTGGATGATCTTTTACCTGAGGCCTTTGCCACGGTGAAGCAGGCCTGTAAACGTCTGCTCGGTAAACAATGGAAGGTTGTCGGTCGCGATACCACCTGGGATATGGTGCCCTATGATGTCCAGCTGATCGGCGGGGTGGTTATGCATGAAGGGAAAATTGCCGAAATGGCTACCGGTGAAGGTAAAACATTGGTAGCAACCCTTCCTCTTTACTTGAACGCTTTGGAAGGAAAGGGCGCCCAATTAGTTACGGTGAATGATTACCTGGCGCAACGCGATGCGGAATGGATGGGTGGTATTTACAAATTCCTGGGTTTGACGGTTGGCGTTATCCTGAATGATATGACCCCGGAGCAGAGAAGGGAAGCCTATAATTGTGACATTACTTACGGAACGAATAATGAATTCGGTTTTGACTATTTACGTGATAATATGGCCAGCACCAAAGAGGAGATCGTTCAGGTAAGGGGACATCATTACGCTATTGTGGATGAGGTCGATAGTGTATTGATCGACGAAGCGAGAACGCCGTTAATTATCAGCGGTCCGGTGAGCGAATCCACTCATAAGTATAAAGAGTTGAAACCCATGGTGGAACGGTTGGTCAATGATCAGAACCGATTGGTCAATCGTATGGTTCGCGATGCCGAAGAACTGCTCAAGCAGGGTAAAGAATCGGAGGCCGGTGAACTCTTATTGATTGCCGAGAAAGGCTCACCCAAACACCCCCGTTTGTCCAAACTGTATCAGGAACAAGGCATAAAAAAGTTAGTGCAAACCATGGAAAATGCCTATCTGCGCGATAAGGGACAGAACAAGGCTTCGGACGAACAATATTTCGCCGATCTTTATTACATGGTTGAAGAAAAAGACCATGTCATCGACTTGACGGAGAAAGGCCGTCAGGCCATGAATCCCAATGATCCCGAGATGTTTTTATTGCCGGATTTGGGTGAAGAGATAGCCGCCATCGAGAATGATGAATCCCTCTCTTTTGAAGAGAAACTGGTCAAAAAAGAAGAGTTGCATACCAAATTCAATATCCGCAGTGAACAGTTGCAAAATATTTCGCAGTTACTGCGCGCCTATGTCCTTTATGAAAAGGATCAGGAATATGTTGTCCAGGATGGGAAAGTGCTTATCGTCGATGAATTTACAGGGCGCATTATGCAGGGACGGCGTTATAGCGACGGATTGCATCAGGCCATCGAAGCCAAGGAAAATGTGAAGATCGAACGGGAAACCCAAACTCTGGCAACGGTTACCCTGCAAAATTATTTTCGTATGTACGATAAACTGGCCGGCATGACCGGTACAGCCGAGACGGAAGCCGCAGAATTCTGGGAAATATATAAATTGGATGTGGTCGTCATCCCGACTAATAAACCGGTTATCCGCAAAGATTACGAAGATGTGATCTATCGTACCAAGCGTGAAAAATACAATGCGGTGATCGAGCAGATTATCGAGGAACGCAGCAAAGGCAGGCCGATTCTGGTCGGAACAACTACGGTGGAAGTATCGGAAACCCTGAGCAGAATGTTAAAAAGAAGACAGGTTCCTCATAATGTTTTGAATGCCAAACATCATAAACGGGAGGCGGAAATTGTTTCCCAGGCCGGTGAACCGGAAACGGTAACCATTGCCACCAATATGGCCGGACGGGGTACCGATATTAAGCTCGGTGCCGGAGTCGTGGAAGCCGGCGGACTGGCTATCATCGGGACAGAACGCCACGAATCGCGTCGTATCGATCGTCAGTTACGTGGGCGTAGCGGGCGTCAGGGCGATCCGGGCAGTAGTATTTTCTATCTGAGTCTCGAAGACGATCTGATGCGTTTATTTGGCAGCGAACGAATTGCCAGTGTAATGGATCGTCTGGGCGTAAAGGAAGGTGAAGTCATTACCCACCGCATGATTAGCCGCTCCATAGAGAAAGCCCAGAAAAAAGTCGAGATGCAGAATTTTGCCATTCGTAAGCGTCTGTTGGAATATGATGATGTAATGAATCAGCAGAGGGAAATCATTTACGACCGGCGCCGGGTGGCTTTGCTGGAAGAAGATACCCGTAATGAAGTTATCAGTATTCTGGAAGAGTTCGTCGACCATAAATTGGATAAATTCGTAGACCCCCGCTCTCATTCCGAAGAATGGGATCTGGACGGTCTGGAAGCGGAAGTCGGTGCCACGGTGAATATATCCTTTCATGAAGTTCGGGAGAACATCGGTACTTTTGATGTTGGTAAATTACGCCAATTTATGATTGATCAGGCGCTGAAAATTTATGATGTGAAAGAAAATCGCATCGGTCGCGAACGCATGTCGTTATTGGAACGCTATTTTATCTTAAGAGTAATTGATGAGAAATGGAAAGACCATCTCTATGAAATGGATATTTTAAAAGAAGGTATCCATTTAAGGGCTTACGGACAAAAGGACCCTCTGGTTGAATACAAGCGTGAAGCCTACCTGATGTTCGAATCATTGATCCACTCCATTAATGAAGAGACCCTCAACTGGCTTTGGAAATTCCAGGTGGTAGAGGAACCGGTCAATCGGGCCGAAGCTCGTAGCCGGGCTCCGCAGCGTATGCAGCTTATTCATGAATCTTCGGATGGCATGGGGTTCGGTCCGGCCGCTCCGGTGGGAGAGGAAACCGATATTCAGCGAGCCGCAAAAGAACGCTCCAATAAAAAACAACCGATTCGGGTGGGGAAAAAGCTCGGACCAAACGATCCTTGCTGGTGCGGTAGCGGGAAAAAATATAAGAAGTGTCACGGAAGACTGGAAAATTAAGGGCCTATGTCATTTCCCGCCAATAAATTGGCGGGATATCCCTTTGGGAAAAGGAATACGCAACCGAAAGATAACAGACTTAAGGTGCTCCAGGATCGTTTAACCGTTAACTTAATACTTCTTACATGCCTTTAAATTTAACCTGAAATTCCAGAGTACAAATAACAAAAATCAAATTAATTCCAAAAAACAATAACTCAAATATCAAACAACCATTCATCCTTAGGTGATTTATTAAATTTCGGATTTTGGTGCCATTGTTATTTTTTGCTTGTTTTTTGTGATTTCCAAAAGATCACTTCAGCAATTACAGCTTTTAATAATCACTCTTGTATTAGTCCACACGATTCGACATAGAACCTTATTTTATCTGACGGAAATCTGCCCCCATCAAATAACAAAGAGCCACCTATTTATGATAGGCACCT
>JALSTK010000138.1 GCA_026983775.1 Calditrichia bacterium
CCGATTCCGTGAATATAGTGAATTTAAATGATTCCGCTGTCGTTGCGTTCAATCGCACCAGCGAGGCCTGTTCGTTTTCCCTGTCCCTTCCGGCCAGGAGCGTCACCAGATTTAAAGTATTTTACAGGCAAGCCACACCCGCCCGAAGGATGTCCTATATTCTTACTACAACCGGACTGTGGAAAAGCGCACTGTTTCGGGCTGACTATTATATCATCGTCCCAAAACGGTTAAAATTAACCCGCTTACCCTTTAAAAAAATGGATAAAATACTTTCCAACGGGAATATTATCTATTATATTCAAAGAAAAGACTTCCTTCCTGTAGAAAATTTAAATATTTCCTGGGGAGAGTGAAATGAATTATTTTAAAAAGCACCTCTTTATTCTAAGTGTTTCCGCCATCCTGCTGATACCGCTTTTTGCCAATCCTCTGATGGAATTCTATCTGAACGAGCTTCTTCTCGATGCCAGGGATGACACGGCCTGGCAACTGGAAATCACAAAAACGCCTATTACCGCCGATATGTATCTGACCACTTTAACGGATACCGCTCTGTTCGGCCGGCCCATTATGTACAATACGGATGATTTTGTCGTCATAACCCGGGATAGTTTGGCAGCTCCATTGCACATCCGTTATTGCGGAGATATTCTTCAGCTTCATGGAGAATCCGGCGCAATCATGGACCAAATCGGCTTCGGGGATGTTCCCGATTCGGAAATCACCGCACCGAAACCGGGTATGTCCATTTGTCGCCGATCTTTCATTGAAGGCGAGGAACAGCATTCTTACCTCTATTTCGATAAATCACCGACCCTGGGTCTGGCAAACGACAGCAGCAATGCCAGAGGAAATTGCAGCGGTTATGTAACCGACCGCTCCGGTCATGCCCTGGATAGTGTAAAAGTTATTTATGATTCGTATTCGACCAGCATCGGAACGGTAATAGAGGTTTATGAATATACCGACGAAAACGGTTATTATTTAATCTGGGATTATGCCAGAACCGAAAATTTTCACTATAAAAAAGATGGCTATGAAGATGATAGCCGGGTTATATCCAACTGGCCGGATAGCACGATTCTCATCCCAACCGTAGAGATGAAAGAAACGGTGAATGCCATATCCTCAAAACCAGATTTAAATCCGAACTATTTCGTTCTACGACAAAACTATCCCAATCCCTTCAACCTTCAGACCAGGATTGTCTACAATCTTCCTCTCGGTGATTTGGTCGAAATGAGTATCTATGAGTTATCAGGGAGAAGAGTCGGCAGATTGGTTTCCGGCTTTCAGGGCGCCGGTTGGCACTCCGTGACATGGAATGCCGGTAACAGTGCATCCGGTATTTACATCATCCGCCTGCAAACATCGCAAGCACTCTTGTCCCGTAAGTGTCTGCTTATTAAATAACGAGCCCTGCCGGAACTTTATCGAGGCGAAACGGGTTGTGTGGCCATCCGCCCGGATGGGTGCGTATCCCGTAAATTTTTAGTAGCGGAGCCAAACTTTTCCCAGACATACTGAATGACTTCCAGCAGATAATCCATATCTTCTTTGGTGTGGCTGGCCATGATACTGATGCGAAAACGCTGTTGATTTAATGCTACGGCCGGATATTCCACCGAATTCATAAAAATACCCTTCTTATGGAACTGATAAGCCGCCTGACGAATATTCATCGTTTGCGGTACATGCAGGGCGATGATCGCGGCCTGGGGCCGGACCGGAAAACCGAGCCGACGCAAACCCGCCGCGAGATAGGCCACGTTTTCATGTAGACGTTCCCGCCGCCAGGGTTCCTTTTCCAGTAATTGAATACCGGCCAGAACCGTTGCTACCGTGGTCGGTGGCAGAGATGCGGAGAACATGTAGGATCGGGCAAAAAAACGCAGATAATGAACCAGTTCCTTTTCGGCCGAGATAAAACCACCGGTCGAGGCAAAGGTTTTACTGAAAGTGCCCATGTGCATATCAACCCCATCCG
>JALSTK010000139.1 GCA_026983775.1 Calditrichia bacterium
TAAAAATTGCCAGGTGTTATTTGATAGCGTTCGCATAGTTCGGATACGGATACTTGATTCTCTAAATGCTCGCGTAGAATCTCTACTTTTTGAGCGGCAGTGTAGGTTTTTTTCTTCTTCATGTGGAATCCTTTTTAGCTTTTGGGTAATTTCTAAAATACAAAGCCAAAAGTCCAGTTCCATCGGAGGCAAAACATTTGGACTGATTAAGATGAATGTAGAAATTTGATATTTATGACAATAAAACTATAAATCATCTCAAGAAGGAATATCCAAATGCAAACAAATATATTCGAAGCCGCTCTAAATATAGAATCACCATTTTTCATAAAAGACATTCAATTTGATGCGGAAGAAAAGCGTTTAGATATTTATATTGACTTTAAACGCGGTAGTAGTTTTAGGTAGAAAAATGAAGTTTGTAAGGCCTATGATACAAAAGAGAAACAATGGCGTCAGTTAAATTTTTTTGAGCATGAATGTTATCTGAACGTAAGAGTTTCCCGAATAAAACTACACGGCAGAAGCGTCAAACGGATATTTCTTCCCTGGGAAGGTCAAAATAGCGGATTTACATTGCTTTTTGAAGCGCTTATTTTACAGCTATGTAAAGCAATGCCGGTCAATCAGGTCGGGGCGTTAATTCAAGAAACAGATGATAAATTGTGGCGAATGCTTGAAAAATACATTGCTATTGCCAGATAACTTGAAGATTTTTCAGAGTTAGAATCTATTGGCATGGATGAAACGTCAAAGAAAAAGCATCACGACTATATCACTTTATTTGTCGATATGAAAAAGCGGAAAACCGTTTTCATAACGGAAGGTAAATCAAGTGAAACGGTAAAGAATTTTAAAGATGATTTAGAATCGCACGTGGGGGATGCCCAGGCTATTGAGAATGTATGTTGCGACATGTCACCGGCTTTTATAAAAGGAGTTAAAGCCAATTTACCCAATGCCCAAATTACGTTTGATGAATTTCATATTCTGAAAATAATTAATGATGCAGTGGATGAAGTCAGAAAAGAAGAAGCAAAGAATTTTGGTATCTTAAAAAACACAAAATATACTTTTATGAAAAACAACAAAAGTATTACAAAAAAACAATTGCGTAAACTGGCGGAATTATCGATATCTAGAATGAATCTTAAATCAATGCAGGCCTTGCACATAAGAGAAAATTTTCAGGAAATTTACCACGCTCAAACCAAATATGATTTTGAACGACTTCTTAAAAAGTGGTATTTCTGGGCGACTCACAGCAGACTTGAAGCAATAAATCAAGCGGCGTATACAATTCGAGGACACTGGTATGGAATTTTGTCCTGGTTTGAGAGCAGAATTAATAATGGGATATTAGAGGGTTTAAACTCAATCATTCAATCCTGCAAGGCTAAAGCAAGAGGTTACAAGGCTACCCGATATTTTAAAATAATTGCGTATCTCGTTACCGGTGATTTGAAATTTGAACTTATTAATCCAAATATCCTATGAGGGATAAAATGATACCCACACAAAACGAGAAAGAACCTTTTTCTTCTTATTCTGGGTAGTGTTCATAATACGGCGTATTTGTGGTCACTTATCTATCCCTTGTTTGTCCTCTTCCTGCTGGGTTCCCTTTTGGCCCTGATTCTTTTTCCTATTGTGACCGCGATAGGTCTGTTTCAGCAAACATTAAAAATTCCCGATCAAGATCCCTCTGATTTGATTATTCGTTTTCTTGCTGTATATATCACGGTATATTTAATTGCTTTAGTTATGGAAAAAGTTAGAAATCATATCCAACAGCGTTTACAGGTATCCAATCAGAAACTGGAAAAGCTTAACCTCGAAAATAAATCCCTCATTCAGGAATTACGCCGGTCACTAGATGAAATTACTACCTTACAGGGTATTTTACCTATCTGCTCGAGATGTAAGAAAATTCGCAACGATGACGGGTATTGGGAACAGGTGGATGAATAATTTATGCCACCATAGCGATATTCAGTTTACCCATAGTATCTACCCTCAGTGCAAAGCAGAACTATACCCGGAGTTAGGAAAAGAATAGGCTGATCTCCGAAAACCTGCGATTCATTTAAAGGATTCCGGATTTAGGCTTTTCTACAGGATAATGTTGCTTTAAATAGAAAATCCTTTTAAATTGAAATGTCCGTTATAAAAAAGGATAAAAAATAAGAATTAATCTTCGGGGCATGGTGAGGCGTAAAGCCAATTCCTGACCGACGGTAAAGACGTTTTTTTTCGTCTGAGCCCGTGACCTTCATTTTAGAATGAAGCTGATCCGGTGAAAAGCCGGAGCCGACGGTATAGTCCGGATGGGAGAAGATTAGATACGGCAACACTGCGTCCAGGTGGTGTGCTGTTTTTCCCCTAGGTATACCCCCGTATTCATGCGGGGTTTTGTATATCCGGGCCTGCCCGTGTCCCGTAAGTAAAACGGGGACATCTATGACTTCACATCACACCTATATGAAAAGGGCATTGCACCTGGCTGCCCAGGGCCTGGGATTCACCAGCCCGAATCCTGCGGTTGGAGCGGTGATTGTTAAGAACGGTAAAATTGTAGGCAGAGGTTATCATAAAAAAGCAGGCGCAGCGCATGCCGAAATAGTTGCCATACAACAGGCCGGAAACAAAGCCCGAGACGCAACTCTTTATGTTACGCTGGAGCCTTGCAACCATTTCGGCCGTACACCACCCTGCAGTCCGGCTATTGTTAGGGCCGGCATTAAACGTGTATTCTATGCTATACCCGATTCCCATTACCATGCCCGGAACCGTGGCGCAAAGTATTTGCAGCAACATGGGCTGGAAGTGATCCAGGGCCCCTGTACGGATGA
Source organism: Calditrichia bacterium (assembly GCA_026983775.1). GTDB lineage: Bacteria > Calditrichota > Calditrichia > Calditrichales > Calditrichaceae > JALSTK01. Next base: position 2,853 of record JALSTK010000139.1, read on the forward strand.
AGCCAGACATTTAAACCGTTTTTTCTTCCATCGGATTCAAAGCGGAAGACCGTATGTAATTGCCAAATTTGCGACCAGCCTTGATGGGAAAATTGCCACATCGAATGGCGAGAGTCAATGGATCACCGGTTCCCGGGCCAGGCAGGAAGCCCATTATTTACGCCGCATCACAGACGCCGTGTTAGTCGGTTCCGGTACGGTCTTAGCCGATAATCCTTCGCTTACTTCACGAAAAAATAATAAAGTGATTAAATGCCCTTTGCGAATTGTACTGGATAGTTTAGGACAATTACCTACAAACCTAACATTATTCACGGATAAATATGCGGATAAAACGATTTTAGCCACAACGATCCAGCTTCAACAGCCGAAAATGTCTCATTTCAGAGATAAGGGAACAGATGTTGTCGATTTTGGAATGAATAGTTCGGGGATGGTGAACCTGCCCGCAGTTTTGAATTATTTAGGAACAAAAGGAATCAATAGTTTACTGGTAGAAGGAGGCAGCCGGGTTTTGGGTGCTTTTGCGGAGCAAAATCTAATTGATGAAGTCTGGGGATTTCTGGCACCAATGGTCATCGGCGGGGAAAAAGCTCCCGGACCCTTTGGCGGTGAGGGAGCTCCTCGCTTATCTGAAGTGCTTCGTTTAAAACCATTTCAAATTAAACGTTTAGGCCAAGATATATTATTAACGGCTGCTGTTCGGAAAGAAGGATGAATTATGTTTACGGGAATTGTCGAAGAAAAAGGAAGCGTCATATCCGTATGGAATAATCCTTCCGGGGCGCGTTTAACCCTTTCTGCAAAAAAAGTGTTAAAAGGAGTAACTCCAGGCGATAGTATTGCCGTTAACGGTGTTTGCTTAACAATCATTCGTTATTCGCAAAAGTCAATCACGGTAGAGCTCTCGCCAGAAACTCTTAAACGCAGCAATCTAGGCAACTTGCAAACAGGAAGCGGGGTACATCTGGAACGTGCGCTTCAGTTATCTTCACCGATAGGCGGACATTTTGTGCAGGGGCATGTGGACGGCACGGGAACCGTTCAAAAATTTAAAAAAGAGGGCAATACGCTTGTTATGTTTATCGGGGCGGGAGCCGATTTATTACATTATCTGGTTCCCAAAGGCTTCGTAGCTTTGGACGGTGTCAGTTTAACCGTAATTGAGGTTAAGAAATCTCATTTTTCGGTTACATTGGTTCCATTCACCCGGGAACAAACTTATCTGGCTGACCGTCCCGTGGGGTATCGGGTTAATATGGAAGTTGACATTCTGGGAAAATATGTGAAAAAATTTCTTACCAATAGTAACGTTGCCGGTGATCGGATAACCATGGATTTTCTGGCAAAAAACGGATTTAAATGAGCAGGAGTTTCCATGGAAAGGGAATATTTTAATTCCGTCGAAGAAGGGTTGAAGGACCTTAAATCCGGAAAACCCGTGGTTTTAATGGATAGCACGGGTCGGGAGAATGAAGGAGATGTGATTGTTGCTGCCGAATTTGCCGATGCAAAAGCAATTAATTTCATGGCTACCCACGCCCGTGGTCTGATCTGTATTGCTATGACCCCGGAGCGCCTGGAACAGTTACACATAACTTTGATGAAAAAACATCAACCAAATCAATCGGAATTCCAAAGTCCTTTTACTGTATCGGTGGATGCCGCTCAAGGCATTACGACTGGAATTTCCGCTGCAGACCGGGCCCAAACCGTAAAGGTTTTAATCAGCGGGGAAACGAGGGCTCGTGATTTAGTTTCACCGGGGCACTTGTTTCCCTTAAAAGCACATCCCCAGGGTTTGGTCGCCCGGCAGGGGCATACAGAAGCCAGCGTGCAACTAATGAAACAGGCCGGATTATACCCCGCGGCCGTTATTTGTGAAGTAATGAATGCCGACGGAACGATGGCCCGTTTGGCGGACCTTAAGCTATTTGCCGCCAAACACGGCCTTAAGCTGATATCCATCGAACAATTGAAAGAGTACCGCCCTTTTCCGAAAACTGATCGGAATTATTGCACCTCTGGTACCGCAGTGGTACCCACTCCATTTGGAATCGGAAGAATGAAAGCCTTTGCGGATCATAACGGCCGGGAACATCTGGTCATACGATACGGTACACCGGGGGATAATCCCTTGGTGCGTATTCACTCCGAATGTTTAACCGGAGATGTTTTCGGATCATTACGCTGCGATTGTGGCGAGCAGCTAAAAGCGGCCCAAGCAAGAATTGCTGCTGAAGGAGCGGGTATCATTATTTATTTAAGGCAAGAAGGGAGGGGGATTGGCCTTTGCAACAAGTTGAACGCCTATGCCCTGCAGGAAAAAGGCTTCGATACAGTGGAAGCGAATGTACACTTAGGTTTCGCCTCAGACGAGCGGGACTATCGGATCGCTGCTGAAATCTTAAGAGAAATGAAATTATACAGCATACGGTTATTAACCAATAATCCACAAAAAATACAGGATTTGGAAAAGAATGGCGTGTCGGTCTCGGAACGAATTCCCTTGCAAATCAAGGCCCGTGAGGAAAACAGACGTTATCTGGAAACAAAACGAATTAAAATGAATCATTTATTATCGGAAGAGTTGTTGCAAATTAAATAAAATTAAGAAATAATAAGGGAGTTTGTGATGATTAAAGAATATACGGGAAATTTAGTCGGCCAGGAATTGCGGATGGGTATTGTTGTCTCCAGATGGAATGATTTTATGACCGGCAAACTATTGGAAGGAGCTCTGGATAGTCTGACCCGTCATGGAATTTTGGAAGATCGGATTGAAATAGCCAGGGTGCCGGGCAGTTTTGAACTACCTTTGGCAGCGAAAATGATGGTACAGTCAGGAAAATACGATGCAGTGATTTGTTTGGGAGTTATTATCCGCGGCGTTACCCCGCATTTCGATTTTGTAGCCGCAGAAACTACCAAGGGTATTGCCCAGTTAGGTCTGGAAAGCAATATTCCTCTAACCTTTGGGATCATTACCAGCGATACAATCGAGCAGGCCATTGAAAGGGCGGGCAGCAAGGGAGGCAATAAGGGAACGGAAGCGGCCTTGGCCGCGATTGAAATGGCCAATTTACTGAAACAAATTAAGAGCTAATATCTTTGCGCGGTTTCTCCCAGAAAGGAGGATTCCAGGTAATGCAAGCCGGCACATGCTGTTCTTTCAATTGTTTACCGACCAGTTGCAATATATCAGCGGTGAAGTGTTCCTCAACGGCCGGGAAAAATTGGTTCTCTTCAAAACGAACATGGTCGGTTAACAGTTTAGCAAACCGCTCCATGTAGCTCATTTTCTGCTCTGAATTATTACTCTTTACTATTCGATCGAATAGATCATTGAATTCCCGATGTTCATCAAGTGTTCTTTGTTTTATTCCGGGGTCAATAGCTTCCGCTTCAGTTCGATTTATGATGATATTTTCCTCCCGGTCGAAATGTGGCCTTAAATCATGTTGCCAAATAAACTCGATGAATTCCTGTAAAATCGATACTGCGGTTTGATTCTCCAAACCTCTCTGAATACGGCTGGCATTCACCAGGGCACTATGATGTTCCCATGACAATGGGATAAGTTCTTTGGAACGTTTCATATTTTGTATGACCCTTTTTAGTAATCGCCTGAAATATAAGAAAATATAAACAAAAAGAATATTTTATTCTAAAAATTGCAATTCATGAATAGAAACGGTTTTCCAGAAGCATTACTTCGTGTCCGCTTATAAACCATTCATATTTTTTTCAGAGACTTAATTTCAGGGAAATATTGTCGAAGGTATAAATTCAAATTCAAAATAAGGAAATCATATCATGCTTTTTCGATCCGTTTTTATCATCCTAATGTTTTTCTCTATAACATTTGGTCAGGATTTTTGGCAAAGGCTCAATATGCAGCCCCATTTGAGTATATACGCCTTAACGAGTGATCAGTCGGGAAATATTTTTGCCGGTGGCTATGGACAGGGTTTGTTTAAATCCACAAATAACGGTGCCCATTGGGATAGCAGCGGTTTGGCCGGATATTGGATTAAAGATATGGATGCGAATGATCATGGCGATATCTTTCTGGTTGGTATTGGAAACACATATGGTAGCGGTATATTTCGTTCCAAAGATCAGGGTACATCCTGGGAGAAAGTTCTTAATCTGGATAATTACGGCGGATTCAACTGCGTGTATGTGGCTCCAGATGGCACTATTTGGACCGGATTAAACTACTCCGGGAGTTATAACGGAATATATAAATCGAGTGACAATGGTGATTCATGGAATAAAATTTTTACAGATACTAAAAATTTTTATGATATCATTGCGAAACCGGATGGGAAAATATTTGCCGCGTCTTATGGACGCATTTATTATTCCACAGACAACGGTCTTAATTGGAATTATTCCGAGCAGGGTTTAAGCGCTTCGGAAATAAAAGCCATGGCCGTAAATTCGGGCGGACAGGTATTTGCCGCTTCTGCCGGATATGGTATCTACCGTTCGGATGATAATGGTTTGACCTGGGACAGGGTGGCTTCTGCCGGACCGGATTACTCCTGTATTTTAGTAACGCCCGATCAACGGATTTATGCCGGAACACAGGGTTACTGGTTGTCTTTTTCGGAAGATTCCGGAGATAGCTGGAGTCTGTTGAACAACGGTTTGACCAATAAATATATCCTCTCTCTTTGTCTCGATAAAGACGGTTACCTGTTTACCGGTACCGATACATCTGGCGTATACCGTAGTATTAATCCGGTAGTAACAGGAATAGTTAAATCGGGGAATCCAGTACATGACTTTCGTTTAGAACAGAATTATCCCAATCCCTTCAATCAGGAAACCGTACTGCGATATACAATAGGTAATCACAATTCGGCGGCGGAACCTGTTCGCCTGACAATATACAATATTTTGGGTCAGGTTATAAAGGAATGGGTGCATTGGCAGCAAAGGCCGGGAACCTACCAGGTGAAATTTGATGCCAGCGGTCTGACGTCAGGTGTATATTTTTATAAATTGCAAGCCGGATCATTTTCTCAGATTCGTAAAATGATGTATTTACAGTAACGGCCTTGAAAAGGATCGTAATTCCACTTTCTTTTATCGGGCTCTACTGGATTTCATGTGGTTGAAGGCCGTAAAAATGTCATACCAAAATTTCTAAAGTAAAAAAATTGAAAGGCGCTCTAAGTTGTTGTAAATTATGTTTGTTACGAACGTAATAACAACAACAAAAGAGCACCTTTCAAGTGAAAAACAAAAATAGAGTAAAATCAGTTAAGACATCTTTCACGGGTGGCAATTTAACCATCTATTTCGGTATTTACCCGCTGTTTAAATTTATGAAAAAAATGAGAATAAATCATTTTTTGAGCAAAAAATATCTTTGGCAGAGAAATCCAATCAACACTATGCGCTCAGTAAAATACTGAATTCGGTTATTTTAGGAACGTTAATCGGAATGAATCGCCTTATCAAAATAGAGAACTTTACCCTGGACCCTCTGATACGTCATTTATTAGCGATAGAAGACAAACTGGATATTTATACGATTCGCTATTATATCAATAAATTTGGGATGAAACAAAATTCAGGAACTTAGAAATTTAGGTATAAATTAAAAATATCGGAAAGTTTTTGTAGCTTTCCGATATTTTTTACATCAAATGTTAAATAAGGTTGCGAACTGTTTTATATATATAACAAAGAAACGGCCTATGGCTCGAAAAAAAACGATGACAACATTCAGCTCGCGGAAAACCTCATTAGCGGAGCAAGAGCGGTTCATGGAGTCCAATCCGGCGGCCGGGAAAATTAAAACAATGCTGGACAAGGCCGCGCTCTCCGGCGCATTCGCTATGGAAGAAGATAGATGGCGGTCGTTATGCGCGCAGCGCAGCATTGTTGAAATCGACGCCAGAAAGCTATCGGGATTTTTTTTGCCGGTTATTGTAGCCAAGGCCAAATTATTGAGCAAAAACAGCATCCTGTTGGTCCGGCAGAATTTTGAGCCCGTACCCTTATATAACGTATTAGGTAAGCTGGGATTTGTTTATTATAGCGATAAAATCAATGACCATGAATTTTGCGCTTATTTTGTTCGCAAGAGGGATATAGAACCGACAGAACCACAACTGCATAAACAATGAACATTTTAAAGCGCATACTTAAATACACTTGAACGGACCGCGGATACCTATCCGCAGTTAAAAAAAAAATTGGAGATGAGATGGATAAACCGGATTGGCTGGAAACAACGGACTTCCACACCATAGACGCCCGCAAATTGGAGGGCTTCTTTTTACCGCAAATCATTCAAAAGTCCAAAACGCTGGCTAATGGCAGCGGTTTGAAAGTCGTGCAAAGTTTTGAGCCGATTCCCCTTTACGGGGTGATGGAAAAAGAGGGCTGGCGGCATTTTAGCGAAAAGATTTCCGACGAGGAATTCCATATCTATTTTACGCGTTCCGAGGAAAAGGCGAGGGAATCGAAGAGGTCGGTGCATACAGGCCGAAAGATTCCCGTCGTTATTCAATCGGCCACGCCGGTGGTTTATCCGGTAATTTTACGAATGTTGCAATCGCCGGAACTAAAAGCGCGTCTGGAAGTTACAGAGCTTAAGATTTGGCAGGAGACGGAAAAACACTTGGGCTGGATCGTCAGCGGCAAAGCCGATATTTCTTTTTCGGCCGTTATTGCCTCGGCAAATTTATTGGGCAAGGAAAATGACGTTAAATTGGCCACGGTGTCGGTGTGGGATAATTTTTATATGGTTACGCGCGGGTACCGGGCGCAGACTTTTTCCGATTTGAAGGGCAAAAAAATCCATATGCCTCTGTTTCATAAGGCGCCTCCGGCTCAGGTAACGAGTTATTTAATGCGCCGTTTCGGCGAAAATCCCGAAGATTACCGTTTTGTTTACGGTCAGCCTTTCGGCCGTCCGGAAGAGATTGCCGCCCAATTAATCAACGGTGAAATCGATACGGCACTCATTCGCGAGCCGGAAGTTAGCTATGCTTTGCAAGCCGGGAAAGATATTCGGATTGCCTTTTCCTATTCGGAATTGTGGAAGCGGCTCAAACCGAACAGTCACGGCTTGCCCAATGCCGGCTTGGTATTCAAGGGCGCTTTCGTTAGAGAAAATCCGCAATTGGTTCAATTATTCCTTGAAGAATTAGACGCAGCCATTGCTTGGGTTAAGCAAAATCGGGAGGAAGCGGCTCGTTTGTCGTATCGGGCCATGGGACGCTCCTTAGCGGAAATTCGCTTGTTTTTACAACGAGTAAATTATACGAATATTCCGGCGGTGGATGTGCAGGATGAATTGCGCGATTATCTTACTATTTTGGAAGAAAAAGTTGCTCGAAAAATCATCGAAAAGGCAGACGAACTTTTTTTGGAAAAGGAATTCTTTGTAAATGCATTCGCAACTTAAAGCGATTATACTGCCGCGGGAACATGGTTCCTGGGGATTGACGTTTGAACCGCTGATTTTAGCTCTATTGGCCGCTTATTCACCGACCTGACTGCTGTTGTTTTTAGGTACGACGGCGGCCTTTTTTGCCCATCCGACGGCTTGTAAGATTTTAGCGCGGGAAAAGAAAAACCGTTATGCCTGATCGCTGTTTTAATGGCGCTATGGCTGTTACAGCGAGCGCTGACGGCAGTGTTGATTTTAGACCTGCGCTCCATGTGGGGGTTATCGGATCGGAGAAAGAAATCCACCGTGCGGAAAATCGTTATGATGGAATTTGCCTTTGGTTTGCAGTTCGTCCTTTTATCGGCCATCGGTTATTAGCGCGGCTGGTGATTATGTTTGGGCGAACAGTGAAAACTGGTAAAAATCCGCCTCTTATAAGTTTCGATTCTTATTTGCTTAGTTTAAGAAAGGCAACCCGTCTTTTGGATTCAATATATTGCATTCGGTATTTTATAATTTAGCTTTCTAAAGCAAAAAAATTGAAAGACACTCTAAGTTGTTATTACAAAAGTAATAACCGAAATTATAAAGTACAAATAACAAAAATCAAATAAATCCCAATAAAACGATAACTCAAATATTAAGCGATCCTTCATCCTATCTTTAAACATCACGAAATGATGTAAGATGAATAGCCACCCCGCAAAAGGCGGGAAGCCTGTGTGTAAACTACAAACGGATAGGGTTACCGCAAAGAGCTAAAATAAATCAAGCCGTTTAATGAGGATGGTCTCCTATTTCGTTAGAATGCTATTATTAGTTACACATTTGACGCCTTCAGCGTCACGCTCGCTTTTACCGCTTTACCACAGGCTTCGCTCCTGCCCGGCGGCTGACGGGTGTGGCTACTCACATTAGTATCCTTCGGATACTTTTATTATTAAATGCAAACTGAACGAAGCAATAAAAAAGTTGTTTAATTCATTTTGTCTATCTTTAATTGATAGACAACTTCAGAAGGAACCCGGTAGTGCTATAATAAAGCCTCAGGAAACTTCTTCCCTGAGGCTTCATGCTCCGGCGGTAGGACTCGAACCTACAACCTAGTGGTTAACAGCCACCCGCTCTGCCGATTGAGCTACGCCGGAATCTTTAACATGATTTCTCATAAAAACGAGATGCCAAATTTAAAGACCTCATACATATCTGTCAAGTAATTATTCTAAAAATTTTATGTCATTATGCCAACAAATGGCAGAGCAGACTATTGAGTGTATCTTATTTGTTGCCTGTAATAAAACCTTACCAGACAGATCAACAGGAAAAACAAGTAAACTCCTTTGGAAACTCAATTTGTGAGCGCGAAGACTTGTAGTCGTAATCATGTTAAAGAGTCTCTCTTTATGTACACTAAAAACTGTACCTTATCTGCGTATAAACCATATCGTTATCGTTGAACTGACCGAACATACCGCTCGTTCCCGTAAAAATGTTGGCGCCGAGCAGGACCTCAAAATCATCCGCTAAATCGTAGGTTATTTTGGGCCGGACGAGCGACGCTTTATTATTAAAATCATAATACATAAAGAAAGATAGATTCAGCGTCTCATTTAAATAATCTTTGGTGGCCAAAAAAGTCGCCATATTGGAATACCGGTCCTTATCAATAGATTCATTGTAATCCAAAATAGCCTGCTGAATAAACTGCCCGCTCAAATGCCAATCCGCTAGCGTATAGTCCAGGCCGAGCAGATAGTGCATGTAATCTTTTTTTACGACCGATTCTTTAGCCATGGGATCCGTGCTATTGAAATACTTGCCCTGGTAGTACGCGCCTTCGCCGCGCAGCACGAAGGGGCCGACGGTGGTGCTGAAACTGCCGCCGCCGATGGTTAAACGATGATGCTCCGGAAACACCGTAATACCGGTGAGCACGGGCTGCCGGGGATTGCTGAAATCCATGTGTTTAACCACATGCATGGTGGGATCGTCGTCCCAGGCGTAACCGGCCATGATTTCGAAATCCACGTATTCGGTAAGGGCCGAAAACTTGGCAAAGGCTTCGCTGTTTTCCAGAGAAGATTTAACGGTTTCTTTTGAATGATCAATCACGGGTTGTAGCGGAAATGAAGGCATGGCCGGTCGCCAGATGCTGCCTTCCGGGGCAAATTTGGTCGGCGTAAAAGTGGGAATCCAAACCAGTTCAAAAGTATTATCGCCGATGTAATAATCGGCTTTTAAACTGGTGATGCCCATACGGATTTCGTCAAAGTCGCGCAACAAGAACTCGGACAAATCTTTCGGCGAAACAATATCCGTAATAAACACACCGTCGGCTTTGCCCCAGATGATTTGCTGTTTACCGATACGCAAATCTATGGAATTAAAATAGACGTCCAGATAGGCCTCCCGCAGACCCAGTTCCAGCCCCTGATTGGAATATTGGTAAATGTAGGGGTTGACCTTAAAAGCCACCTTGTCTTTGCTTTGTTCCACATTCAGGTTAAATGTATTTTGAATGATGGAAAATTCATGGTCGCCTTGCAACAAAACGCCGGTGTAGTTGCGGGCGTAACCGGTTAGGGATAGTTCCTGCGCCTGAAGCCCCGCAACCGTCAATAGTATGACCATAAATGATGTGATATTCTTCATTATTTCAGTCCTCTTTTCATCATGCGTTCGGTGAATTTATTGGCCGGGATGCCAACGTTAATTTTGACGTTGGTAAGCTCCATAATGGTTTGATGCTTCTTTTGCACGTTGTCCATCTTAACCCGGGTTAAAATCCAAAATCCTTTAATATTTTGATATTCTTCAATATGCAGAGTTTTTAAGTAGTCGCCGTCCTCGTCGTAAAATTCTTTTTTCAAACCAATCCATTTGCCTTTAATGACCCAGGTAACCGTTTTGGAATACATATAGTCCTCGTCTCTGGGAATGCTTTCAATTACATAACAATCTTCTCCGCTCAGTTTTTCTTCCCGTAAGATTTTATGAGTGTCATCGCCGGGTTTGCGGTCGCCTAAATCGTCGTAGGTAAAATCCGAACCCATAAAATAATCGCCTTTGCTGTCGCTGGAAATGCGTTTGACTTTTTTTAAGGCCGGCAGATAAATCCACTGGTCGTCATCTTTGTTGGGATCGTCGTAGCTCCAGTTCATAAAAGACGTATTGCGCACGTCGGCCGGTTTAATAAAAAACATGATTCTCTTTTCCACCTTGCCGAAATCGCGTAAGAACTGTTTGATTTCGCGTACGCGCCGGTCGCCGCTGGAATTGATCAATGTCATGGTAAGGTTGGCTTCCATATCGTTGCCGGTGTCGCGGTTATAGACTTTTTCCATGACCTGCAAACCGCTGAGCTTTTCCTGTGCAAAGGCGTTTAGCGCAAAGGCCATAAGGATTAATAAAAAGATACTTACTTTATACTTCATCGTACACCTCCTGATAATTGTATGACCGGATTTCGGGATTCATCTGTTTTTTTACTTACTCCCGATATCCGTGATTACGGTTTATTTCTACTTATCTTGCATCCAGTTTATCCATGCTTTTCGTTTAATTTTCGTTCTTCTTCTGCCGCTTAAAATAAATGTTTGAACCGTACAAAATGACGAACATAATGGTGACCGTTCCTAAAAAGCTTGTGAACATATTCAGCGAAACCAAAGCTCCGAGCACCCGGTTGGGCGGGAACACGGAAAAGAGCAGCACTAAAAAGCCGGCAATCACCACTATGGCGTTAAAAATAATAGCCCGCCCGGAATGATGCATGGTTAAATGTACGGTTTTTAATTTGTCAGCGGTCTGTTTGGCGTATATTTTATAGCGTTCGATAAAGTGCACGGCATAGTCGATACCGATACCGATGGCAATACTGGAAATCAACGCCGTGGTTGTACTCAGAGGGATGTTCAGTAATCCCATTACGCCAAAGCCGATTAAGGCGGTGATAATAATCGGCACCGACCCGATCAGACCCACTTTAAAATTCTTAAACATCAGGGCCAGCAATATGAGAATAACAAACAAGGACATGATCAAACTGGTAATTTGTCCTTCCAATATTAAGTCCGTAAATACCAGCGCCTTGTAGCCGGAACCGGCGTAATGCACCTGAACGCCCATCTTTTCAAACTGCGCTTTGTACTTTTCGATGATAGCAATGGCGCTCTTAAGCGCCTTGGAATTATCGCTTTTTAATTGAAACGTAACATTTGCTTTTTTATAGTTCTCCGTTACCACCTGCCAGAGATTTTCCGGATCGCCGGACATTTCGTAGAGCAACAGGTACTGCGCGATCAGCTGCTGATTATCGGGAATGACTTCGTATCGGGCGCTGTCGGCATGCATCACCTTATTCATACGCTTCAGATAATCGCCTAACGAAAAGGAATTGCCCACAACCGGCAAGGTGCTGACAACCTCATCCTGCATCTTAACGATTTCCTTAAGCGTTTGCGGTTGTTTAAAGGTATCGTTTTTATTGCCTTCCAGAATGACATTTAAGGTGCTGGTGCCGCCGAAGTGTTGATTGATGAATCGATCCGTCTTAACGATGTCGCTATTCCGTTCAAATTTTTCCAAAAAACTGGAGTTGATCCAGACCTTAGTCATTCCCCAGACGGAAATACCCACAATAAGTATGGTAAGCGCGTAAACAATATTTTTATGCTTTAATACGCTTTCGGCAAAACGGTGGGCCAGATGTCCTCTGCCGTCATCGGCTCCTTCCTCGGCGATTTTCTTTTTGGCATGGGGCAAACCAAAAACCAAAATTGCGGCCGGCAAAAGCAATAGAGAAAAAGTCATGGCTACCATCACGCCGAAAGCCGTAAAAATGCCGAAATATTTAATGGGATACACCTGTGATGTGAGCAAAGAAATAAATCCAACCGCTGTGGTAACGGAGGTCATCATAACCGGTTTCCACATGCCTTGCAGCATATCTTTAACCGCCTGCTGACGCGTGGCCGTCGGATGCTCCTGCAAAAACAGATATAAATGGCTGTAAAGATGAATACCGTCCGCCACGCCAATGGCGATGAGCATCACCGGAATCATGGTGGATACGGCATAAATAGGAATGTTGACGGCAGCCATCAGACCGAAAGCCCAGAGGGTACTAAACAAAACCACCAGAAGGGTAAAGAAAGTACTCTTTACGTTGCGCAGCACCAGATACAAAACCAGCATGATGACTAAAATTACAATCGGCACCATGCGCTTCATATCCCGCGGTCCTAAATATGCCATCGTTCCTTCTACGATTGGGCGTCCGGCTACAAACACTTTCTCCGGACCTTCGTACTCTTTGGCTAAATTCAAAATACGATGATAAAAATCCTGTGAAAACACATTATCGCCAATGCGGGCAATAATGACCGTGACGGTTTCGTCCTGGGATACGGTGCGTCCGAACACCATTTCGTTGCTGCGCACTTTACTTCGCAATTCCGCCAACTTAGCCGAATCTTTGGGAACGCTTTTATAAAAGGCCCGCACGTCCATGCCTCCCTCGGAGCCGATGATATTATCCACGGTATACAAAGAGGTTACATCGCTCTTTTCAATCTCCTTCATTTTCTGCAATTTTTTCGTCAGGTCTTTGACCTTTTTTAACGTTCCGTAATGGAATATGCCGTTTTTGTTTTCCAGCGCAATGATAATACCGTCCTTAATATCAAACCATTTCTCGGCCTGATTGCTATAGATAAAGGCCGGATGTTGTTCGGGCATATATTTATTCAGATCCGTTTCCATGCGCGAATTTTTTTTCATGATAACGGTAAAGATGATAGAAATAAGCAAAATGCTCATTAAAATCGTCTTGGGATACTTAAGCAGCCGTTCTAAAAAATGTTCCATTAATAATCTCCAATGATGTTGGTGAATATTCACTCTAATTTAAGTCCCAAAAAAACGGGTAACGCGAATCTACACAGCTATCCATAAATTTTTTAAAAGGGAAGTGTTCGCTTCCGGTCTGTAAGTTCGTGTTAACCGTATGTTATTTTTTTACCAGCGTCTCGATGGTCGCCCACAAACGCTTTCCCTCCTGTTCCAAATCGAACGTATATTCGGCGATTCGCCACTGAGTAACAATTAAGCGCAGAGCGCCGGTGATCATAAAGGACATCTCTTTGGCCGATACATCATCACGAAATTCGTCGGCTTGCTGACCGGCCGTAATGATACCGATAATAACCTGTTGATTGTCCTGCATAATTTGATAAACCTGTTCCGATAGCCGGTGATCGTTGCGGAATAATTCTTCGGAAAAAATAACGGCGGCAACGGCCCGGTTTGCGGCAAAATAGGCAAAACGTTTCAGCAGCATATGCCGTAATTTATCGGTAGCCGTGGCCTCCATTTCAGTCAATTGACGGTTCATGTGTTCTTTGTTTTCCCTAAACAGGGATAAAATTCCCAGCAAAATATCCAGCTTGCTTTTGAAATGACGGTAAATGGCCGATTCGGCAATGCCGATTTTTTGCGACAGGTTTTTTATAGTCAATTCCTGAATACCCTTATCGGCGATCAGTTCGATGGCCGTATTAATAATCTCCTGTTGTCTTTTTGTAAATTCCATCTCTTACCTGTATTCTATTGTTTGTGAACGTTCACTCACAATATAACGCATATAATTTTAATTGTCAATTTTTTTGGGCAATTGCCGGGGTCCTGGCAGCGGTTTTTTCCATTCATGCCCTTAGCAATGAACAAAGATTCGGTTCTAAAGTAACGGTATATCCTTCCGATTACAGAACTAATCTGTATAAAATAGTAGGAGGGGCTCCTCATGAAATCCGGTTCTCGATTATTTGCTTTGCTTTTATTGTCGGTTTCGCTTTGTTCTTCAATTGATAATATTTTCGCCCAGGTTGCCATCGATGATTCGCTGGCTCTGGTAAGCTTGTACAACAACACGGAGGGGCCTAGCTGGGGACACACCTGGCAATTAGATCAGCCGATAAAAACCTGGTACGGCGTACATGTTGCCGGAAACAGGGTGGATAGTCTTAATTTGCAGAATAACAGACTATCCGGAACCATCCCTTCCTCTCTAGGTAATCTGGATCAGTTAAAATATCTTAATCTTTCAGCCAATTATCTCGAGGGGAATATCCCCATAACTATTTGGAAGCTGACTAAATTGATTCATTTGAGTCTCTTCCAGAATCATCTTACCGGAACACTACCATCGGATATCGGCAATCTAAGCCGACTGGAATATTTAAACTTATCCGGTAACGAACTGAGCGGACAACTTCCATCGGAATTATGGACCTTAACTCAGCTGACCTATCTGAGTTTTAATGGAAATAAGTTTAAAGGAAGTATCTCATCCGAAATTGGGAATCTAAGCGCCCTACAGTATTTGGACTTAAGTGGTTTCTACTTAGCTGAATTTGGATTTTCAGGGGAAATTCCTGCTTCCATCGGGCAGCTTGTTCATTTAAAAAAATTGTATTTAAAGGACAATAAACTGACCGGCGCCATTCCCTCCGAAATCGGGCAATTAATAAATCTGGAAGGTCTATATCTCTCTGGTAATCATCTGACGGATTCCATTCCATCCGGTTTAGGTAATTTACACCACCTGAAGGTCTTATCTTTAGCGAGTAACAATTTAAGTGGCTCTATTCCGGCAGCAATGGGGGAAATGGACAGTTTACTATCTGTCTACTTAAACAATAATGATCTCGAAGGCGCGGTTCCTCAGACGATCTCTGCCTTGAAACACCTGGAAATTCTCTGGTTATTTAAGAATCACCTTACCGATCTGCCGGATTTATCAGCTTTTACCAATCTCAAAAAATTATATGTTGATAACAACCAATTGACCTTTGAAGATATCCTTCCCAATCTTTCGGTAGCCAGCCAAACTTTCCGATATGCCCCCCAGGACAGCGTGGGGAGTACGCAGTATGTTTTTAAAAAGACCGGGGAAAGATTCGATTTATCCGTCTCTGTTGCCGGAGAGGGGAACCAATACCAATGGTTCAAAGACAGCGTGGAAATCGACGGACAGGATTCGCAAACGCTGACTATCCTTCATAGTAATATAGATGATACGGGTGACTATGTATGTCGGATTACCAACTACCTGGCTACCGATTTGACTCTCTGGAGTTATCCTTTTCACGTAACGATAGCCGAACCTTCACTGAAATTGGATTCTCTGGCGCTTGCTGCTTTTTATAAAAAAACAGGTGGCGACAGCACCTGGGAAAATACGAACAACTGGTTAAAGACTCCTCTTACTGCCGGTTGGTATGGCGTTACAATCGAAGGTAATCGTGTAACCCGATTGAATCTGTCTAACAATGGTCTTTCAGGCCGACTGCCGGAAGAAATAGGGTATCTGGATAGTTTAAAATATCTTAACTTATGCTTTAATGCTTTACTTGACACGTTGCCTGAGGAACTATGGAATTTGAAGGCGCTTGAGGATATTAGATTATATTACAATAAATTTAGCGGTACTATTTCTGAGAATATCGGAAATCTGAGTCGTTTAAAAATGCTTAAGCTAAATGATAATCAGTTAACCGGTCCAATCCCTGAGACGATCGGGAATTTGCAAAATCTCAATGCCCTGGATTTGAATTCCAACCAACTGAGTGGAAGCATTCCCGCCAGTATTGGCAATTTGATTCATCTCGGTAACCTGTATTTACAACAAAACAAATTAGAGGGACACATCCCGCCGGAACTTGGTAATTGCCATGAATTACATGAAATAAATTTTTATAAGAATACATTAAGCGGCACGATTCCCGAAACTATTTTTGGACTGACTCATTTAACACATTTAAATTTAAGCTGGAATCCTGGTCTCGGAGGCTCTCTGTCCGAGCAGTTAGGTTCTCTTACAAGTTTAACCCATCTATATTTGAGTTCTTGTAATTTTAGCGGTTCGCTTCCCAACCGGATAGGAAGTTTCGAAACTTTAACGAATATTAATCTGTCATATAATGATATTTCCGGATCGATTCCTGCTTCTTATGGAAACTACACAAAGCTTTCCCAGCTTTCTATGGATAATAATCATCTTAGTGGAGCGCTTCCTCTATCGTTGGGTAATCTTTCTACCTTACAAATATTATCTTTATCCGGAAATGATTTCGCCGGCGCAATTCCCGATACCATTTGGCGGCTGACAAACTTAATCCAGCTTTCATTGGCTAACGATAACTGGACGCAGGAATTTCCGGAGGATATATCACGGTTAATCCAACTCACCAATCTGTATTTAGATGGAAACAACCTCTATGGTGCTGTCCCTGAATCCATAAACAAACTGGTGAATCTGAAATATCTATTTGTCGATCACAATCAGCTGTCTGCTTTACCGCATTTGGATTCACTAATCGATTTGCGTATGCTTAAAATTCAAAACAATCATTTTACTTTTGAAGATATCGAGCCCAATGTTACTATTCCTTCGAATAGTTTTTATTATGCTCCACAGGATAGCGTGGGCAATGCCTTAGATACACTCTTGCAGCCGGGAGAAAACCTGGATTTATCCGTGAGTGTCGGTGGAACGCATAATCAATATCAATGGTATTTGAATGGCCATGTGGTCGATGGGGCCACGGATAGTACTTACCACATCAGCTCGGCATCGGTTGCAGACAGCGGCTCTTATTATTGTGAAATTACCAATACACTTGCTACGGATCTTACCCTATACAGCAGAAAGCAAACCGTCCATGTAAAAACGGGTGTGGGCATCAATCCGGCTACTTCGGCCGTACCCAGGGTGTATGCTTTGGCTCAGAATTATCCGAATCCTTTCGGTAGAAGCCCTTCCGTCCGGAGCCATTCGAGTACGGTTATCCGATATCAATTGCCTGTTCATGCTCATGTCCAATTAGCGGTCTATGATGCGCTTGGGAAACAGATTGCGGTTCTGATAAACAAGACGCAGATGCCGGGACACTATCAGGCAACCTTCGAGTCCGGGAGCTTATCCAGCGGTGTATATTTTTATACCCTGAGAGCCGGTACATTTATCCGAACGAAAAAAATGCTTATCTTAAGATAGGATAGTCTACTTTTTTTTTGCATGAACGAGCCGTCCCGATTTTCGGGGCGGTGTTTTTTTTGGGGTTTGGGTCGAATACAAAAAAGGGGTAGCGTCCGGCCGAAAAAAATATTCTCCAAAACGAAAATTTATATCGTTGCCGGTTCAACTATTCACAACAAGATTTACAAAGTTTCTGAGTATGCACATACGATTTTCGATATCGAAACGTTTTTATATAAGGATGTAATCACAAACGCCCTATGCTGTTTATACACCGAGGAAATAGGTTTTTATAGACATGATTCAATAGTTCAATCCGATCTGCTCAATTTCTGAACTATTTACAGCTTTTGGACGTTCATTTAACAGAATTCTATAAAATTAACCAAATATGGAAAGAAAAATAGATTCATATAAATGTCAACGAATAAAAAAACGGAGGAAACGCCATGTTGGATATCATCAAGAAAAGTATCTACCTCGGATTAGGAGTGGCCAGTATTACCAGGGAAAAAGTGAATAATCTGGTTGATGATTTGATTGAAAAAGGGCAGTTGAATAAAGAAGACCGACTCAAAGCCGTCCAGGAACTCATGGAAAAAGTGGAACAGCAGGAAAAAGAGTTGCAGAAAAAAGTCAAAAAGACAGTCGAAGACACGCTTAAGTCCACGGGTATGGTGACTACCAAGGAATTTAAGAATCTGGAAAAAAGAGTTAAAAAATTGGAAAAGAAATTGGAAGCTAAATAATCCCCGGACTCATTGTTTTTAATGCAGATACCGGGCCATGGCTAATATTTGCTATCGCATATAAAAGGTAGACAGGAAAAGATAATAAGATGAGAGATATTCGCAAGTCGATCCGTCATTTGAACCGTTATCAGGAAATTTTACGAATCTTTGTAAAATACGGGTTTTGGGATATTGTGGAGCGTATAAAAATTGGATTGATCCCTGACCTGGTAAAGAAAATTGTCCCTCAAACCGAAAAGAAAGGTATAAGTACTCTGAATACGGCCGAGCGACTACGCATGGCTTTCGAAGAATTAGGTGCTACCTTCATAAAACTGGGTCAGATGTTAAGCCTCAGACCCGATTTAATTCCTCCCGAGATTGCACAGGAATTTACCAAACTGCAGGATGAAGTAACGGCTCATCCCTTCGAAGATCTGGAAGTCGAGCTGAAGCATGCATTAAAAATACCGATAAAAGAGATCTTTGCTGAATTCGAGATGGTTCCGGTGGCGGCTGCTTCCATGGCTCAGGTTCATAAGGCCCGTTTAAAAAGCGGCGAGCAGGTTGCTGTGAAAGTTCTGCGTCCTAAAATAGGAAAACAAATTGCAACCGATGTGGATATATTACTGAATCTGGCCCAATTGATTGAAAAACATATCCCCGAAAGTAAATTGTATGATCCGATCGGTATTGTGAAAGAATTTGATAAAACGATTCAAAAGGAGTTGAATCTTACCCTTGAAGGCCGCAATATGGATATTTTCCGCAGATATACGGAAAAAGATACCACCATAAAAACGCCCCGGGTTTATTGGGAGTTTTCGACTAAAAATGTGTTGGTTATGGAATTCATCGATGGCGTTAAGATTTCGGAAGCCGATGCTTTTGATAAACCGGGAATCGATGGTAAACAGGTAGCGGAAAACGGGGCAAGGTCTCTCTTGAAACAGATATTCGAATACGGATTTTTCCATGCGGACCCGCATCCCGGTAATTTCTTCGTACTGCCCGGAAATATCATAGTTCCTATCGATTTTGGTAATATGGGCCGTATTGATGAGGAAATGAAAGACGATTTATTGGAAATCCTCAGAGGTATTATTGAAAAAGATGCCTACCGGATTACCCGCACTCTGATTAAAATCGGCTCTATCGAAGACCAGATCAATTCCCGGGCCTTGCAGAGAGATATTCTGGAGCTAATAGACCGTTATTACGGCATACCTCTAAACCGGTTGGATGCAGCCGTGCCTCTGAATGAATTTATGAAATTGATTCGGGAACACCATCTTAAGCTACCTATCGATTTGGTAATGATGGGTAGGGCTCTGGTTATCTCCGAAGCGGTAGGTATGCAACTTTATCCTGAATTCAATCTGTTTGAGTTACTGATCCCTTATACAAAAGGAGTATTCATCAGCCGTTTGAACCCTTTTACTCAATCTAAATATGCTATGCGTCTTCTGGAAGAAAGTATGGATCTTATAAAGAATTTGCCGGAAGATATACAAAATATCCTGCTCAAGATCAGGAATGATCGTGTCGGAATAAATTTGCATCATGTGGGACTGGAAGACTTTACTCGTGAAATGGAACGATCCAGCAATCGCATTGCCTTTGCATTGATTATAGCGGCCCTGATCGTCGGTTCTTCGTTGGTGATTCAGCTGAACAGCGGTCCGTTTCTCTGGGGATATCCGGCTCTTGGAATTATTGGCTATGTATTGGCTTCCGCATTGGGTATCTGGTTATTGATCTCGATCTTAAAATCCGGGAAGTTGTAAAACGGAATATCCTATAGGATGTAGGTGGCATCGTTTTCATAAATATTTTATCTTAATAAAATGATTAAAAAATTTAACGGATGGAATGAGGGAAGGAATGCTTACTATGGCTGAGAAAAGTTTACACGAATCGGTGCAGGGATTACGCTCCGAGATGAACCGGATCGGAGAAGGAAAGGATAAGAAGAAAGAGCAGATCCGGGAATTAATTACCGATTTGGAAAACCATATGCAAAATCCGCATGATCAACAGCATTCACAAAAAATCGTTGATTCTCTGCCCGGCCTGATTTCGGAATTTGAAATGGAACATCCCCGTCTAACCACTATTCTTAATGATATTCTGGTGATTTTAAGTAACGCAGGGTTGTAAGAAGTTAACGGCGGAGCAGGGTATGCGACAGGGGTCATCATTTTTAGAAATCAATCCTTACCTCTGGAGTCCAGGCCGTTTTTCAGGTACGTCATGTACATTTTTTCCGGACTTCAAAGGGGTCTAAATCTTTCAATTTGCTTATGTCCATTCCATATAAAATATTCGAAAAGAGATGAAATCTATCTCACTCTGCCATCGGTTTTCCCTTAGGTGGCGCCTGTGGCGAAAATTTGAGGGGCCCAACCCCGCGAAAGGGAATCTATTCCTTTCCGCTTTTCATAGAATCGCCATTGGCAGACTGTCCCGCTATACGAGTCTTCCTTCAGAATATGACATTACCTTTATTTGCAGGAAAGAACGGCAGTATTTTGCCGAACCTATCTTGAAAGAATTGCAAAAGAGTTACAAAATTCAAATTTTATTATTGGATCATAAGAGGGAACTTTCTGCGCGAAAAATCAAGGGCAGAATTGTTTGGATTGAATGGGCGGCTAAATTTGCCTGGGCAGTATCTAAACTCAAATTAGAAAATAAAAAGGTGATTATCCGGCTACACCGTTATGAGTTGGATACGGCTTTCATGCAAAAAATAAAATGGGAAAATATCGATGGAGTGGTCTTTGTAAATAAACATATAGAGCGGGAATTTAAGCAAAAAATTAACGATCGGGTTCGAACCCATACCATTCCCAATGCCCTTGCCGTACAGGATTTTCCCTATTTTCCCCCAGGTCGATGCGATGGGGATACCCGGATTATTTCATACAGTATGACCTTTGATCCTTTAAAAGGCTACCTGGAGCTGATACGGTTTTTTAAAAAGTTGCTGAATCGGAGCCCATCGTTCAAACTTACGTTGATGGCCAGAGATCCGCAAAGTAGAGAAGAAAAGTACTATTTGAGGACGCTCCGCCTCGAGGTAGAAAAACTGGCCATAGAGGATCGGGTAGATTTTTTAGTGAAGGAGATGCCGCTAAATCTTAAGGATGATCGTAAAAATGTTTCCCAGGTACTTTCGCAGCATGATATTTTTATCGGATTTAGTAAAATAGAGAGCTTTCACTACGCTTTTGCAGAAAGCATGCTGAGCGGTTTACAATGCTTTTACAACGGATGGCAAAATTTTTATCTGGAAGAATTCTGGAAAAGTTGGGCTTATTCTTCCGAGGAAGAGATGTTAGAGGGTATAATTCAATGGAGAAAACGGTCTGTCGCAGAACGCGCCGAAATTACCAGGAAGAACAGAGACTATACCGTCAAACGTTTTGGATCCGCCACGATAAGTGAAATCTATCGGCAGGTATTTTTCAAAATATAATCCACGTTTTGTAAAGAGAACAAATCCGGGAAAAAAACTTTTTGGACGGGTCACTCCTTCCTGCCTGGTAGGGTCACGGTTTTCGTCTCAGTCGGTAATCCGGGTTGTGAAAAAGAGCAGGCGGACTGTCCGGGCAGGGACTATCCCTGCGCTGAGCGGCCGACAGTTCGGCGATACTGCAAACAAAACATAGCCCCGCCCGGCAGAACTCCCTCATAATTCTTCGAAGGACGGTTTATCGTCCCTGACCGAAAATCCCCTTCAGCGGAAAAACCGTTTTAAAAGGTTCAATTGATTTAATCCGCTAATCCTCTTTCCAGTTCAGATAGTTCTCATTCCAAATAGGTTCGGTCAACTGCTCCAGTTTCTTATCATATTCTGTTAAGCTGTTATAGTAGTCCTCCGTTAACAGAAACTTATTGTTCGTTTCATCTTCCGGTTTGGCATCTTCTGTTAAAATGGAATGGATAAAATTATCATAATGGTCACGGATAGAGCAAGGCAGCAACCAGTTTTCCGGATGATGGCGATGATCATAGCCATACTCGTCCTGCCATTTACGGCCGTTCACCATAAACTTAGAGAACAAAGCATCGGCAATGGATTTTCCGTTATTATAAAGATCATAGATATTATCCACATAGTAAGGTACAAAAACACAGGGCATAATGTTTCCGTTCCAGTCAATATAGAGATATCCGCCTGCCCGGCCATAGGCAATGCAACCGTTGGATAAAACGCCGCTGTTCCAGAAATCAGCCAGACCGTATTTTTTTTCGTCCATTGTTTTTTGCCATAATTTCAATAAAGCAATACGCTCTTCGGGGGTAACCATCAACTCAAGCAAATCATCTGCCCGGCCGATAGGCATCAACTGGAATTGCCACATATAGCTCGCCCCTTGTTCTTCGAAGAAGAAGTCATAGAATGCATCGCTTAGCAGGGTTTTTACGTTTTTCCGGGTAGCTGTTACGGAAATCCCGAACGGCACTCCGCTCCTGCGCAGATTTTCCATAGCAGACAGGATTTTGGCATAGACCCCGTTTCCTCTTCGCTCGTCGGTCTCCAATTCAAAACCTTCCACCGAAATAGCCGGTGTGACATTCCCTAATTTTTCCAATTCATGGGCTAATTCTTTCGTAATCAGCGTACCGTTGGTGTAAACCAGGAAAAAGGTATCGTTATATTTCTTGAAAATATCCAGTAAATTTTTCCCCTCACTGTAATACATAAAGGGTTCGCCGCCACTGATTACCATGAATCTTGAACCGAAAAGATCATGATTCTCTCTAATAATTTTGTCTACGACCGAATAAGGAAGATGCGTTGCTGTTCTGGAAGTGGAACTGGCGTAACAGCCAATGCAGGATAGATTACAGCGTTGTGTGGGCGAGAGCACCAAAAAACCGGGGGGATCGATTCCGTATTTTTCCTTAAAGTTAGCTTCGCTCTGCAAATTTTCAGCATTATTCTGCATAATGGCATTTTTTACGAATACTTGAATAATGTTTTTAACTACTTTTTTGGATATGTAGCCGCGGTCCATATTTTTTACGGCCGTATGTAATATAGCGGATAGAAACTCATATTTCTTTTTTTGAACCGTGGGTAAATCATGCGGACAATCGGTTACAAAAGATTTGTAAATATACTTATCCAACTGTCCCGCCAGTAACTTACGTCCCTGTTTTTGATTGACAATTTTGCTGAGTGCTCCTATGATTACGTTGTCTAACATTGTTAAGCCCTTTCATGTTAGGTTGGCTGGTCTCTCCATTCGAATCATATGGAAATCGGAGGTAGCCCCTCTCACTCAAACAATTTTTTTACGTGCTCCAAAGGAACAAAGTTCCTCATTCTCTATTTAATTCTTAGCGCATTACGATAGTCAGGATTTTTTATACATACCTATGAAATAATTACCTTTTTTAATGAAAAGTGTTTCTTTTAATAGTAGATTCAGAAAGTATTTGAATGCGGACTGTTTAGTCGATAATTTCTATGTATGGATGTTATCTGAATACCGAAACTGAAGAGGATTTGTTTGGTAAATATTCGAAAATTATTTATATTCACTATCTTTGTAGTTACGTTTTCCGGAATAATAAAACAAGCTTTTTCAGCGCAGCAGGTCTGGATGAGAGGCAACTACCGCATTGTTTTCGAAGAGTCCGACAGCTTGCTGGTAAAACAATTATTCCGAAAGATCGAACAACCGTTAAAGAAGCTGGAAAATTTTTTTAACGGGGACGCGGGAAGAGTCGTAACGATTATCATTACCAAATCGGAAGAGGAATATAAGCGTCGCACCCGAGGGGTCTTGCCGGAATGGAGCCAGGCGGCAGCTTTTACCAATCAGGGGCTTGTTATTCTACGTCTGGTGGAGGCGCGGGAAGTAAGAGAGTCGCCGCAAATTCTTTTGCATGAATTAACCCATATATTTCTGGCCGATTACTATCCGCTGGGTCGTATACCTGTATGGCTCAACGAAGGCATGGCCGAGTATTTCAGCGGAAAAACACTGGATTTGCAGAGCCGGGTTAGATTAGCCAATGCTCTGGCGGCAAAAAAAATAGTGGACTTACGAAACATCGATTCACTCCATTCTTTTAAACGCTTTCAGGCTCAATTGGCCTATACGGAAGCTCTGTCTGCCGTGGATTATTTCGTGGGCCGCTATGGCTTGGCCGGACTTAAATCTTTATTGAATAATCTGGCGCAATATCGTTCTTACCAGACGGCGTTTAAGAAGACAACCGGTCATGACTTCATTGATTTTGAATTGAATTGGTATCAGGAGCTGGTGAATCGTTATCGCTGGTTAATCGTTCTGAATATCGATAATTTAATCTGGATAACCATGGCCTTGCTGGCTCTGGCAGCGATCTGGGCCATTCATCGCCGCAACAGAAGGCGCCTTAAAGAGTGGGAAGAGGATGATGCGGACAATAGTATTGATTCGGATAAGTGGGGAGAAGAGTAAAATTGTACGTACCTAAGAAAATATTTTTAACCAAAGGGATGGGAGTGCACCGCGAAGAATTGACCAGTTTCGAATTGGCCTTGCGTGCTGCAGGTATCGGCCCTTTTAATTTGGTCGCTGTTTCCAGTATCTATCCTGCCGGATGTAAACTGATCAGCAGGGAAGAGGGCTTAAAAGAGCTGACTCCGGGGCAGATCGTCCATGCGGTATACAGCAGAAACGCTACCAAAGAACCGGGAAGAATGATCACTTCTTCGGTTGGACTGGCTATTCCCAAGGATACCCATGCATACGGCTATCTGAGTGAACATCATGGATACGGACAAACCGCCGAACAATCCGGGGAATATGTTGAAGACCTGGCTGCGGAGATGCTGGCTACTATTTTAGGGGTCGAATTTGATCTGGATTTAAGCTGGGATGAAAAGCGCAATATCTGGCGTATTTCAGATAAAATCGTACATTCCCAAAATATCACCCAGGCAGCCCGGGGAGATGAAAAGGGAAGATGGACAACCGTAATCGCAGCTGCGATTCTATTACCATGACATGCCAATGACCACAAAGCAGAAAAATTTTTTGGGTATTGAATCCCCCTTCAGCTCCTATGAACAGGCTGCGGCCGTAATCATACCTATCCCTTATGAGCAAACTACCAGTTATGGGGCGGGAACCAGGGAGGGAGCAGGTGCTATTATTGATGCTTCGTCTTATGTGGAATTGTATGATGAGGAATTAGATTGTCAGGCCTATGAAAAAGGAATACACACTCTGCCTGTGCTTCAATTTTCCGGGGAAGTTGAACGGGATTTCCAGAAAATCACAATGACTTACGCTTCTCTTTTAAAAGACGGAAAGTTCCCGGTCGGATTGGGGGGAGAGCATTCCATCTCCTTCCCGGCCTATCGTGCCTTCCACGATCAGTTTCAGGATCTATCCATCCTGCAATTGGATGCTCATTCCGATCTGCGTGATTCTTATGAGGGCTCGATCTATTCCCATGCATCGGTGATGCGCCGCATTTATGAACTGAATTCCAATATCGTCCAGGTCGGGATTCGTTCCCAGTGCTTCGCGGAACGGCAATTTATTGAGAAGAACGGCATAAATATCTTTTACGCGCATCCGTTGCAGAAAGCGGGAATATCGACTGAAATAATCGACTTGTTAAAAAAGCGCGTTTTTCTTACTATTGATGTGGATTTTTTCGATCCCTCCGTCATGCCTTCTACCGGTACACCGGAGCCGGGCGGTTTTTTGTGGGATGAAACAATAGAATTTTTGAAGCGGGTTTTTGCCGAAAAACAAGTGGTGGGATTTGACGTTGTTGAATTAAGTCCGATCAAGGGTCTGGTTCATGCCGATTTTCTGGCGGCAAAACTGGTTTACAAACTTCTCGGTTACAAATTCTGTTCTTGATGCGTAAAGAGCTAATTCTTACAGAGGATCTAATGAAAAAAGTAAAATTTGTTTTTGGTATACACAATCATCAACCGGTCGGCAATTTCGATTTTGTCTTTGAAGACGCCTATCAAAAATCCTATTTACCCTTCTTACAGGTATTGAATCGTCATCCGAAAATACGAATCAGCCTTCATTTTACGGGGATTTTACTGGACTGGCTGGAAAAACATCACCCCGATCTTTTGCATCTGGTTCGGAAAATGACAGAACGGGGTCAGCTGGAAATAATGAGCGGTGCCTACTATGAACCGATTCTTTCGGTTATTCCGAGGGAAGACCGGCTGGGCCAGATCCGTAAACAGACCCGGAGAGTTAAAAGTTTATTCGGCTATGAAGCAAGCGGAATGTGGCTGGCGGAACGTATCTGGGAACCGGACCTGCCCTCCACTCTGTTTGATGCGGATATTCGATATACGGTTATCGACGATACTCATTTCAAATATGCCGGACTAACCGATGCGGACCTTAACGGATTTTATATCACCGAAGATAACGGTAAGTCGGTTTATTTATTTCCTATTAACAAACACCTGAGGTATACCATTCCCTTTCAGGATCCGCAGGAAACGATCAGAATTTTGCAGGAACGGGCCAGCGAGGACGGACAAACGGTTATCGTTTTTGCCGATGACGGTGAAAAATTTGGTGTCTGGCCGGATACTTACCAGCACGTTTATGAAAACGGCTGGCTGGATCAGTTTTTTTCGGCTGTGGAACAGAATTCGGATTGGATTGAAATGTTGCATTTCGATGAGATTGTGGGGGAAGTGATGCCGAAAGATAAGATCTATCTGCCCACGGCTTCCTATTCGGAAATGATGCACTGGTCTCTGTTCACGCCTACTTTTCACCTCTATGAGGAATTTGATACGCTGCTGAAGGATAAGAACTTACTTGAAAAGTACGGAATCTTTGTGCGGGGCGGATTCTGGCGTAACTTCATGAGTAAATACCCCGAAGTGAACGTAATGCATAAGAAAATGCTGCGGGTAAGTCGTAAATTATGGGCTCTCAACGCAGCACAGCGTCGACAGGTTCAGCCCGCTTTTGATCATCTTTGGGCCGGGCAGTGTAATTGTCCGTACTGGCACGGTGTTTTCGGCGGGCTCTATCTCAGCCATCTGCGGTATGCTATTTTTCAGAATCTGATTCAGGCCGAGAAAATGGCAGATGCGATTCA
This sequence comes from Calditrichia bacterium, assembly GCA_026983775.1. Taxonomy (GTDB): domain Bacteria; phylum Calditrichota; class Calditrichia; order Calditrichales; family Calditrichaceae; genus JALSTK01. The sequence goes on from JALSTK010000139.1 coordinate 30,148, forward strand.
AAAAACCGAATTTCCCATCGTCGAACATACGGATTTTGACATCGACGGCCAGCAGGAACTTATTATTGAAACCTCGATTCATAATGTGTATCTGAAGCCCTCTTCCGGGGCAACCCTGCTGGAATATGATTTTAAACCATCCGATAAAAATTTACTGGACACCATGACACGCCGTGAGGAGGGCTACCACAGAAAACTTGCCGATGCGGTTGTAGTGGGTAAGGAGTCGGAAGCAGATAATGACGACTCCGCGGCCAGTATCCATGATATCCTTCGCGCCAAAGAGCCCAATCTGATGGATCATCTTAATTACGACTGGTACCAGCGTAAGTCGTTTGTGGATCATATACTGGGCCATGGCACAACCCTGGAAGAGTTCACCCGGGCCCGTTTCCGTGAAGAGGGTGATTTTGTTAACCAGCCTTATGAGGTTAAAAACATCACTTCGACCCCAAAAGAGGTTAGAATAAAGTTTAGGCGGGACGGCCATGTTTGGGTAAACGGCAATCACCGGCCGCTTACCATTCAAAAAACATTAACGATCCTGGAAAAAGAAGCCGCCATCATGGCCGAATACACATTGATCAATTCAGGAAAAGAGGCGCTCGAACTTCAGTTCGCAGTAGAATTTAATTTTGGTTTGCAAGCAGGCCATGAAGACGATCGGTTCTATTATGACCGGGACGGCCGCCTGGATAACTCCTACCTGGATTCCAGCGGTATTTTAACCGATCATGATTTTATTGCTTTAAAAGATGAATATTTGCGTATCGATGCCCGGCTTCATTCTACCCGAGAAGCTGAAATCTGGCGTATGCCGGTGGAAACCATTTCCTTATCGGAGGCCGGCTTCGAGCGTGTGTATCAAAGTTCAAGCGTTTTGTTTATTTGGAAGATATCCCTGGAAAAACGCTGGTCGGTTCAGATCGATCATTTAGTGAAACATCTTGATTAAAATCTTTTAGAACAGGAAAAAAATCACATGAAATTCAACCGTTCCCTCTCCAGAATTTTTCTTTATCTGGTAGCTGTATTGCTGATTGTAATGGTGATCAATCATTTGCAGAATGACTGGGCTGCGCGCGGAACAAAACATTTAAGCAGTTCTCAGGCTGATAAAAAAATTAAGCAAGCTCTGGGCTTCGTGCATAAATACTATGTGGATTCCGTGGATTGGATGGGATTTTCAAAAGGGGCCATTCAGGGAGCTTTGCAAACCCTGGACCCCCATTCCGTTTATTTGTCCTATGATGAGGTAAAAAGAAACGAGGAGAGCTTTGAAGGCCGCTATCAGGGGATTGGAATTCAATTCGACGTTTTAAACGGCTATATCACCGTAATCGCCGTGATCTCCGGTTCACCGTCGGATAAGGTAGGTCTTCAATCGGGTGATAAGATCATTAAAATTAACGGTAAATCCGCTATAAATTTAACTACGGCGGATGTTCCCAAAAGACTGAAAGGTCCGAAAGGAAGTAAGGTTACCGTAACGATTTCCCGACCGGGTTTCACTCATCCCTTCGACGTGAAGATTACCCGGGGAGAAATTCCTATTTATACCATTAATACGAGATTCAGAACGAATGATTCTACCGGGTATGTTTGGTTAAATCGTTTTGCCAGTACAACGGCCAAAGAGCTGGAAGATGCTCTGGAATATCTGGAAGGTCGGGGCATTCAACGTTTGGTTCTGGATTTGCGGGGAAATGGAGGTGGATTCCTGCGTCAGGCTGTGCAGGTGGTGGCGAAATTTATTCCCGGCCATCGCAGAGTGGTGTACACGAAAGGGCGGTTGTCCCGTTTCGATGAAGAGTTCTATACCGACGATTTTGGTTATACACAATCAAGGGATTATCCTTTAATTGTCCTGATCGACCAGGGTACGGCCAGTGCTTCCGAGATCGTAGCCGGGGCTTTGCAGGACTACGATCGGGCACTGATCGTAGGTACCAACAGTTTTGGTAAGGGATTGGTCCAGAATGAATTTGAATTAAGCGACGGATCCCGTATTCGTTTAACCGTATCCAAATACTATACGCCCAGCGGCCGTTTGATTCAGCGTCCTTATAAAGGCATCTCTGTGGAAGAGTATTATCATCAAGCGGAAGAAGACAGCGTGCAACAGGACAGCTCCCGTACGCGTCCGGTTTACAAAACACAAAACGGCCGTACCGTGTATGGCGGCGGAGGGATTCATCCCGATGTGGAAGTAAAATATACTTCGTTTTCCAAGTCACCTAAAATGAGTGCGGAGTTTTTTAAGGATCGTATCTTTTTTAAAGCGGCTATTCAGTACGAAGAAGAGCATCCCCAAATTAAAGGGAACTTTCTCAAATTTGATTCAGTATTTAAAGTAAATAAGAGATTATTGAATAGCTTAAAACGGATTGCCAGAAAACACAAGATTAAATTTACGGATACGGAATTTTCAAGAGACATACCCTTCCTGAAAAACCGGTTAAAAGCAGAAATTGCCCGCAGTATTTGGGGGACGGAATCCTATTACAAGGTTTTATTGGAACACGATAATCAATTTGAAAAAGCGATCAAATTATTCCCTGATATACGTAAGATTTTGAAAAGAAATGTATCCGGGGCTCATAAAAATTTAAATTGACTTTAATAATCAAAAGTAGTAAACTTGAGCCATATTTTATATCTAACTCATAGTAAGAGCGTAGTATAAAGACCATGTACCAATTAAAGGAGTTTAAACGATGGTAGAACTTTTTCTCGCCGGTGGAGCATTCATGTGGCCAATTCTTTTCTTGTTAGCTTTGGGTTTGGCATATGTAATAGAGCGCTTTTGGACACTCACCAGAGCCTCGGTGAACACCCGTAAATTTCTATCCCGACTGCATAATGCCCTTCAGGAAGGTGGAGTGGAAGCTGCAGCAGAAGAATGTGAAAAAACGCCGGGTCCCGTGGCATCCATTTTGCATGCCGGATTGTCCCGTGCCAATAAAGGCTTGGATCATGTTGAAAAAGCAATTTCCAATGCCGGTTCAATTGAAATGGCTTTTCTGGAAAAGGGTATGATTGTTCTTTCAACCGTAATCGTTTTGGCACCGATGTTAGGATTTACTGGAACGGTTTCCGGTATGGTAAGGGCGTTTGATTCGATTAAAAAAGCAAACGATATCTCACCTGCCGTAGTTGCCGGTGGTATTTCGGAAGCTTTGTTGACCACCCTGTTCGGGTTAATTGTAGCAATGACGATTCAGATTTTCTATAACTATTTTACTTCCAAAATCGACAAACTGATTATTGATATGGAAGAAAGTTCAATAGAATTAATGGATGCTCTTGTCGAGCTGCAGGAAAAGAAATAACATCTGACGGTGAAAGAGGGTAGCTATGCTATTAGGCAAAAAACGTGATCGGGAAGTGGAAATCCCATCAGCTTCACTATCGGATATTGTATTTTTGTTATTGATCTTTTTCCTGGTAACCACATCGATCGATACGGAAAAGGGGTTAGACTTGGTATTGCCCCCGCCCGGACACCAGGAAATTAAAATTCCAAAAAAGAATATTACCAACTTGCTGATCAATTCTGCAGGTCAGGTACTTCTCGACGGTGAGCAGATTGAGATTCCGGAAATCTCGAGAATAATAAAAGAAAAATTATTTGAAAACGAGCTCCTAATTGTCTCTGTGAAAACCGATAAAGAGACCAAATACGAAACCTATGTTAAGGTTATCGATCAATTGAAAAAAGCAGAGGCCAAACGTATTTCACTGGCAGAACCTGAAGAGGATTAAAGCGGAGACCATTGCATGGAATTTAAAAGAAAAAGTAAAATAAATGTGTCTATCCCAACAGCCTCTATGCCGGATATTATTTTTATGTTGCTCATTTTTTTCATGGTAGCCACGGTTATCCGCCAGTACTCGGGATTGAAAGTGAAATTACCGGAAGCGGAAAAAATTCAGAAAATTCCCGGGTCCAAGCGTCATGTGGTTACAATCTGGGCAGATAAAAATGATGTAGTGGTTTGTGATGATATTCGTGTAAAGAAAATTACGGATTTACGGAATATTGTTTATCAGAAACTGGTGAGGGATCCACAGATTCAAATCGCATTAAAAATAGATAAGCGAGACAATATGGGCTTTGTAAATAAAATCCACCAGGAATTGCGGAAAGCAAGTGCTTTAAAAGTACATTATTTCGCAGTACCGGGAGGTGAGTACTAATGAAATCTTTAGTAAAAAAGCCTGAAGCGGACCTGCGGCTGAAATCCCGCAAGTTCATGGAAGTGAGCACCATTATCGCCCTGCTGTTTCTGATTGTAATGTTTTTCTCCTTTAAACAGTTCAAGACTTCTGTAAAATTACCGGAACGTCCGGATATTACAATCGAGACCATTGAAATTCCACAAACACAGCAGATTCAGAAACCACCGCCTCCATCCAGACCCTCTATTCCGGTCGAATCGGATGACGAAGATATCCTGGATGATGTGACCATCGATGAAACCGATGTCAATCTTCAGCCGGCAAATGAATTACCGCCACCGCCTCCACCCGCAGAAGATGAAGTCTTCGAGTTCTTCGCCGTTTCGCAAAAACCGGTCTTGGTTCATAAAGAAAAACCGATTTATCCGGATCTGGCCAGGAAAGCGGGTATTGAGGGCACGGTGGTTGTAACCGTTACGATTGGGAAAACAGGAAAAGTGGAGAATGCTCATATTTTCAAATCGATCCCTATGCTGGATGAAGCCGCATTGGCCGCAGCTAAAAAGTGCACATTTAAACCGGCCAAGCAACGGGATAAATTTGTTAAAGTTAAAATGAATATTCCATTTAAATTTAAGCTTAAATAATATTACGACCTTGAAAAGACAGCTCATGCAGGCTGTCTTTTTTTTCTTCCTTGTTAAACGGATTTCGCTTCCTGTACTTAGGATTACTGGCAACGAATTGGAATAGCATGACATCGTATCAGTTTATCATTAATCCTGTCTCCGGTCAAAGGCATACTCCCCGAAAAATTATCTCCCGTATTCAAGAGAAATTTCAGCGCGAAAAACAGCTTTCCTATGATATTGTTCTTACCGAATACGCCGGACATGCCCATCAAATAGCGCTTGAAGCGGTCGAAAAGGGTATCGATATTGTGGTTGCGGTCGGCGGAGACGGCACCATGAATGAAGTGGCCGGTGCCTTGTTGTATTCGAAAAGTGCCCTGGGCCTCATCCCCCACGGTTCAGGAAACGGCCTGGCCCGTTCCATGGGGATCCCCCTGCGATTGGATGCTGCCATCGAACACCTCTTAAATCCTCATCTGGTTATCAGTGATGCCGGGAAAATAAATGAATACAACTTTTTTGTTTCTACCGGAATCGGATTCGACGCTCATATCGGTGCCAAATTTCAAAATTTCGGCATAAGGGGACCCATACCTTATTTCTATATCGGTTTCAAAGAATATTTCAATTATGAATACGAGGCCTTTGATCTTTCCTATAACGGCCACTCGATCCGCATAAAGCCCTTGTTGATTACCATTGCCAATACCAAACAGTATGGCAACGGGGCAATTATTGCCCCCCGGGCCGAAGTGGATGACGGAAAACTGGATCTCTGTTATATCGATCCCATTAAATTCCACCGGGATATCTTCCGGGTACCCAAATTATTCACCGGTAAAATAGAAACCGTACCCTTGTACCATCATGAATTTATCAAAGAAGTTACGATCCGACGTACGAAAGAGGAAGGATACTTTCATACGGACGGTGAGCCGCGTCTGGGACCCAGGGAATTAAAAGTAAATGTATTGCCCAAAGCATTACGTATTGTGATTTAAAAAGGATGTGAGTAATGATACGCTTTGAAACAGAGCTAATCGCTCGTTCATACGAGTGTGACCTCTATGGCCATGTTAACAACGCAACTTACCTGAATTATTGTGAAGCGGCAAGGGTGGAATTTCTTCATGAACTGGGCTTCTCGCTTCAGGATTTGAAGAAACTGGGGTTTCTATTGCCCATTGTACGCATCGAAATTAATTATAAAAAATCGGTCTATGCCGGTGATCATTTGCGCGTCAGTGTGGAATGGCTGGAAATCGGTCGTAGTTCATCCCGTTTCAGACAAGAAGTCATCAAAAACGGCGGGGAAGTTGCCGCCGAGGTTTATGTAACTTGGATTGTCTCCGATTTAAGGGGAAAACCCATATCTCTGCCCAAAACATTATTGCAGGCCGTTGAAGCAAAGTATAAGGAATTACCTCCCAAAGCGCATCATAAGATATAACGGCTCAGGTCCTCATCTTCGACCACCGATTGCAGCATATTTTGGACTTCTTTTTTGTCAATGCCGACCTTTTCGATCTTCTTTTCCGGAATATCAAATAAGATTTCTTCCAACAGAGTGGACATGATGGTATGCAGACGTCGGGCACCGATATTTTCTGTGCGCGAATTCACCAGGAAAGCGATTCGTGCGATTTCGCGGATGGCGCCGTTGGTAAAGGTCAGTTTTACACCTTCCGTTTCCAGCATAGCCTGGTATTGGGCAATCAGGGCATTTTTCGGTTCGGTGAGAATACGGACAAAATCATCTTCGGTCAGGCTGTCCAGTTCAACGCGGATAGGGAATCGTCCCTGCAGCTCGGGAATTAAATCCGACGGTTTACTGACATGAAAAGCACCGGAGGCGATGAATAGAATATGATCGGTTTTGACCATTCCGTACTTGGTAACCACGGAGGTCCCTTCGACCACGGGCAGAAGATCCCGCTGGACGCCTTCGCGGGAAACATCCGGCCCCTGTTTGCTGCCCGGGCCGGCAATCTTATCGATCTCATCGAGGAAGACAATTCCGGAATTCTGAACGCGATGAATTGCTATGCGGACCACTTCTTCCATATCAATTAACTTTTGAGCTTCCTGCTGGGTAAATATCTTCATCGCTTCGGAAACGGTTGTCTTCCGCTTTTTTACTTTTTTCGGCATCATTCCGCCGAAGATTTCCTGTATATTCAAACCCATTTCTTCAATCCCGAGCGGCGAAAAAATCTGCATCATGGGCATATTATCGGCTGGAACATCGACTTCGATCTGACGGTTATTCAATTCACCGTCGATTAGTTGTTTCCTCAGCTTCTCTCTTGTGCGTTGATGCCTTAATTCCAGTGAATCTTGTTCATTCATCTCACCCACAGGTTTAGGTTTGTGAGAAGAGAGAGGAGGCAAAAGGGTATCGAGCATACGGTCGATGGCATGTTCATGAGCTTTCTTTTCGACAGCCAGGGTTTTCTCTTCCCGCACCATCTGCACTCCGATTTCCAACAGATCGCGGATAATCGCTTCCACATCGCGGCCCACATAACCGACTTCTGTGAATTTGGAAGCTTCGACCTTTACAAAGGGCGCTTTTGAAAGTTTTGCCAGACGTCGGGATATTTCGGTTTTTCCCACACCGGTGGGACCGATTAGAATAATGTTGTTGGGCATGATCTCTTCGCGTAATTCGGGACGAACCTGCTGTCGCCTCCAGCGGTTACGCAAAGCGATAGCGACCATCCGTTTGGCCCGGTCCTGACCTATGATATATTTATCTAATTCTCTGACGATTTGATGCGGTGTGAGTTGCTCTATTTCCATTGGATAAAAGACTCCTGCTTTAAAGAATTTCGACGCTTATATTATTATTGGTATATATACAAATATCCGAGGCAATACGCAGTGCCTCCCGGGCAATTCCTTCCGCGTCGAGATCGGAATATTTAACGAGACTTCGGGCTGCAGCCAGGGCATAGGGTCCGCCGGAACCGATAGCGGCAATTCCATCATCCGGTTCGATAATGTCGCCCGTACCGGAGATAATGAAGGTATAATCCTTATCGAGTACGGCCAACAGGGCTTCCAAACGGCGCAGGTAACGATCCGACCGCCAGTCTTTGGCCAATTCCACGGAGGCCCGCGGTAAATTTCCCGAATAGCGCTCCAGCTTTTCTTCGAAGCGTTCGAACAGGGTAAAGGCATCGGCAGCGGCCCCGGCAAACCCGGCGATTATTTTCTGATTGTACAAACGTCTTAATTTAACGGCGGAATGTTTCATAACCGTGTTGCCCATAGTTACCTGACCATCTCCGGCCAGAGCGACTTTTCCTTTGTGCCGGATTCCCAGGATGGTAGTCGCGTAAATTTTTTGTTGCAATTGATGTTCCATTGAATTTCCTGCTGTTAAATGTTAAAAATCTTTAACGTAACCTTAGCGGATTTGTTTCAAAACGAAAAAATAAAGGTTGTGCATTTCAAATACCCCGACGCAGCCGGGCAACGGGGATACCTAATTGTTCCCGGTATTTGGCTACCGTGCGGCGGGCAATGGGAAGATTCTCTTTTTTAAGAATATGGGCAATCTTTTCATCGCTCAACGGCTTTTTGTGGTCTTCTTCAGCGATTATTTCTTCGATCCGTTTTTTTATCAGGCGGGTGGCAATTTCTTCGCCCTCCTCATTCTCGATCCGCTCATTGAAAAAATATTTTAGTTCGAATACTCCATAATCGGTTTGGACAAATTTCCCGTTGGCCACCCGGCTTACCGTGGAAATATCCATGCCGATCATATCGGCAATCTCACGCATGATGAGCGGTTTAATGTGTTCCGGCCCTTTGTCGAAGAATTCCTTCTGCTTTTCAACGATGGCCTCCATCACTTTAAGCATGGTCATTTTTCTCTGGTAGATGGAGGTAATGAACCAACGGGCCGATTCGACTTTTTTTCGAATATATTGACGGGTTTCCTTATTCGTGTTTTTTTTATCGAGTAACATCTTTTTATAAGTATTGGAAATACGCAAAGGAGGTACATTCCAGTCGTTCAAAGAGATAACAAATTTATCGTCCACCTTTTCTACAATAAAATCGGGGATTACATAGTTGCTGCGCGGTTCAAAAAGATCCTGTCCCGGTTTCGGATTAAGCTTTACAATTTCATCCATTGCCTTCTGTAATTCCTGTTCCGATATTCTAAGCTGCTCCAGAATATTTTGAAAGCGACGGTTCTTGAAATCATCGAAATGATCTTTTATGATACGATAGGCCAGGCTGTCGGTTTTATTGTATTCCTCCAATTGAACCAGTAAACATTCCCTTAAATCCCGGCTGCCGACTCCGCTCGGATCCAGATGCTGAATTTTCTTCAGAATTTTTTCCACGGTCTCGACATCGGTCTCGAAATTCAGAGCCACGGTCTCCAAGTTCAGCTGTGAATCGAGGTATCCGTTATTGCGAATATTCCAGATCAGGTATTCCCCGATGGCCATTTCCTGCTCGGAAAGCGCAAGGGTGTTTAATTGTTCGATCAGATGTTCGGGTAAGGATTTACCGGCTACTTCGGGACGTTCGTAGTCTTCGCGATTCTTATCCTTGGGAAGGCGTATTTCGTAAGAATCTTCATCATTCAGCAGGTTCTCGAGGTCCGTGTCTTCCTGGGCCTTATCCAGTTCCTCTTTGTCGTATTCTTCATTATCCTTGCCGTTATCCACGAGTTCCAGATCCTTCTGGACTTCTTCTATTTCCTCTTCGCTGGCTTCAATCTCGGTGGTTTCTTCATCTATCTCTTCTTCCTGACCCTCCTCCAGCACGGGGTTCATTTCGAGTTCGCTCTTAATCTTTTGTTCGAGGCTTAATAGCGGTAGTTGCAGCAAAGTCGAGAGCAGAATCTGTTGTGGAGTCAGTCGCTGTTCTAATCGTAAATTCTGAGACAAGCTAATCATACTATTCCAGTCTTTATACCCCTAAATGTAGAAAGCAAACCCTGCCGCTCCATAGAATGTTGCCTTAAAAATAAGGCCTTAAGGCTTATACAGATACGGCTGTAATTAAATTGGCACAATTTATGTACGAAATTAGGCATTTTACCTGATTGAGTCAAGCAAAAGTAGTTAGTTCCACAGAGGATTGGCATAACAATAGATACAGCCGAAGGGGCAAGGCTGCTTCCGATAATCACCGATATCAACGGATTTGGTACAACCGCAGTCCTTGCGTGTAGGTGCTTTGGCCACGGAAACTTGTTTAGTCGGACTTAGATGATTAAGTAGATTCCCGTCGATACAGTGTCCCTTTTCCACACCGGCAACCTGTAGTAAATGGTCATTACAACAGGAGAACAAACGAATCCCGTAAGCAGAAGCGACGGCCTGCATATCGGTAATGATGTTGAGTTGCTCGCTGCGGGTCGGTTCATATAAGCTATCCCCTGGAAATTTCGTTTTAAAACGGGTTAAAAATTTACGATAGGGGAAAGCGAAACTGGTGTAACAACGCTTTACTCCCACCGTACCGATTTCCCGGCATAAAAATTCGAAATCACGGATATGGTGATTGGTCACAAGGTTATTTCCTTCCCGCCAGTAGACCAACGGATCGTAACGCCAGATGATGCGCTGCGGGTCATACCGGTTCGCCAATTGTTGAAGCTGAGCAAGGGCCCGTACGTTTTTTTAC
>JALSTK010000140.1 GCA_026983775.1 Calditrichia bacterium
GGCGCGTCCGCCCAAAATGCCTGCCCGGGTATCCGATAGGTTTAAATAGCTATAACGGGCAGCCAACTCCCAGGCGCCACGATGATTGTCTTTGGGAATGACCTGGCCGAATTCTCCCTGTGTTTCATCCCAGGGACGTTCTTCGCCGGTCAGAATATAACTTACAAAAGCATAGCCGCCGCCAAAGACAGCATTTCTGGCCCCATTCATTCGTTTTAAGCCGGTGTAAATATATTCGGATTGGAAAGAGATATTTTTATATTTAAGAGCGCCTTCCAGGCCGAGCATGGTTGTATAGTCCACATCAAAAATATTCCCCGTATCCAGAATTTCCACGTCACCGATTTTGGTCTCCGGTTCGCTGTTATAAGAGACCACATTGTTGTTATCATCCGGATTAATCCACGCGCCGGAAAGGCCGAGGTGCACCCTGTATTTATTTGAGAAAAACGGAGCATAAGCGAAGCGGGCTGCTACCCCGCCTCCGGTTTCGTCTACGGTTTTGTTTTTTCGGGTATCCATGGTTTGCCCGAACAAGTCCCCGCGAAAGTTCCAGTTATTCCCCCATTTGGAATATTCGATGCCCGTACGACGGCCGATTTTAAAGGCCAGCATGGGATAGGCCCGCTCCGCGAAGGTCAGAAAGCGGGAGCTGGTAAGTTCGTTCAGGCCGACCGGCGCTTTAAAATGTCCGACCTTGAGATGGGAATTGTGAAAACCCACATAACTGAAATACATGTCTTTTACTTCCACGGCGCCTTCCGCCACATCGATATCCCATTCCGCCCGCCAGACTTTCCATAGTTTGGTCTTCATGGCGAAACGTCCTTTACGCAGATGGGTGCCGTTACTAAGGTGATTTTTATTTTCAAAAAAATAGGCGCCGTTGATATACATGCGCACATCGAAACGGGTCATAAATTGTCCGTCCGCAGACCGAAAATGGATGATTCCGTTTTCCCAGTCGGTTGACCCTTTTGCTTCGGTTTCCTGGCTAATACCGCCGGAAACTATCAGTAGTAGCAGCAACAATCCGGTACTTAATACTTTGATGAGTCTCATTGCCCCTCCTTATTTTGATTTGGTCGATGGATTACGTACGTGAAAAATACTGAATAAATTCTCATATTTTTTATCCAGATTTTTGTTGTACAACTTAAACTTTCTATTCTCGGGTTTATATTTCCATTCATCGCTTAAATTTTGTAAGGCTTGTTTCAACTGCCAAGTATGTTTAAAAGATTTGCCCGCCAGTTTTTGGATGGCTTCATACTGTCCCGGTGTGAACCAGCGACGATCGACCTCATTGGAAATTAATACGGGATCGATGAACAGAGGCGTTATTTTAGATGCTTCGATAATCTTGCGAACGAACTTTTTACTGCCCGGCGAATGGCTTTCTATGGAAGATAAAAATTGGACCGAATTTGTATAGACCTCATTTCGTAAAGGTTCCAAACCCCGGACGGGGATCTGTTTCTGCTCAAGGTAAGTTACAACTTCATCGGAAAGACAGTATTCAACCTGCTTACTTACCTGCTGATTAAATACATTTTGAAAAATAAATAGGGAAATAAAAGCCAATATCCCGGCCGCAATGGGGGTGGTTACCCATCCGGCGGCAATTTCTCCGAGAACGTTAAAACGAATTCCTCTTCCGCCTTTAGCCAGACCGATTCCGATGACCGCACCGACTACGGCCTGGGAACTGGATACGGGTACCAGCGGGATGCTGGGCAATCCATGGCTGATCAACCAGGCTTCCAGACCCTCTGAGGAGAACAGAAACAGAACCAGGGATTCCGAAAGCACTACGATCAGAGCCGTAACCGGGGACAATCGAAATATTCCTCCTCCAACCGTGTCCATTACTTTATACGAATAGGTGAAAATCCCCGTGGCGATGGCCAGGGCCCCGATAAAAAACAAAATTTGGGCGGAGGTGAGCGTAAAGAGTCCGTATACATTCAGGGGTTCGAAGGGTACAACCGGTACGAATACCCCCATCACATTAGCGATATTATTGGCTCCAAGGCTGTAAGCTCCGAAGGCACCGACCAGGATCAGGCCGATCCGGGTATAAAAATCCATAGATAGCAAATGAACGTTAATTTTTTCCAGAACCTTACGAAACACGAAGAAAAGGATCATAGCAAAGGCTGCGGAAAGAACCGGACAAAGTACCCAGGTGGTTACAATTTTAGTCAGGGAATCGTAATCGGTAACCGATCCGGAAAAGAAATTCCAGCCGATAATAGCGCCGACGATGGCCTGAGATGTGGAAACCGGTAATTTAAGTTTGGTCATCCAAGCTACGGTAAAGGCCGCGGAAAAAGCAACGATAAATGATCCGGCAAGCGCATTAACCGCTCCCAATTTCCCCAGGGTATGGGTTGCCCCGGCTCCACCGATAACCGCTCCGATAAGAACAAAGATACTGGCTACTATAGCCGCCGTTTTAAAGCGAACCATTTTTGCACCGACAGCCGTGCCGAAGACATTAGCCGCATCATTGGCGCCAAGGGACCAACCCAGGAATAAACCGCTGGTTAGATAGATAAAAATCATTGTTCCGTTCCGTTTAAATGGTTCGTTTAATGGTATAAATAGCCAGACGGTCCGCTACATTTTCGGCCATGTCGGCCAAGGTATCGATGTGCAGAGCAAAGTAGCGCAGATGGAACTTCTGACACAACTCCAGATCATCCATTTCGAAAACTTTACGTTTGATACGATCCCCTTGTTTGTCGGCTTCTTTTTCGTAGAAATAAACCTTGTGCAAATGATCCTGAACCAGTTTAACTTCTTTGAAAAAGGAACGGGTAGCATGGACAACGGCCTCCCCGGCTTTCCCGGCGGTTTCGGCCAATTCGTTGTATTGCTGGTGTAAACTTTCCGGGATATAGGGTTTTTCAACGGAAAATTGAGTGAGCGTTTCTTTGGCCGTATCGATGATATCGTCGATGGTTTCTAACAGTCCGAGCACATCTCCGCGGTGTTCCGGTATCAGTGAATGAGTATAAAGATTGTTCTCGATGGTCCGTCGTAATTCATCGGCTTTTCCTTCCAGTTTATCGATAGTCGTTAAATTGTCCTTAAAACTATCCACATTTTTGCTCAAATAGTTTTTTACCCCGTCGATGAAAACCAGAATACCGTTACTTACATCATCGAGATACTCATCGATCTCACTCTCCAAAGCGCGGGTGGAACGAAATAAAATGGCCATATTATCTACCTGTTTTTGTTTGACAAATACTTAACTAAAGTGCTGATGAAAACCTTTTTATTTGGGTATTTTGTTATCCAAATGTGTATGGTTCTTTTTTAAAAATTCGCTGATGATCGGCCAGAATAAAGAGACTATTGCCAAAATAATCATGGCCAGGCTGACCGGTCTGGTAAAAAAGATAGTTCCGTCTCCCATAAGGAGGGCACGGCGGAAATTGGTTTCAGCCAAAAAACCGAGAATTAATCCCAGAATAACCGGTGCCGTGGGAAAATCATAGCGGCGCAAAAGCCAGCCCAGCACACCGAATCCCAGGCAGGACCAGACATCGAACATAGAATTGCCCACGGCGTAGCTACCGATCACTGCTATGGCCAGAATAGACGGATGCAAAAGCGCCTTGGGGGCGGATATAATCTTAATCCAGATTTGGTTGCCCAGGATACCGAGAAAGAGCATAAAAAAATAGGCGATGAACAGACTGGCAAAAATGCCGTAGACAATGGTCGCTTTATCTTTAAATAGTTCCGGGCCCGGTGTAAGTCCGTGCAGCATAAGGGCGCCGATCAGCACGGCTGTCGCGGCACTGCCCGGAATTCCCAGCGTAAGCAGCGGTACCAGGGCACCGCCCACAGAACCGCTGGTAGCGGCTCCCGATGCAGCCACGCCTTCCAGAGCGCCTTGACCGAATTTTTCAGGATGTTTGCTGGTACGTTTGGCTTCGTTGTAAGCGATAAAAGCGGCTATCGTTGCCCCGGCACCGGGGATGACACCGATCAGCGTGCCCAGGGCCGAGGATTGCAGAATAACGCGTTTGATACGGAACATCTCTTTCAGAGACGGCATCTTCCCGGAAATTTTATGTACGATACGCCGGGCGGTTTGAGTACGTTCGATACTCAGAAAGATTTCGCTCAGGGCAAACAAACCGATTAAGGCCGGAATAAATCCGAAGCCGTCGGCCAGTTCCGTAACGCCGAAGGTAAAGCGCAGGTAACCGGTAAAGGGATCCATGCCTACCGTATTCAGCAACAGGCCGATCAGGGTTGCAATAAAGGCCTTTATATAATTCCCTCTGGACAGGGATGAGATAATAGTCAAACCGAATATGGCCAGGGCAAAATATTCCGGCGGGCCGAAACTCAGGGCCGCCTTTGCCAGAGGAACGGAAAAAAAGACCAACACCAGAGTGCCGGTCAATCCCCCGATGGTGGAGGACATTACGGAAGCACCGAGGGCCCGGCCGGGTTCACCCTGTTTGGTGAGCGGATAACCGTCAAATGTGGAAACAATGGCCGAAGGCGTACCCGGAGTATTGATGGCGATAGCCGTGATGGTTCCCCCGTAATTAGCGGCCGAATACAGGGCCACGAGAAGAATCATGGCGTTTAACGGGGACATACCGTAACTGAAAGGGACTAACAGGGCTACACCCATGGCCGGAGAAAGACCCGGTAAAACTCCTACCAAAATACCCATCATTACCCCCGCTAAAATAATCAGCAAGGGAACCCAGGCAAATAAAGATGAAAAACCGCTTAACAGGTGATGTAAAATATCCATACTCAGATTATCCCCATAATCCGGTCGGCAACGGTACTTGTAAGATTTTATAAAAAATAAAATAAGACAGCACGGTAAATCCTACGGAGTTTAATAATATCAGCCAGGTTTTTCGATAATCGAGAAGATAGGAACCTCCGGTAAGAAACAGAAAGGTACTGATGTAGTATCCCAGGTATTGGATTACTATGATATAGGCAAACATCAGCCCCGCCAGACCGACGGCCTGTAATTTGTTAACAGAGTCCTCTTTGCGGGGTCTGTTTTTAAGGGAGATGTTTTTAATCAGTAACCATACATTAAAAATAATCAATCCGTAGATCCATAAACGGGGCATGGCCGCCGGACCGGCCGTTTTGGATAATTTACCGGAGGGAAAATCTATCGTCATACCATACAGAAAAAATGAAAGAATAATTAAAAACAGGGGGATAATAAAATCGGCAGAGAACCATTCCCGTTTAAATAGGTAGAGGGTCAGCAGCAACAGTAAAAATACGATCAGAGAGATGAAGCCGTTTCGTGTACTGTTTGCACCATGGATACGGGTTGTATCGGCCAGAATGCCGGCCAGACGTAAATACTTTAGTGCATCCAACTGGTCCTTTTGTACCATTTCGCTAAAAGCCTCGTGGGCCAGAAAAACGGGTTGGGCGGAAGTCGCGCGGACAAATTGCAACCAGGAGCTATCGCGACTCACTTTGTAGATCAGATCGGTTAAATAGGATACCGCCCGGGGATCGGTGCCTTGCTTTAAAGCATAGCCGCGCCAGAGAACCTCATGCTTAAGTCCGAACCCTTTTTCCAAAAATGTGGGATTTCGGGGGAAATCGGGCAACCGCCTTTCAGCCGATACGGCGGCAATCATCAAATCGGGGCGTCCTTTTACATCCACCGGATTACCCACATATACCGTACCGTGACGGCCCATCAATGCGGCAAGGGCATCCGATCCGCCTTCGAATGGGATCCACTCCCCGCGGATGCCAAGCTGTTCCCAGGTTTTTAAAGCCATCAGGTGATCCACACCGCCCACCAAAGGTCCCAGCCATTTTTGTTTGCCTTGTTTTTCTTTGGCATCACGGATGATCTGTTCCAGGGTTCTCACCGGAGCTTTCCTGTTCGTGATGAGTACTTCCGGATCGATGACCAGACAGGCTAAAAAATAAAAATCATCCATATGGATTCCGCTTTTGGTCATCAGTACGGTAGATATAAATGATTTGGTTACAGCCAGAACCGTATATCCGTCTGCTTTCTTTGACAACACTTCTCTCATGGCAACAATTCCGGAAGCGCCGGTTTTGTTTTCTACCAACAGGGTGGCATCTGTGTATTTGGATGCGATTTGAGTCAAGCGCCGGGTAGTAATATCGATGGCACTGCCCGGTTTGCTGTGTACAATAAAAGTGATAGGCTTGTCCGGATAGTTGGCCGCCAGGGTGGAGGCAGCTATCAGAAACAGCAGAATATAGGAAACTCGGCTAAACATGATTCATGGCCGGAGTTCATAAGATTTTGAAATTTTTCGCATAGTTCGCTTACCATTTGCTATAAGGATTTTTCATCAGCATGGAATTATAATACTTCGTGTCACCGGTGACTTCTTTCCCCAGCCAATCGGGTTTTTGAAAATGTTCTTCTTCCGCTTTCAGTTCGACTTCGGCGATAATCAAACCTGTATTTTCTCCGTAAAATTCATCTACTTCATATACATGCCGGCCCACTTCAACCAGATATCTCGTTTTATCGATAATTCCCGGTTCACAGAGTTTTAAAAGGTTCTCGGCATCCTCCTTCTTGATTTCCATTTCCCATTCGAAACGGCTGGCACCGCTATCATTGCCGATTCCTTTGATGGTTAAATAGCCCTTCTCATCTTTTAAGCGTACCCGGACCGTGCGCTCCGGTACGGAAGATAAATATCCCTGAGTAATGCGCATGGATTTTTTCACAAAAGGCCGGAAATCACCTTTTACCAGGAACTTACGTTCTATTTCCTGTGCCATAATATCCTTCCTTAACAAGTGGTTTGTATTTCTGTTCGATACTATTCCAACGTCTCATCCGCCAAGGGTTTATCGATCATACCGATTACCCGCTTGATGGCCTGAAGATAATTGATGTTCTCATAACGGTCCAGACCCACCTCTTTCAAGGTCCTTTTGATGTCTTCGATTTCGGTAGATTCCGAATTAAGAGTGACCACCAGGGCGCCGTTAATTAACACATCAGCCACTTCACAGATGGTATCATAAACCATGTAGCCGAAACGGTGCTTCTTAACGCGAACCGCCTGCAGATCGGGGTGACTTTTAACGGAGGCCAGAAATTCTTCCAGGGTATAACTCGTTTTTTCAAAAGTGGGCATATTCACCTGAAAAGCCGGATAGACCTCTTTCCTTAAGATTTCTGCCGATATAGGGAATTCCGCTTTCATCAAGGGATTCCATTGTTCCAGACCGTCCACCTGCTTAACAAATGTTTTAATATCCATTTTGCCGTCACGGATTTTTGTGTTGTTTACATCGTTGGTGCGCGATACGATATAGATCTCTTCGGAAGTCCGATCCCAAACCTTTTCCGGTACGGGAACGGATAGACGCGACATACGATAGTGCTCTTCCTCGAACCTCTGACCGAAGGTACGGAATTCAAAACGCGGTTTGGATATTTCACCGATTTTCATTTTTTCTTTGGCCATTATGACTCCTGACTTAAATGGTAGACCCGGTTTTATACAAACAATATGCCACAAAACCTGTTTATTTCGGAAATTTGCATTTTTCGCCTTCATTGCAGGGTATAAATCAACCCCGAAGCTTTCCTTTCGTATCCGGTATCTCAATCAGCCTGACGAAAAATCGCCGAATAACGAATATTCGTCATTAAAATCACGAAAAATCGCCATAAAAATTTCCATTTTGACCTAAAATATAGTAAAATGGAATAGCAATGTTTTATCACACCTGAGCGGAATCGTAAGAAGGACGTGCTAAAACCATTCGTTCCGATACCGCCGGGACGGGAGTAACCTTTATAATTAAAGCTATTTACTTTTCGGTAAATTTGAATTGAATATCCATTTTGCTCAAAGGCACAGGATTTGTAACCATGCACTTCAATTCTAAAAAAACTATATTAACCCCGGGAAGTAAAATGCGCAAGAATTTATTTTTAGGAGTATTTTTACTGGTCGTTTTCTTGGCAAGCTGGTATTTTTTGTATATGCAGCTCACAGATATCAGTGTAGTACCCCGGGCCTCAGGAGCACAATCGGAATTGCAGAAAAAACCGGTTGTCTATTTCGGCGTGATCTCAAGATATTCTCCCCATATTCTATATGAAGGTTATCAACCTTTAATGGATTATTTAACGGAAAAGACCGCCTATCATTTTAAACTACGGCTTAGTCATTCTTACCGGGAAACCATCGAACAATTAAAATCCCGCCGCGTTGCCGCTGCTTTTTTAGGTACCTATATTTATCTTCGCTCGCGTCGGAAAGCGCATTTACATTGTATATTAAAACCTTTAAACCGAGAGGGTCGACCCTTTTTCCATTCGGTATTGGTTGCCCCGGAAAACAGTAGCATCCGCTCCATTCGGGATTTGGCGGGAAAACGACTGGCCCTGCCTTCACCGTTGTCTTACTCGGCCCACTGGCTGAGCACGCAGGCCGGGTTTCAAATGAAACAGTTGGATTCGGCACATTATTTTGATTTTCACAATACGGTTATTTATGAGCTGTTAAAAGGAAATTTCGATGCGGGGGTGGTTAAGGATCGGGTGGCGAATGAATTTTTAGAAAAGGGAATTCATATTGTTGCCCGCTCCAGGCTCATCCCGGCTTCACCGATTGTGGTTTCCGACAGGACGGATCCGCTTATTACGGAGGCGATTACAAATACTCTGCTGCAGATTGATATCCGTCAAGCCCAATATCAAAAACTGGTTCGGAACTGGGATGCCGAATTTCAAAATGGCTTTATGATTGCCAAAGATAGTGATTACGAACAGGCCGGACTATGAAGCCGTTTTTACATCTGAAGACCAAAATCCTATTTCTATTCGGCTCGTTGATTATTGTACTGATGTTGCTGATTTCCGTGACATCCCTATACCAGTGGCGGCGTCTTATCCTGAAAGACCGCATGGAAAATGCGGAATCCATCGCTCAGTCTTTTTCCTTTTCCGTGCTGGACGCTCTTATTTACCGGGAAAATAATCTGCAAATAAGCGAAGGATATCTACAATCCTATATTTTGAATTACGCCCGTAAGAATCCCCGTATCCGCTATATTTCCATCAGCACGATACAAGGTAAGTTAATTGCCCATAGTGATATCCGCGCTCTTAGACATAATACCTATCCCCGGCCGCAATCAACGGGAAACGGACAGGCCGTAAGCCGGATTTTTAAGCATCCGCAACTGGGTTGGCTTGTAGAGACGGATTATCCCCTGCAAACCGGGCAGCGCAACTGGGGCGTCTTGCAAATGGCTTTTGATGCCGAACCCATACGTCTGTCCATTCAGAAGCTTGTTGTTTTACTCACGGTGCTTACTCTGTTAAGTGTGGCTATTGTGCTGGGAATGCTCTATTTCTTTGCCGACAGGCTGACCGCCTCACTTTCCGGATTGGTCACCAGAATGGATCGTTTTGATTTGCAGAACGAGCATGAGCCGGATAAAGAGATAGTTTACAGCCACGATGAAATCGGATATTTGAATCAACAATTTGAAAAGATGAAATCACGCCTGAACAGCTCCCGGGATAAATTGATCTTTGCCGAGAGGCAAATTTATCGGGCCGAAAAACTGGCTTCGGTGGGCAGGCTGGCATCGGGTGTTGCCCATGAAATTAATAATCCTCTGAATGGGATTAAAAATTGCGTATATGTCTTGCAACAAAAGACGGACAAATCGCAGAATGATGAAAAATATTTAAACCTGATCGATGAAGGTTTAACCCATATCGAAGTTATCGTAAAAAAGCTATTGAATTTTTCACACCAAAGCGATACCCGACTGAAGCGGGTAGACCTTAATCGGGAAATAGAGTTGGTGACCACCCTGTTGGATTACCGCCTCAGGGAAAAGCAGATTCAACTACTAAAGTTTCTGCAATCGGATCTACCCAAAATTCAGGCCGATGCCCAGTTGATACAGGAGGTATTGATGAATTTGCTGATTAACGCTCTGGATGCGGTCCGGGAAGAAGGTACGATTCGCATCCAAACCGAAAGTTGGAGTCAGCAACGGATCCGTCTGAGTATTGCAGATAACGGCAGCGGTATTTCAGCGGATATAACCGACAAAATTTTCGATCCTTTTTTTACCACTAAAGAAGAAGGGAAGGGTACCGGTCTGGGGCTTTCGGTTAGTTTGGGGATTGTCGAAGCACATAACGGTGAAATATCCGTAAGCAGCCGCGATGGATTCACCGTATTCGAGGTTACCTTACCCGTAGAACAAGGCGGGTAAAATATTCTGGTGTAGATAAAACGGGAAGAACAGATGCATATATTATTAATCGAAGATGAAAAGATTACCCGAATCACTTTAAGCGATACCATACGGGAAAAGGGATTTAAAATCACCGCCTGCAGCAACGGTAAAGACGGCTTACGGGCCTTTCGGCAGGATCATTTTGATGTGGTGGTAACCGATCTGCGATTACCTCAAATGAGCGGTATCGACGTTTTGAAAAAAATCAAAGAATCCAATGCCTCCTGTCCTGTGATTGTGATGACAGCTTACGCCAGTGTGGATACGGCCGTTCGGGCGCTTAAGCTGGGTGCTTATGATTATCTTACTAAACCGTTCTCCCCGGACGAATTGCTGGCTCTGCTGGATAAAATCAAACAGTTACAAGATGTGCTGAACGAAAACATCAAACTGAAAAAACGTATTCGTAGTTTCCAGAATCGAACTTTGGTGGGTGAATCTAAGGTGATGCGTACATTGATTTCCACCCTGGAGGTCGTTGCCCAAAATGACTTTACGGTTCTCATAGAGGGCGAGAGCGGTACAGGCAAAGAAGTAGTGGCCCGATTTTTACACTTCCACAGTCCCCGAAGCCGGAAACCGTTTATCGCCGTTAACTGTGCGGCCATTCCGGAATCTTTACTGGAAAGCGAACTATTCGGTTATGAAAAAGGCGCCTTTACCGGAGCCAATAAAAAACATGTCGGTTATTTTGAACGAGCCGACGGGGGTACTTTATTCATCGATGATATCGATGATATGCCCCATTCCATTCAGGTAAAACTCTTACGTTTTCTGCAGGAAAAAGAAATTTCCCGCATCGGGGGCAGCGCTCCCCTTCCTCTCAATTTGCGAATTATCGTGGCCACCAAGGTGGACCTTAAGCAGTTAATTCGTGAAAACAAGTTCAGAGAAGACCTCTATTACCGATTGAATATCATTCCTCTTAAACTACCGCCTTTAAGAGAGCGCAAAGAAGATATCCCTCTGCTCCTGGAGCATTTTTTCGATAAACACGGGTCGAACCAGCCCCATCCCTCATTAAACGCTTCCCAGATGCGCTTACTGGAAGCCTATGACTGGCCGGGCAATGTGCGGGAACTGGAAAATGTAGTGGGCCGTCTGCTGGCCATGCCCGGTTCCGATTATTTTTTGGAACAATTACGTCCGGCTATAGATAAAAGGCCCTCCCGGGGAGAAGACAGGAACCTCTCTTTTGATTTTCAGCCGTTTGATAGTTTACAATCGTTTTTGCGTAGTCAGGAACAAAACCTGATCAGACAGGCTCTGAAAGAAGCCGGAAACAATATCAGCGATGCGGCCCGGCTTCTGAAAATTCCCCGCAGTACCCTGCGTAGTAAAATGGATAAATTACATATTACTGTTTCGGAAACAGGGTCTGATTAAATCCAAGGCGCAGGATGGTATGGCGATAAAATGTATCGGCAGTATGACTACTGTCGAATAATTCGATCTGCAACGAAGTGGACCCGAATTGCCTGCGCAGGCCGACATTCAGATAGGTGGCCTCCTTTTCTTTGGAATCATAGCTTTTTGTTTTTGATCGGGTTGAGTAGAGGCCGAAGGAGATATCAAACCACCGGGGAACGGTATAAATAACACTCAGGGACATATCTAGTTGATCCTCATATGGGTTGGATTCTTTCCAATTCCAAAGTATCCCGCAGAATGAGGCGCCGAAGGTAAAATTTTGTGCTGGTCTGAGACGCAGGCCGAAGGCGAGTTTGTCGGCAAGCTGTAATTGATAGATATCGGCTGATCCGATCGGGTGTAAAGGAGGATCAAGCTTGAGGCGGCTTTTGATATCGGTTCCTTTTTCGTAAAACAGGCCGAAACCGATCCTGCGGTTCATTTCATACATAAGGCCCCATTTACCACTCCAGCCGAAGGCATAAGAAGTGCCGGTTATAAAACCAATTTTATCTTTCCAGTCCAGATAATCGACATAGGTTTGCAGTCCGAATGAGAGCCTGTCGTCCCCTGTGAATATGTGTTGGAAGGAATAACCTATGATCATTGAAACCGAATGAACCGTTTTACTGGAGGTAGGATGTATGAATTCACCGGTTCCTTCGGGATGTTCGATAGTGGAAAGTTCCGTTTTACCGTAATCGATAAATTGGGCATATTTCCGATGGTAGGTCAGGGCGAATCGAAAGTTTCCGAGAGGAAATACATAACCGACGGCAGAGGGCAGCCATGGCATGGGAGCAGTAAGAGAAATACCCCGGGACAGATGGATTTTGCTCGTATATGAAAAGGAAATACCAACATGCTGGCAGGTAAAGTTATTCACGGTAGCCGGATTGGAAGAAGCCAGATCCGCAGGTTCTGCCGAAAGCATATCAGAAAATCCCAGGCTATGGTAAGAATCCATATTTAAGGACGGAACATGAAGGGGAAAAGTGTGAACAATCCGCCCCTCATCTCCGGCCCAAAGCAAAGTACAAAACAGCAATACAGACAGAAACGGTTTCATTCTAATTTTCCTGAAAAGGCCGGATTCAATGCCGGCCACACCGAAAGTAAAATTTATTCGTTTTGTAGCTTAATAATTAATTGAACCAGTTTATTGATATCGCTATCCGGAATCTTTCCCCTTACGATAGCCCGGCAAACCCGGTTTTTATCCAGAATGATTACATTGTAACTGTCTTCCGCCAGTCCCCAGGCTTTACGTAATTGGGCTTTGTAATCAAATAGAATGGTCGTTTTATACTTTTTGGCTTTTTTACCGGCAATAATGCGAATTAAAAAGTCAGGCTTCCAGGTTGATTTCATGTCGACAATTCCAAAACCCTTAAATTTAGCACGGGAAATGGTACTATCCACTTCAATGGCTTTTTTTACGGCTTCATTAAAAGGTTCGTTAAGTTCGGATTCGTCCGGATCCACATAGTTAATCTGTAAAACCTTTCCGGCCCAGCTTTCCATGGTAAACATCTTACCATCCGCGTCCGGGAATTGCCAGTCCGATGCTTTCATACCAACCTGCAGTTTTTCCTGGGCAAAAACGCCTGAAAAAAATACCAACAGGAATACAATTACTAAGTTCTTCATGGTCTCTCCTTACTATGATGGATTTAATAGCAATATTTTTAAAGTAAAAATACCTTTCCGTTGATGCAAGTATAAAACGGCGAAAAAACGGAGGTCTGCAAAATAGGAAGCATAATAACAGCGGAATTCATTTGCGTTATAGGGGTTCCAGCCCCAAATACCGGCAGGGGAAACAATGAAAACATCGGAAAAAGAGCCGAATTTTCCCCTCATAGACCCGGTGGAGAAGAAACCGTTTACCCTTCTTAGGAGTATGCGCCGGGACGAAAGAAGAAGTAAAGACCGGGAGCAGGTCATAAATCCCGAAAAAGCAGTAGAAAAGGAAAGAATAGTTTCGTACTTTGTGGTACTGGATTCCGAAGCGTGATTTTAGCGGATGGGGTCCCTGAGGATGATTGTAAAACAAGGAGTGAATCCATGGCAATAATTTTAGACGGAACATCTTTAACCATTGAAAAACTGGTTCGTATTGCCCGTTTCAATGAAAAGGTAGAACTGGATAAAGAGGCCCTGCGGCGCATTAAAGTATGCCGGGCCATGCTGGAAAGGAAAATCGAATCCCGTGAGATTATGTATGGGGTTAATACGGGGATCGGTGAATTTTCCGAAATTGTTTTAGATGACGATCAAATTAAGCAATTCCAGAAATATCTGATCTATAATCATGCCGCCGGAATCGGTGATCCGGCTCCGCAAGAATATGTACGTGCCGCCATGGCCGGTCGGATTAATGTTCATGCCCACGGTCGGTCGGGATGCAGACCGCAGATTACCTTAACCTTAATCGAAATGCTTAATAAAGGAGTGATACCGGTCGTCTGCCAGAAGGGATCGGTGGGAGCCTCCGGTGATTTGGCTCCTATGGCCCAGATGGCTCTCTTGCTGATGGGCGAAGGTGAAGCCTATTATCAGGGAAAGAGATTACACGGCCGGGTTGCCATGGAAAAAGCCGGCATTAAAATTCCGGGTCTAAAAGCACGGGATGGCTTAGCTACCATCAACGGTTCCAACCTGCTTACGGCCATGAGTGCACTGCAGATCTATGATATGGATCGGTGGTTAAAGCAGGCCGAAATTGCGACTGCCATGTCTCTGGAGGCTTTATTGGCCAATATGAAACCCTATGACCAACGCCTGCATCAGGAACGGGGATTTCCGGGCGCGGTACGTAGCGCTCTTGCTATAAAAAAATGCATCGAAGGAAGTGATTTATTGAGGGGGAAGGTCAAGCAAAAAGTGCAGGACGCCTATTCCATGCGTTCCACTCCTCAGGTTATCGGTGCCGCCCATGACGCGCTGGCTTTTGCCGCCGCACAGGTGGAAACCGAACTAAACGGTGTGGGCGATAATCCCTTGTTTTTTGTGGAAGATGAAGCCACTCTGACCGGTGCTAATTTCCAGGGAACTCCGGTGGCCCTGCCCATGGATATGGTGGGCGCAGCGATTACCATGGTCAGCGTCCTCTCCGAACGGCGCCTGAATCGGCTGAATAATCCCGCTCTAAGTATGGGGCTGCCGCCCTTTTTAACCAAAGGAGCGGGTATGTTTTCCGGAATGATGCTCAGCCAGTATACGGCGGACTCGTTGATTGTAGAGCAGCGTATTCTTTCCGCCCCGGCCTCAATCATGTCCATTCCCGCAGCGGCGGATCAGGAAGATTTCGTTTCCATGGGCATGAATACGGCCATTAAAAACGGACAGATTCTGGATAACGCCTACGGTGTATTGGGGATCGAGTTTATGGCGGCCGCTCAGGCTTTGGACCTGCGGGCTCACCAAACCGGTAAGGGAGTTGCCATAGCAAAGAAAGAAATACGGAAAGTAGTGGATTTTCTGGATGTGGATCGTCCTTTGCATGTGGACCATACCCGTATGAAAGAACTGGTAAAATCGGGAAGAATTCTAAAAGCAGTGGAAAATGCGGTCGGCAGTTTAGGCTGAGGATAATGAATAATCAGGAAAAATAGAGACCATACTCAGGCCGGTTGCCCAGGAGCCGGGAAGCCCCCGACTTTTGTTGCGGGGGCTTCAATGACTCCAGAAAGGGAAAGTGAGTTCATCATCCTTTTTTAAATTTCTTAAGCAAATCTTTTACCATATCCTTATGTACCATAAAAGTAAGCATCTTAAGCTTTACAAAATCATCCCGGAAAAAATAATAACCTTTAAATTTGCCATAGTGTGAACTCGATCCCGAATCTTTAATCAGAAACCAGTCGTGTCCGTATTTATGGGTATAACCCACGAGATGAATACCGTGATCATCGGTGGTGGTATGATTGTAAATGCGGAATTCCCGGGAATATTGATTAATCGATTTCTGAGGCAGATCCCAGGGAACGATAATAGCGATATCTTCCCAGCCGTACTTTCCGGGTTCGCTTACATCTCCGCCGATCACCAGGGATTGGCCGTGTTTGATGGTATTTTTAATGGTTTTGTAAAAAACATCCAGGGGAACATTATAGTAGTCCTTGGAGTGCCACCAGTTATCCGGCGCTTCATATTCTCCTTGCTGATAAAAAGGAGTTTTTAAGGTTGACATGAAACCCACATAGTCGTCGGGATTTATTTGACAAACCTGATCGCGGAATTCCTCCGGTGTATAGGTTTTGCCTTTGTATGGGAAGGTGGCCGGCGGTTTGCCCATATATTTGTTTAAAATGGCTTTGATTGTTGTCAGAGCAACGTCTTCGTCCCAGTAGTTATTCTTTTTCAGGAATTTCAGATAGTCGTACATCTCTTTGAACATGGGATCATGGTTGTATTTGGTACGACCGTTGATGAGTCCGGTATAAACCGAGCGCGGCATACAACCGTATTGCCGGATACGATTTAAAACGGCATTGGATTCCGAGCCCTGCCCGAATTCGGAATCTCCTTTTTGTTGTACATAGCGCCTGGCTTTTTCCACGTATTCCCAATACACGGTGTACATTTCCGATAGTTTAATCTTCCGACCGGTACGCCGGAAAAGGTCCGATTCTAAAAATGATGTTGTGGAGAAACACCAACAAGTTCCGGTCGTATCCTGGCGGATAGGCGGAAAATGGAAGACCTGTTTAAAATCATTCAAAGTAGGTTTTTTTATCTTGGAAAAATCACCGGTTAAAATAGTCTTCTCTTTGCCCCAGATCTTCTTTTTTTGATAAAAGGCTTTGTCCTGCGCCAGCAGGGAAGCGCTGAAAAATAACAGCACCAGTAAAAAACGAATTAGCTTCATCATGAGTCCTTTCCTTTAAAAGTGATTAAATAAAAACTATAATTTAATTTATTTTTATCATTTTTCAAAACTCGCATTATCCTCTTGCCAAAATCTTCGGGTGCAGTTATATTCACCTATGCCTGAGAATGAAGAAAGGAAGAATATGGGTGAAGACACGCTGTGGAGTAATATTTTCAAAAAAGAGATTAAAAAAGATGAAAATATCTACTCGGTTCTGAAACGGGTACCGATTTTTCAGGATCTGAGCTGGCGGGAATTACGTTATGTGGAGCGTATTCTGCATCGCCGTACCTATAAAGAAAACGAAATAATCTTTAATGAGGGGGAGCCGGGTGTGGGTATGTACATCATCGAATCGGGCAGTGTCTACATTAAATTGGGTAGGGCGCAAAAAGTGCTGGCCGTACTTTCCAAGGGAGATTTCTTCGGTGAAATGGCTCTGCTGCTGGATTCCCCGCGAACCGCTTCGGCTGTGGCCGGCAGTCCGCTGAAAATGCTCGGTTTTTTTCAACCGGATCTCTTTTCCCTCATGGAAACGCGTCCTCAAACGGGTAATAAGATTTTACGCCGCCTGGCCCAGATGATCGCCGAACGGCTACGCCAAACCTCTCTTGAAAACAATGCCATGAAACAAAAATTAGCCCAATATGAAGAAAAAACAGAGAAGGTGACTTGATGGATACCTCCGGCGGAAAAACAGTTAAGCTTATCATCGGTTTACTTGTTTTAGTGGTGCTTGGTTGGTTTTTTTATTCCATCAGCGAAACCCTGACCATTCTGATTATCTCTTTTCTGGTGGCCTATATTCTGGAACCTTTGGTTAGCTCTCTGGAATACCGGGGGATGGCCCGAACTCAGGCGGTACTGATTATATTTGTTGTCATCGGTATTTTTGTAGCAGGTCTCATTGCCATTGTTATCCCGCCCCTGGTGAATGAGCTGAAAACCATAGAGCATGGCCTTAGTTCCGGCTCTTCGGCCGCTTATTTTAGTAAGATGGAAACCTGGTTGCATGATCAGATTCCCTTTATCGACCCCAATACCATGCATCTTCAGGAAAAAGTGACCCATGCCCTGTCCGGCCTTACCCAATCCATGTTTTCCATCATCGGTAGTGTGGTTTCTATTGTGACCACGCTGATCATTATTCCTTTTGCGGTTTTCTTCTTCCTAAAAGACGGGCGGGATATGAAAAAAGCCATTGTCAGTATGATCCCCAACCGTTATTTTGAGATGAGCCTGAACTTGATTCATAAAACCGATGAGCAGCTGGGAAGCTACTTACGGGGACAATTTTTCGATGCCCTGATTATCGGCTTCCTTTCGATTATTGCCCTGTGGATTTTAAATGTACCCTATTTTATTCTGATCGGCGTTTTTGCCGGTTTGGCGAATATGATTCCTTATGTGGGGCCGTTAACCGGAGCGGTTACTGCTATTATTGTGGTTATGATCAGCGGGGGTAGTGGCCAGCAAATGTTACTGGTGGCCGGCGCGTTTGCCGTTATTCAATTGATGGACAATGTTTTGGTTCAACCGCTTGTGGTGGCCAAAACCGTTAATTTGCATCCCTTGCTGATTATTTTTGTAGTGATCATCGGCGGTCAGTTTTTCGGGATTTTAGGCATGCTGCTGGCTGTTCCCGTAACCGGTATGTTAAAGGTGCTGATTGCCGAGTCCATGAACAGCATGCGTCGTTACAATATCGTTTGATAAATGGATAGAGATGTAAATAATCGGGAAAAAATTTAAGAAGAAAGAATTTATGTACAGCGATCAAAAAGAAAAAATCATGGATTCCCTGCCCATCCTGGCCTTTGTGGTCAGTTATTTTTTCTTTCATGTTTTTCACTGGATGGAAGCCACCCAGGTTATCTGGGCAGCATTGGTCGGCCTGCTGACCTATCTGGCCCTGGCAACCGATTTTAAGATGGATCATAAAAATCTTAATTTTAAAAGACTGAATTTTTACAGCGGTTTGTTAACGGCCTTATTCATTATTATGTTTTTGCAGGGATTTGTTCACTGGAAACGTATGCTGCCCCTGGGCTGGCGCATGGGTATTCTGTTTCTATTAGTGCTGATCTATTTCATCTTCCTGCTGCGGGCCATGCGTGTCCTCTCCTATTTTCGGCTGATGGCCGAAAAAGACGAAGAAGAAAAACATAAAAAGATTCAGCCGGAAAAGAAATCAAATAAAAAGGGATAAATATGGTTTTACTCGAATTTACCATGAGTCCTTTCGATAAGGGAGAAAGTTTAAGCCCTTATGTGGCCCGGGTGTTGGATGTGGTGGATAAAAGCGGCTTGCCCTACCGCTTAAATCCCATGGCTACGGTTATCGAAGGAGACTATGACCAGGTAATGCAGGTAGTGCGGGACTGTTTTATGGAATTAGAAAAAGATTGCAAACGCATTTCTGTTTCCATTAAGATCGATTACCGGGCCGGCCGGGCAAGCCGGCTAAATTCCAAAACGGAACGTCTGGAACAAATTTTGGGCCGCCCCCTTAAACAATAATGATGGATAAAACACACAAGGATAGCAACATGGATTTACTGAAGGAAATTTTTGACAAGCAGTACGAATTGAATAAACGTATTTTAAAAGAACGGCACGGCCAGGACTATGATCAATTATGTGATCCCTCGAATCAAGACAAAGAAACGGTGCAGGCCCGTATTGAATGGCTGCTTAACTATAACCGGGCCTTAATTCACGAGTCCATTGAGATGGAAGATTCCCTGCCCTGGAAATGGTGGAAAGATATGCCGGTGATCGACTGGGATAACATTCGAATCGAATTGATTGATGAATTACATTTTTGGGTCAGTAAATGTCAGCTTATGGGGCTGGACCCGCAGAGTCTGGCCGAGTTGTATTTTAAGAAGAATAAATTGAATCAGGTGCGCCAGGACAAGGGCTATGGCAGCAGCTATTCGAAATATGATGAAAACGGTATTGAAGATAATAAACGAATGGATGAAATAATCGGGGAGTAGCCCGATGCGTTATTTTATTATTTTATTTTCCGCATTATTTTTTTTAACAATCTCCTGCCAGGGGCAAAAAATCAGGCCGCCTCTCGTGGCCGGTTCCTTTTATCCCGCAGACCCGGCTGTTCTGAATAATATGCTCAACGGATTTTTCGCTAATGTCCGGGCCAAACGGATATCCGAGCCCATCATAGCTCTGATTGTACCCCATGCCGGGTATCCCTATGCAGGGCATGTGGCGGTAGAGGCCTATGCCCAATTGAAAGGAAGGGATATCCGCCGTGTAGTGATTATCGCTCCTTCGCATTTTGATTATTTTCGGGGTTGTTCGGTATTCAACGGCGACGGCTATGCCACGCCGCTGGGTACGGTAACGGTGGATAAGGACTTTGCCCGCAGTTTGGCAAAAAAAAGTGATCGGATTTTTCTTTCGGACAGGGGGCACAAGCGTCTGCCGAACGGCCGGGGTGAACATTCTCTCGAAGTGCAGCTACCTTATCTGCAAAAAACATTGCCTTCTTTTACCCTGGTGCCGGTGATTATGGGTGAGCAAAGTTACCAAACCTGCCGGGCTTTGGCCCGGGCCCTGGATGATTTGATCAAAGATTCCCATACCCTGGTCATCGCCAGCTCGGACCTGTCCCATTACCATCCCTATCAAAAGGCCGAAGAGCTGGATCAGAAAGTCATCCGGGCCGTCGAGGAATGGGATTATTACAATTTATCCCGAAATTTACAATCCCGCTTGTGGGAAGCCTGTGGCGGCGGGCCGATTGTGGCCACCATGATGGTTGCCGAGCATTTGGGGGCAACGGAAGCACGACTTTTGAAATATGCCAATTCCGGTGACGTGGAGCCCTACGACCGATCCCGGGTGGTAGGCTATGCCGCTATGGCCCTGATAAAATCTCCCGCCCATAGCAAATCCTCCGAGTTCAAGCTGACACCGCAGGAACAACAGGAATTGTTGGCGATTGCCCGGAAAGCGGTTGAGATGAAAGTTGCCGAAGAAAAACTTTATCAGCCGAAAAAACCGAAAGATCAGGCTCTGCTGACCGATCGCGGTGCCTTTGTAACTCTAACGGAACAGGGAAATTTGCGGGGTTGTATCGGCTATACGGCACCCATAAAGCCGCTCTACCTTACCGTACGGGATGTGGCCGTGGAAGCGGCCAGCAGAGACCCGCGCTTTCAGCCGGTTCGCAAAGACGAACTGAAACAATTAAAGTATGAAATCTCCGTGCTCTCTCCTTTCCGGCACGTGGATGATGTGAAACGCATAAAAATCGGCCGGGACGGGCTGTTGATTCAAGAGGGCGGCGCAGTCGGGCTTTTACTCCCACAGGTACCGGTCGGACAGGGCTGGGATCGGATCACGTTTCTAAGACAGACATGCCGTAAAGCCGGCTTGCCCAAAGATGCCTGGCAGGATAAACAGTGCGACCTGTTTCGTTTTACAGCATTTGTTTTTGGGGAACACTAATTTTTTCGTAAAAACGAAACCAGAAAAACCAGCATGGCAATGAGGTTAAAAACGCCGATGAAAACAGCACTCTTCCAGAATCCGTATATGGGCAGGATAAAAGTAGTGAAGATGAGGCTGCTGATCAGGGCCCCGCTTAAATCCAGTCCATACAGAATTCCCGGATTAGAACCGGAAGCTGCACTGAAATAGATTTCGCTGTTTAGCAGAAATCCCAGCCCACCGATAGCACCGATAAAAAAGATGGCTACAAAGAAGATCAAATCACTTACCAGGCCGGATCGCACCAACCATAAGATCAGGAAAGCGCTCAGGATACTGAGTACATGTAAAATGACCAGCAGGCGGAGTCGACCGGTTTGCCATTTTTTTAAAGCGAACCAGGTCCCGCAACTCATACCCAGCATGAAGGTGGCAAACAACAGGGCTACTTCAAAGTAAAGAGATCCATGGTAAGTTTGATAGAGTAACAGGATAGCAATTTCCAGCGACATAACCGTAAAACCGAAAACAAGCATGGAGAACCCGCCGGCGATTTTTAAATTTCCGGGTCCTTTTTTTGTAAGCAGGGTGATCAGAATCAGGATAATGCCCAGCACCAGCCAGAAAGTAAGCGATGCGAAAGGTACTTGTTGGATTTGCAAGAAGGCGTTGGCCATATACGGTGAAAAATGGCTGTTCCACAGTGTAAAATTAAAAAAGTAAGCAAGGGGATACAGATCGGAATTCAGATAGGCGATTTGATCCGTTTGCAACTGGCGATGGAAAAATTGCAGCCGCTGCGGAGCCAGCCGGAAGGGTAAAAAACCGGCATTGATATACCGGGTGCGGATATGTCTTTGTTGTAAACGTTGTACATAGATTTGGACGGATACATCCCGGATCGCCGCATCTTTCGAAGCGAGAAGATGGATGGTATTTCCGGGCAAGGCACGCACATAAGGGAAGACGGATCTCAGGCTGGCTAGTTCACAGCGGATGTAAGCCTTTAGCTGGGGATTGATGAAATTTTCAGAACCGGATATACTAAGGGAAAGCACCCCGTCTTTTTTTAGATGTTCGGAACACAAATTAAAGAATTCAACGGTATAAAAGCGGTTTAAGCGGGCTGTGGAAGGATCGGGCAGGTTGATAATGATAACATCATAATTTTCGGTGGATTGTTGAAGAAAACGGCGTCCGTCTGCGATATGCAAAGACAAACGGGGGGATTGCCGAATGATACGCCATTGCCGTGGGAACCATTTCCGGGCCAGGGTTACTAATGCCGGATCGATTTCTGTTAGATCAACATGAGTCAGAGAAGCATATTTCAGAAGTTCTTTGGCCACACCGGAGAAGACATTTCCGATTACTAAGACCTGCTGCGGCTTGGGATGACTTAGTAAAGCGAAATGAACGGTTTCTTCGGCCTGTTCCACATTGGGCAAAGTGAAGGATCGGAGGCCGTTTTGCAGCAAAGTACGGTTCTCACCCTGACTCAAAATCGTTAGTCGCCCATAGTGCGATTCCGTTTCACTTACAACACGGAAACCGGGCCAGCGCCAGCTGGTGCCGTACTGTTGTGCACTAAAAGCCGAAAACTGTGCCACGAGCCAGAGAAGCAAAAGTCCCGAAAAAGTAAACCGTTTGATTTTTTGCTCGCAGAAATAATTTTTTAAAATAAAGAAAGAGAACAGGTTTAAAAAGGATATGAACAAACTAATTTCGAAGATTGACAGGCGGGAGATTAGCAGTACGCTAAAAGTAAAACCGCCGAGTGCGGAAGCCAGGGTTTCGGTAAGATAGACATGACCGGTAGCCTGTACCAGATTGCGTTGCGTTTCTTTCACCAACAGGGAGCTGCTCACCGAAAAGAGTCCTCCGGAAAGGAAACAAAAAAGGCTCAGAATGAGAAAAGCGCTTCCTGCTGTGGGTAAAAATCCGGGTAATTCTCCGGCTGCTCTCTGCCAGAAAATCGGGCTGAGGCGTAAGGTAAAAATCGTTAGGGGTAAAGTAACGGCAAACAGGAATTGCAGGGCGGCTACCAGATCGGCTGGATTCTTTCTATGAATAAAATATTTTCCCGTAACCCAGCTGCCCAGCGCCGTCCAGAACAACCAGGCGCCGAGAAAGATACCGATAGCGATTTCATTGCCGAAAAAGAGCGAAAAGAATTCATTTAAAAACAGAAGCTGGGCACAGATGGCGCTGAAACCGGTAATGAAAAAAATGACCCAGTAAAAACGTTTGTTTGAAAACATTCGGCTAGCTCGAGCGTAATTCCTTTAAATCATTCAAGACCTGCGTATGATGTTCCTTAACCTTCACTTTGGGGTACACTTTGGCGATCTTTCCCTGCGGATCAATAATAAAGGTAGAGCGCACAATACCCATAAACTCGCGCCCGTACAGTTTTTTCTTTTGCCAGACGCCGAAAGCCCGGCATACTTCGCCCTGCTCATCACTCAGCAGGGGGAATTGCAGCTGATATTTATCGGCGAATTTTTTTTGACGGGCTACGGGATCTTTACTAACGCCTAAAATAACCGCATCCAGTTCCGTGAAGTTCGGGAAACTTTCCTGAAAGTTGCAGGCTTCGGTAGTGCATCCCGGGGTCATGGCTTTGGGATAAAAATAAACGACCACCCATTTCCCCTTAAAGTCGGACAGTTTTACTTGTTGATTATTTTGATCGTTTAAAATGAAATCCGGGGCGTTGCTATTCGTTTCCAACATAGTGAATCCTTCTTATTTTAATGGAACTATTTGTTTTTGTAGCTGCAAGGCCGGGGTATAGTCTTTGCGTAAGGTCAGGGCGCTTTGTATTTCCGACTCAGCCCATTCATACTGCCCCTGCCGGGCCAGACCCAGAGCCAATAAATAATGTAATTCGGCGCGCTGGCTTTTGTTCATCTCTTTTTCTATGGAAGATTTTTTCAGCAGGGCGCGAAGGGTCAAAATTCCCTGCCGGTTCCGATTGCTGACAATCAGCGTTTTTCCGATTTTTGCTTGAAGATACCAGGCCTGAGGAGTGAGAGAAAGAGCTTTTCGGTAAAAATATAAGGCTTTGGCAAACTGCGAGCGGGCAAAGTAAACATCCCCCTGGTAATTTAAAGCGCTTACCTGAGTGGAATCCGCACACAAAATAGCTGAAAATTCACGTCCGGCCTGTTCCGGTTTTTTTTGGTTCAGATACCATTTACCCAGTTCCAGATGGGCGGCATCCCAGTAAAGACCCTGTGTAAGATGCAGGCGAACCAGGTTCCTAATGGCAGTTGAAGGAAAAACCGTTGGTTTGAAAACGGTTTGACCTTCAAAGGGAGGGTGGGTTAGCAGGTTCCGAATTTTTGCTTGACCGATGGCCAGATCCAAATCCGTATAACAAACGGGAATGCTGTCCGGCAAAGTTGAAGATAAATGCAACCGGGTTTTCAGCCAGCGCGTTACGGGGTTCACAAAGACGTGGGTCAGTAATAGATAGCCGCGCTGATTGGGATGCAGGTGCTCCAAAAACAGGGTGTGATCCGTAATACCGTGGGCCGAATGAGCCCGAAAAACAGAATCGGCGGAAACCAGCAGGACCCCATGCCGCCGGGCAAGCCGACGAATAACCCGATTCAGTGTGTCCGGAGCCCGAAAGGGCAGAGTGTCCAGATCACGGGCCAGCAAAAACTGCCGACGGGCCTGCCGATATCGGCCCAACGAAAAAAGTATCCGGCCGAGACGGTAGTGGAGATGGGCCTCGCGGGGATATTTTTTTTGTAAAATTTTGAGTGTTTGCACAGCACGAAGCTCCTGCCCGGGTTGCAGGGCATCCAGCTTGCTGATCGCGGCTTGTACCTTCGGGTTCCTGATGGCCCCCAGGGGCGGCTGATCCTTTAAGTTGGAAGTCAGGTCGCTGAGGATCACGGGAATTCGCCGTTGATTCCAAAAGGATAAAATAGCGGCAAGATTGGCCTGAAAATTTTCAATCGTTTTCTTGAAAACCGGGCCGGAAGGATCGATATGGTCCTTGCCGATCATGGCCTGCATTAGGGTGGCCGGTTTTTGGGTATGTTCTTTGGAATGTAAAAGAGAAACCAGCCAGGACAGTCCGTTTTGCAGTAATTGATACGTACGCCAGTTTTTCAGGCCGAGCAAGAGCCGGATTAAAAAACGATTCTGGCCGAAATTTTCGGTGGAGGCTGCGCCCAGGGCTCCGTAAAATTCGTTATGTCCCATGTAGATCAGAATCATGTCCGGGTTCAACGCCGCCACCCGGGGCAGCATATCGAGCACGGAAAACGAATTGATGGCCGAAATACCCAGGTTAAGCACTTCGAAGCGGTAGTCGGGAAAAGATTTTTGTAAATAACTTCTCAGAAAAAAGGGTAGATTTATATTGACTTCATAGGGAAATCCCGCCATTGTCGAACCGCCCAGGCAGATGATTCGAATTGTATTTTTAGTCTTATGGTGCGGTATTTTTTGCTCAATCACCTGGGGAATGCCCACGACCTGATTCGTAAAATATTTACCGGGAAAATCGGGGTTGGTGATGAGCTCGGTGTCTGTACTATGGAAAAGCTCATAGGAGGTTCCGTAACCCACTAACCGCAGAGCGCCTTCCAGCGAAAGAAAAAAAACAAGGGGAATGAGGATCAGGCTTAGTAAAAACAGTTTTTGTTTCAAAGGGCCACCTTTACCCAAATGGAAGTTTGTTACATCGTTTGCCTACAAAATAAAAAATTCCCGCCAAAATTAAAAGAAAATCAAGTCTTAAAATTTTAACCACGGGATAAGGTTTTTAAATTGTGGGGGTATATCGGAATTGGGCGTCGGGAATCGGACAGGTGATGTCCGGTTACAGGTGATCGGTGGTTAATATTTATTGAAGAAAAATGAGCCGGTTTTGGCGCAGAAAATCTGACTTGACAATTTTGAAACGGTACAGTATCTTTGCCGCTCATTTAAAAAGCAAAGGAGGTCCCGATGATACAATCCATTGGTGAAACAGCCGGAAAAGTATACCATGCTTTACAATCCGAAGGCCCGCTGACGTTAACCCGCTTAAAAACCAGCACGGGCCGGGATGCATTTACCTTGAACGCAGCCATCGGCTGGCTGGCCCGTGAGGATAAGATTATTGTGACCAAGAAGGGTCGCAGTGTTACAATAGCCTTACGATGAATAAAAGGGAGTAGGGATGCCCCGCTCATTCCGACTCCCTTTTATTTTAAAAAATCTTTTCTTCGTGCTTTACTTCTTTATTCTAACTTAGTAACTTTTTATATATTTGACCTGCCTGCCGATAGAAATTTGTGTTTTGCATGTACAGGCAAGCGATCCCGACATTGGAGAACCTGTTAAGCGTTTCGCAGGAAGCGTTGATGCGGGTTAACTTCCGTTTGGCGAGTTATATAGCGTAAGTCAAATTTTCCATCCGATTAGCGAACTATGTATTTTGTTGCGGGCCGATTCCGGCCAAAGATACGAGGAGCCTTGTGATGCGTATAGAAATCATTCGTATTACTTTTTTAAGCGGCCAGTTCCATCCCGCCGATATTCCCAGAATCCGGGCCTATTTTTCCAGGGTGTTTCCAGACTTCACACTTTTGCATAATCATGAGCCGAGCGGAGGATTCCGCTATGTATATCCTGAAGTTCAGTTTAAATTTATCGCCTCACAACTAATGATAATCGGTTATGGAAAAGGGTTTCGGGTGCTATCGCAAATATTCAACAGAATAAATACGGTTGAGATCAATCACCGTGAAATTGCCATTCCCGAAAAATCCATCCAAATATACAAAGACTATATAGGTATACACGATACGTTTAATCGTTTTCGTTTTATCACTCCCTGGATGGCTTTGAATCAAAAAAATTACCGGGAATTTATGCGACTCAATTCGTATGAACGAGAATTAAAATTAAATCGAATTTTATGGGGAAATTTCAAAACCGTGGCTCATGCCTTCGATTACTGGATTCCCGACCCCGACAAGATTAAGGTAAACGGCCATTTTGAAATGCGGGAAAGTCGGTTTAAAGGTAATACCATGCTGACTTTCAGGGGGGATTTTGTAACCAATTTTTGTATTCCCGAATATCTGGGGTTAGGTAAACAGGTGGCCAGGGGGTACGGGACAGTTCAAAAGACAAAAGAAAGAATATAGCTTTGCTAAGTGATTAATAATAAAAATAAGAAAGTATAAGGTATAGGGTATATGGTATAGGGGAATGAGTAAATGGGAATTGGTCATATCGCTGCACATACTTTATACCGGACTTGTTAATTTTTCTTTAACATTGAAATTCCGATAAATTTATTGTAAGAACGTCTATAAAAGAACGAGTGATATATGAAAAGGAAACTTCGATATTGGACGGAAAAAGAGATATTGTTTTTAAAGCAGAACTATGTAGCGTATGGCGGGAAATACGTGGCGGAGAAGTTGAACCGTCCGGTGGCATCCGTATGGGCTAAAGCCAAGCATCTGGGGCTCAGTAGAAAAAATATTATAAACTGGACGGAGAAAGAAGTAGCTTTCTTAAAAAAATGGTACCCGAAACAAAATACAAAAATGATAGCGTCTTATTTGGGAAGAAACGCAGCACAGGTAAAAGCGAAAGCGACACTGATGGGGCTGAAGAAAAAGCGCATCAAAAGATGGGAAGAGTGGGAAATAGACTATTTGAAAGATCATTATCGCAACACACCTTATCAGGAAATAGCCGACTATTTGCATACAAATTACAAATCGATTCAGAGCAAAATAACTTCTTTGGGCCTGGAAACGAGAAAGACCCATAAATGGACAAACAAAGATGTCGCCTATCTTAAACAGCATTATGGAAAGATCCCCAATAAAATATTAGCAGAAAAATTTGGTGTAAATAAAAAAAGTCTGGAGGAGATTGCCCGGCGTAAGGGCCTATCTAAAATAACCGTTAAACCCTATTCCGAAGAAGAGAAGGCCTACATAAAAGAAAACTATTATAAGCTAAAACATAAAGAAATCGCGCAAAGGCTCAATCGGACGGTAGGTGCCATAGAGGCGTTTGCAGCCAGAAGGGGTTGGATTAAAAAGGAAATTAATGAATAAAAAGACAGGGTGGCGCTTCCGCTCATCAGGAGACGGCCGATTCTTAGTTTGACGGGGGAATTGCATGGATTGAGTTTATCTTTCCGGCCATAAGAAATCAGTAGAGGATTAATTTTAATGAAAGACATCACAAGACAGAATCTGGAAAACATAGTTCCGGAGCGCATCTTTTGGCGTGGCGAAGATTTATATAACGAAGGCGCGGTGCGAAAAGTTAATGTTTCGGAAAGAAAAATTGCCGGAGATGTCATTTTAGTTATAGTTTAAGATAGCGGCAAAATCAAGTTTTTGTTGGAGGGAAAATGATTAGTAAACTCAAAGTTTTAGGGGAACTTGTGTACCAAAATGAGGGCGATGCGAACGCGCTTGGTTTAAATGCAGAACTTAAGGAAGCCAATATTATCACTTTGGATTTTGAACTTAGTGCACAAGATTGTAAATATATCGGGAATGATGTTTTGGAGTATGATCAGACTAAAAAGAACAAAATTTTATATAAAAGTGCGGGCGGCCAAACCAAATCACCTTTTCCGACCTACAACGCATTTTATAACAAGGATGAGACAAAATGCAAGGTTAATATTGATAAATCATTTAACAAATTTTTAGTGACTATAAAAAATAATACAAAAATAAACCCGACCTTAGAACCAATCCTTGGGTATCTGACAAACCAGGACAACCAACAAGAGGTCAAAAGCCGCATCTTCAATCATCTTAATCCGAACAAAAGTAATCTGTTTACGCTGCGAATAAACAATGATTTAATCGGCGAGTCCGAATTTTATAAACCGATTATTTCCAAATATTTGGAATCCAAAGATGAGGAATATTTTGTTAAGTACAATACCAAATCTTTTGGTGAAAACGTAGTATGTTACACTTGTGGAGCAACGTCAGACAAACTTTACGGTTTTTGCGATACTTTTAAATTTTATTCGGCTAATGAAGCGGCTTATATAGCCGGAGGATTTCGGAAAGAAACAACCTGGAAAAATTATCCCGTTTGTCCTAAATGTGCCAACTACCTTCGTATCGGACGAGAAAAACTAAACAGCCATCTTAACAGATATTTTTATGGAAATAAATATTATCTGATTCCGGCGCCAACCATAGACAGGGGAACATTTTACGAAGTTTTAAGGGATATGGAAGAAGACTTCAGAGATCTATCTTTTAAAAAAGAACAGGAGAGCAATCAGTTATTGCGTAATGAGTTGGAAGATGAGGTCTTTGAAACCCTGGCAAAACAGCAAGACCAGGCCACATTTACTTTCTTTTTTTATACGGCGAGCAACAGTGAATTTAAAATCATTCAGGAGGCCGAAGATATTTTGCCGTCCCGTTTTCGCAGAATTCTGGAAGCAAAAAAACATGTTGAACAGTTTGATGATTTTAAAAATTTAAAAGGATTGTATAAAAAAGGAGAAGTGCACAATCTTTCTTTTAATTTTGGGATTATTAAAACCTTTTTTCCATCCAATTTCAATAATGATTTCCTCGATCTTACCACGAAAATTTTTAAAGGACAAAAGATTAGCAAATCGCTTATTCTGCATCAAATTTCAGACCATCTGGCCAAAGGATTCAGAAATGAGAAACTCTATCACGATATAGAAAAAGCGATGATTTTTCTCAAATTTTTGTATGAACTGAATTTACTTGAACAAGAAAATTATAAAATGGAGATTAAAATGGAAAATAAGTACGAAGACTATTTCCAAAAACATCCGGAATTTTACAATGCGGATTGGAAGAAGGCCGTATTTTTAACCGGCGTTTTAGCTCAGCATGTAATGGACATTCAGTATCGGGAACGGGGCGCGGCGCCGTTTCGCAGCCGCTTAAACGGTTTAAAGTTGGATCAGCGTGTGATTAAGCGCTTGTTGCCGGAATCCATCGAAAAGCTGGAACAGTACAAATCCAATTATTACCGCGAACTGGAAGAAGTTATTTCCCGTTTGCTGGAGAGCGGAGAACCGGAACTGCGCCAGCAAAGCGTGGACGAAATCAGTTTTTATTTTGCCATGGGCATGAATCTGAACAAACAATTTAAATCCAATAAAGAAACGGAAGGAGATAATAATGAGTGAAATTATCACTAATCGCAGCGAACTGCTTTTTTGCTACGACGTAACCGACGCCAACCCCAACGGCGACCCGCTTGATGAAAACAAGCCGCGCATTGACGAAGAAACGGGCATTAATTTTGTAACCGACGTCCGGCTCAAGCGCACCATTCGCGATTATTTGTTCGAATACAAGGGATTTAACGGAAAAGACGGGAAGGATATTTTTGTGCGCCCTAAATTTGTTAAAGAAGACGATGAATCCAGCGGGCTGCAGGATGGAAAATTGCGGGCTAAAGATTTTGAAGAAAACAAGGACAAAGTTCTGGCGTCCTGCATTGACATTCGCTTGTTCGGTGGTGTGCTGCCTTTGAGCGGCGATTCCATAACGTTTACCGGGCCGGTTCAATTCAAAATAGGACGTTCCCTGCACAAGACGGACATAAAACATATACAAGGCACGGGTGCGTTTGCATCAAAATCAGGCGCAAAACAAGCTACGTTTAGAGAAGAATACATTCTTCCCTATTCTTTCATAGCCTTTCACGGTATTATCAATCAAAACGCAGCGCAACACACTAAAATGACCGTCGAAGATGAAAACCTACTCTTAGAAGCCATGTGGCACGGCACCAAAAACCTGATCAGCCGCAGCAAGTTCGGCCAGCAGCCGCGTTTGCTGGTTAAAATCAATTACCAAACCCCCGCCTTTTTCATCGGCGATTTGGACAAAAAAATCAAACTGACCGAATATGAAAATGAATTGAAAATCAGAAGCGTTAAAGATTTTAAACTGGATTTAAGCGAATTAATCGAGGCCATCAATAACAGCCAGAACCACATTGCCTCGGTGCAATATACTAAGGATTCCGGCCTACAGGCGGATATCCCGGCCGATTGGCAGAAATTGACTTTATAGGAGCGCCTTATGCTGTTTGTCGTTTTTGACGTTTGGGCCGATTACGCCCAATTCAAAAAACCGTTTACCACCATGTCGCCGCAGACGTTCAGCATTCCAACCGGCACGGCGGTCATCGGCTTGATTTCCGCCATTATCGGATTGGATAAAAAAGAATACTGGAAATATTTCCCGGAGCATTCTTACAAATTAGCTATCGGCGTTCGGGCGCCGATAAAAAAGGTGGTGATTCCGATTAATACCCTCAAAACCACGCAGCCCAAGCATTTTTACCGCTTTCAAGAGCACAAACGAACCACGATGGAGTTTATTAAAGACGGTAAATTTAGGCTCTGGTTCGCCTGGGAAAATGAGAAACTTTTTGCCCAACTATTTGAACGTTTAAAAAGACATGAGTCCCATTATACGGCCTCGCTCGGGCTGGCCTGGAATCTGGCCAATTTCCAATATATCGGCATCCATGAAGAAGAGAAGATTACAGCAAAGGGAGATTTTCTGGACGTTCATTCGATTATCCCCAAAAGAATGATCGGCGAGATGGAACGGATCGATTTTACCAACAGAAAAATCTTTGCCAGTAATATTCCGGTAAGGATGAGAACCGATAACAGCCGGATTGTGGAACAGTATGATGAATACTTGTTTGACAGTGATGGGAAACCCATCCGGGCTGTAATAGATCAAGTCTTAAAGGTAGGAGGCGATCATATCATACCTCTTTAAACTCAAATCGCATCCGGATCGTTTGCTGTATGATCACGTGAACGGCGTACACCGTCTGGCCTTAAAATTGTTCGATGACGTGAGATGTAACTTTCCGGATTTTGATCGGCATGATTTGCGTAAAACGATTTCCGTCGTCGCTTTGTTCCACGACTTCGGTAAAGCTACTTCGTTTTTCCAGAATTATATCGAAGACCCGAAGGCGCCTTCCACGGATAGTTCGCGTATGAGACGCCGTCACGGTTTGATTTCGGCTATCGCCGTCTATCAAATTTTACGAGCGCAATTTCCTGGTGATTCGCTCTTGCCGTTATTAGGTTTTATCGTTGTGCGCAAGCATCACGGAAATCTGCAAAACTATCGTAATTTGCTTCTTATTTCCGAAGAGGATTTAGGGAATTGTCTGGCGCAGGCGGAACATTTGGAATATGATGAATTACGGCGTATCTATTTTTCTTATGCAATTGACCGGGATTTGATAGCGGGCTTTAGTCTTACGGAGTTGAGAAGTTTTAGGCGCAAAGACCGTGAATTTTTTACAGAACATTATTTTGTGTTGAATTTGTTGTACTCTCTTTTACTGCATGCGGATAAAACAGACGCCATTCTGCATGAAGATTCGCCCGGGCGGCCGAAGCTGATGACAAGCGAAAGCATTCGATGTTTTAAAAAAAGTTTTGAACAAAAACCGCAAAATAGCATAAATGCGATTCGTGAAAAGGCATTTCGTTCCGTTAATCAGGCAATCGATACCTTGGATGATACAGAGCGTATCCTATCCGTAAACATTCCTACCGGTTCCGGGAAAACCATTACTTCTCTGAATGCTGCTCTTAAACTTTGTGAAAAATACGGGCATGATCACGTGGTCTATTGTCTGCCCTTTACTTCGGTGATCGA
The DNA here is from genome assembly GCA_026983775.1 of Calditrichia bacterium. GTDB lineage: Bacteria > Calditrichota > Calditrichia > Calditrichales > Calditrichaceae > JALSTK01. Next base: position 32,749 of record JALSTK010000140.1, read on the forward strand.
CCAAAACTTTCAGGTGTTTGATGATATTCGAAAAACAGCCGGCCTGCCGGAAGAATCCGGCTTGTTGTTAAAACATCATCATTTAACGGATATTCGTTATCAGGTTTTGACCGATGAAAATGCGGTGAAGGAATACGGCCCGAACGAAGCCTTGCACTTAATCGAAGGCTGGCAAAGCAGGATTATTGTAACCACCTTTGTTCAATTCATGTATTCTTTGATTTCATACCAAAATGCAAGTCTTAGGAAATTTCATCGCTTCAGCAATGCGGTTATTATTTTAGACGAGATTCAGTCCATCCCGCATCACTACTGGAAGCTCATCAATCACATGTTATCCAGGATGACGCAATGGCTGAATTCCAGAATTATTCTGGTTACGGCTACCATGCCCCTTATCTTTTCCGAGCAGGAAAAGGAGATCAAAGAATTGGTTTCGCAAAAACGAGAAATGTTTTTAGAATTAAAGCGTATTGAGCTGGATGTTTCGCATCTGAATGAAGAAAAAATGGAATGGGCGGACTTTTGCGAGTCGGCAAAAACGGTGGTTTGTAATAATCCGGACAAAGATATTTTATTCGTAATGAATACCATTCGCTGCGCGCGGGATTTATACACGCTGTTTTCGGAAGCGGATATTCCGCATCGTCTGGAATATCTCTCTTCGCACATTATCCCTACGGAGCGGCTGCGGCGCATTGAGCGGATTAAAAACCGAGATGAGGATCGGCCGACATTGGTTGTTTCTACTCAGTTGGTGGAAGCGGGCGTTGATATTGATTTAGACATCGTTGTACGGGATTTTGCGCCTTTAGACAGTATTTTTCAAACCTGCGGACGCTGCAATCGCGAGAACCGAAATGGCGTAAAGGGCAAAGTTATCTTGTTTTCGATTAAAGACTCGAACGGTTGGACACCGGCTAACATTTATAGCTCTTTTTTAATGCAGAAAACCAAAAAGGTTTTGGAAGGAAAGATTAATATTTCCGAATCGCAGTTTTTTCAATTGGCCAATGATTATTTTAACGAAGTGCAGGCCGGCGGTTCGCAAACGCTATCGGATGATTTACTGGAAAAGATCGCCAAACTGAAATATTGCGATAATAATCAGAGAATTGAAATTAAACTGATAGAAGACGATTATAGCTCTTCCGTTTATATCGAATACAATGAGGAAGCCGCACAAATATGGGAGCGCTATCAGCAAACACTTACCATGGAAAACGGTTTTGAAAAAAGCACCGCATTACAACAAATTCGTCGGAAATTAGCGGAATATATGATTAACGTTCCCCGAAAATGCGTTCCGCCGGAAGATGCTACGGGCATCTATCGCATCCCGCGGAATGACGTGCAAAAATACTACGACCCGCAAACCGGTTTTGATCCAAACGCCCAACTGCCCGAAAAAACGGAAACAATAATTCTGTAAATAAACGGCAATACCATAGATTTTGATTATCCGGATTATGTATGTATATTACATACAATTGTATTAATAATGAATACATTTGCCTATGTTGAAAAATCTTTTTTCTTCGGAAATACGAATTAAGCTTCTGGGACAATTTCTACTTCATCCGCAGGAAAGTTTCCATCTGCGCCGATTAGCAAGGATGTTTAGCGCTTCTCCCCGTTCCATCGAACTGGAACTAAAGAATCTTGAGCGCATCGGGTTGCTTAAAAACAATATCACCGGTAATGTTCATAATTATTCGGTTAATCCAGAGCATCCGCTTTATGTGGATTTGCAGAATATTTTTTTTAAAACGATCGGTATAAAAGAAAAATTAGCCGTGCATCTTAATTCTTTAATAAACAAAATAAGGTTTGCCTTCGTCTTCGGCTCTTTTGCAACCGGAAATATCACAGCTCAAAGCGACCTGGACTTGATGATTATCGGCAATGTCGCCTCTCTTGAACTTTCTTCGATTTTATTAAAAGCGGGTGATGAAATCGGAAGAGAAATTAACTTTTCGGTTCTCAGAGAAGAGGAATTTAGAGAACGCTTAAAAAACAAGGACCATTTCTTAACGGCCCTTTATAACGGTAAAAAGATTTTTGTAGTCGGGGAAGACCGTGAATTTAAACGATTGGCTGAATAACGGTTGGCTCAAACCGCATCAGACCAGTAAAGAAGAAATACGGAACCTGATAAAAATCATCGAACGCGATTTGTCCGATGCAAAAATTACCGATATATCCAACGACTGGCGCTTTGCCATTGCTTATAATGCCGCCTTACAGATTTGCACAATTGCTCTTTATTGCAGCGGATATAAGGTTTCACGCAGCCAAAGCGAACACTACCGCACCATTCTGAGCCTCTCTTTAACACTTGGGGAGGAATATACTGCAATCAGAGATTACCTTAACGCCTGCCGCGCAAAACGCAATGTTAGCGACTATGATATGATCGGTACTATTTCCAACACAGAAGTCAAAGAACTATTGGAAGTTGCTTCCCGTTTATTTGATCAAATCAAAATATGGATCGCCGGCAACTGTCCTGATAAATAAAAATATTATTTAAATGAAATGTATTTGTTAAAAGGTAATGTTCCAATGCAACTTATACTCAACACCTTCGGTTCTTCTCTGCGCAAATAAAGCCAAATGTTTCCGGTGCTCAGTGGAGAGGCCAAACATAAAATCGCCTCTGCCAGGCTGAAATCCATACTCATCTCCACCGGCACCCTGCAAAAGACGAAAAAGCAGAAATGATGAAGTTTTGGGGATAAATCAATTTCACTATATAGTGAAACACTATTTGGTGAAAAATATTGGACATATAAAAGTGTAAAATATATTTTAGGGTTGTCGGTAAATAATTAGACAGGTGTTGAATAATTTGACGGAAAGAGGCCTACTTAAAAAAGAAAAATCGCATTATGTATTTCAAGATGTATTTTTTGAGGAGTGGCTAAAAAAGTTTTTATAGTTTTACTTTCAAAATAATATAAATCGGCGGCGCCTGGAGGGTAGGATCTGTTAAAAGGTTCCGGTAATATGCAAATCCGATCCGCTATATGTCTAAAGCCCTGCGCTGCGTTACCATAAACAGATAGGGCAATCCCATGCAGCTCATCCTTAATACCTTTGGAGCCTCTCTGCGCAAAGAGGGTCAGATGTTTTTGGTACTCAGCGGAGATACCAAACATAAAATTGCCGCTGGCAAAGTGGAATCCATACTTATCTCTACCGGCGTACACATTTCCACCGACGCCGTGGAACTGGCTTTAAAAAACAATATTGAAATTTTTTTGCTGGATAAATACGGCAATCCCATAGGCCGTTTCTGGCATGTACGCATGGGCAGCACCGCCCGCATACGTCGTGCCCAGTTGATGCTGAGCGAATCGGAAAACGGATTGCAGTTCGGCTTGCGCTGGGTGCGGGCTAAATTTGAAAATCAGATCGAATTCTTAAAGGCCCTGCGCAGCCGACGAACGCGTCTTTCGGCGGAACTGACCGCAGCGACGGAAAGTATTGCCGACAATCTGGAAAAATTAAATAACATAACCGGCGCAATCGAGGAAATCAGAGGCCGGGTTCTGGGTATCGAAGGTTCGGCCGGAAAAGTGTACTGGGACGTTTTTGCCAAACTTGTTCCCGGGCAATTCGCCTTTAACGGCCGCAGCAAACGTCCGGCCAAAGACGCCTTTAATGCTATTTTGAATTACGGTTACGGCGTGTTGTACGGTTTAACCGAAAAAGCGGTCATTCTATCCGGACTCGACCCCTACATCGGATTTGTACATACCGATCATTATAACAAGGTTTCGCTGGTCTTTGACGTGATCGAGAAATACCGCATCTGGGCCGAGCAGTGCATCCTGCAATTATTCAGTAAAAAAGCCTTAAAAAAGAATTTTTTTGAAACCACCCGGGCCGGTATGTATCTCGGCGACGAGGGCAAAAAGGTATTCCTGCCCGCTTTCAACCAATTTTTAGATGAGCAGGTACGCTACAAAAAGCGCAATGTGCGCCGCCGCGACGTGATTCAACTGGAGCTGCACGCTTTCGCCCAGGAACTGTTAAAAACCACAAAGGACACAATGGAGAGAAAATTTAAATAGAACCACGAAGCACACAAAGAACACAGAGAATAAAAAAAACCAGAAAAAAGCCTTTGTGTTCTTTGTGCCCTTTGTGGTAAAAATTAATCATCTGTGGAGAAAAGGATTGAATATGACCACGAAGAACACAAAGTACACAGAGGGAGAAAAACCAAATAAAAACTTTGTGCTCTCTGTGCCCTTTGTGGTAAAAATTAATCATCTGTGGAGAAAAGGATTGAATATAACCACGAAGAACACAAAGTACACAGAGGGGGAAAAACCAAATAAAAACTTTGTGCTCTCTGTGCCCTTTGTGGTATAAATAGAACCTCTGTGGAGAAAAGGGTTGACAGGAACCACGAAGCACGCAAAGTACACAAAGACTAAAGAAGTCAGAAAAAGGCCTTTGTGTTCTCTGTGCCCTTTGTGGTTTAAATAAAGGAGGGTAAAATGGAAGAGATCAATGAACTGTCTAATAAAATTATTGGGTTAGCATTGGATGTCCACAAAAATTTAGGGCCGGGCCTGCTTGAATCGGCTTATAAACAATGCCTTGCTTATGAATTATCCACGGCAAAGATACCTTTTGAGCTGGAGAAATCAATACCTGTCCAATATAAAAATGTATCCATTGATTGCGCTTTTCGGGCGGATTTTATAGTAGATGGTAAAATTATTCTTGAATTAAAAGCAGTTGAAAAATTATTGCCGATTCATGAAGCACAACTTCTTACCTATTTAAAAATAACCGGTATCAAATTGGGTTTACTGTTTAATTTTAATGTTCAGCTTCTTCGTAACGGGATTAAGCGGCTAATCTTATGATAATAACGGTTTAAAAAAGGACCTATTATGAAAAAAGAAGACCAACTGGTTTGGGTGATTTACGATATCCAAAAAAATAAAGTGCGCACCAAGGTAGCCAAAGCTTCAATGGAGGCCGGATTATACCGCGTGCAAAAATCCGTGTTTTTGGGGTCGATCAATAAGACTCGTTTAAAAGAATTGAACCTGCGTATTATCGAGCTGATCGACGAAGATAAAGACAGCGTGTATATTTTCCCCATGTGCGAAACGGATTTCAAGAAAGCGCAGTTATTGGGGCAGGCTTTTGACGAAGAAATGGTAACGGATGAAGTGAAAGCATTGTTTGTATAAAGATTATGGACAAGAATATAAAAATAACCCCGACTGAAGTTTTGGAATACAATTATTGTCCGCGCTTTATTTATTTTATGAATGTACTGGCCATTCCTCAGTACGAAGAGCGGCGGTATCTGGTCCAGCGCGGCCGGGAAGAACACGCCAAACGTCTGGAGCGCAATAAAGAATATCTGTGGAAGAAGATCGGCGCGGTCGGCAGGCAGTCGGATGTAATGATAGATTCGGAAACGCTGGGCCTGCGCGGTTTGGTAGACGAAATACTCACGCTCAGGGACGGTAGTTTAGCGCCGCTGGATTTCAAATTTTCGGACAGCGATCGTGTGTATCGTTCGCATAAAATCCAGATTTATTGTTATGCGCTTTTAATAGAAGAAGTTTTTGAAAAACCGGTAAAAAAGGGTTATATTTTCTACATCCGCGGCGGCAGTAAGCAGATTGAAATACCGGTAACCGAAGCGGCCCGCCGGCAGACCAGAGCGGATATTAAAGCCGTGTTGGAAATCATAGAGCGGGAAAAGATGCCCGGGCCGACTTCCGTGCGCAGCCGATGCGCCGACTGTACTTATAAAAATATTTGTGTTCGTTAAGTTCTTTGACAATAAGAATTTAATATTATTGAGGATAGGAAGGATAAAATTTTTCCGCAAGCCATGAAAATCAGCAAAAAAACAACGATAAAGTACGAAGGAGAGAGGCTGTTACCAGGCAGAAAAGCGGTAGTTAACCCGTTAAAAATCAAATAATAAAAGAGAAAATGCTCTGTAAATCCCCATTCCACCATGACAAGGATTGAAACTTGCTCCGATATTATTATATTATCAATATGTATTTCCCCTGTAAATCCCCATTCCACCATGACAAGGATTGAAACTAGAACGTGGTGGCTGGAATTGTAGACATGAATGGGCTGTAAATCCCCATTCCACCATGACAAGGATTGAAACATCTTTGAGATTGTGAATGGCACAGTGATCCACATGACTGTAAATCCCCATTCCACCATGACAAGGATTGAAACTTGGACGGTTGACACTGTTACGGCAACTACAAGCGGGCTGTAAATCCCCATTCCACCATGACAAGGATTGAAACTCTTCAACACTATCATGCTTACTTAATTTTAACAGATTGCTGTAAATCCCCATTCCACCATGACAAGGATTGAAACAACAAAAAAAGGCGTACCTAAGATTTTTCTCAAGTACCTGTAAATCCCCATTCCACCATGACAAGGATTGAAACACTACACGCCTGGGGATGTATACTCGGCAGGTAGTCTCTGTAAATCCCCATTCCACCATGACAAGGATTGAAACCCCAAATCGGGATTAATGTGCTGGTAGCCTCAATAAGCTGTAAATCCCCATTCCACCATGACAAGGATTGAAACATTCCGCTATATGATAGATTGATCGCTCAAAAATTCATCTGTAAATCCCCATTCCACCATGACAAGGATTGAAACAGCGATGTGAATCGCCTATAATCCAGCATGGTTAAAACTGTAAATCCCCATTCCACCATGACAAGGATTGAAACAAAAGCAGACATAGTTTTTTTAAGTCCGGTCTGAACTGTAAATCCCCATTCCACCATGACAAGGATTGAAACCCAGAATCGGGATTAATGTGCTGGTAGCCTCAATAAACTGTAAATCCCCATTCCACCATGACAAGGATTGAAACTCAGGTTATGATCGCCGTGCATCTGAGTTAGTGAAACTGTAAATCCCCATTCCACCATGACAAGGATTGAAACTCGATGAAGGTGAAGGCCGTTTTGCCGGATTTGCGAAAGCTGTAAATCCCCATTCCACCATGACAAGGATTGAAACAAGATGAAAACGATTGCCGTGAAAAAACAGTATGCCTACTGTAAATCCCCATTCCACCATGACAAGGATTGAAACTATTGTATTGGACGGATGGCTCAAGCAAGTCTTTTCTGTAAATCCCCATTCCACCATGACAAGGATTGAAACTAATGTATCAAATGATTGGTGAACCCAAAATGTATCTGTAAATCCCCATTCCACCATGACAAGGATTGAAACAGGAGATCCGCGGGCTGCAAGAGGAATTGAATTTCGGCTGTAAATCCCCATTCCACCATGACAAGGATTGAAACGCAAATTCAATGGCTATCAAAGGAAGCTCGGCTACCTGTAAATCCCCATTCCACCATGACAAGGATTGAAACCATATATCAACTACCTATTTTTTGTATTTTCATAGAAGCTGTAAATCCCCATTCCACCATGACAAGGATTGAAACATTTGGCTAATCTCATCGCCTACCTCACAGCAACGTATACTGTAAATCCCCATTCCACCATGACAAGGATTGAAACCCGGAAATATGGTCTTGAGGCGCGGACCTCCGCAGGGCTGTAAATCCCCATTCCACCATGACAAGGATTGAAACGCATACATTTTGAACCAACTTATCAATCATGCGAACTGTAAATCCCCATTCCACCATGACAAGGATTGAAACTACATGAAAAAGGAAAA
>JALSTK010000141.1 GCA_026983775.1 Calditrichia bacterium
TTGTGGATTTATTGCAAAGCGAACCGCGAATACTTAAAAAATATTTGGGCAAAAAAGGTCAAAAGAATTTTTATGCCTATTATGGCGTCCGGGCGGATGAGTCATAACGCATAGCTGTGAATACAAGAAGTAAAACAGATTAGAACTTCCCAATCCTGCCGATTTAGACTTAAGCATTTTGTAAATGGTGCACAGGTGTAACGTTTTCTTGCCGGATTCTAATTTCCTGTTTTACAAAATTCTATTTAAACCTTAACAATCCTTAAACATTTCTATTATATTCTAAGCTCAGAAAATCAATAACGACCTGACAAATTGTAGAAGTCAATGAAATAAGTAAGCTAAAAATAGAGATTCCATAAATGGTAAAAGCCATCGGAGAAAATTTTTTACGCTACGATCTTAATCTTTTTAATCTCATTTCCAGCCGGCGTGAAAGTAGGTTCCTGAATACAATTTACAAAGGACTTTCGCGTTTGGGAAACGGAGAGGTATATGTTGTATTTTTCCTATTGGAATTATTAAGCGGCGGGATAGAAGGACGTTTGGTTGGGCTGTCTGTTTTAATTGCTTTTGGCATGGAGTTGCCGGTTTATTTATTCGTCAAAAATTCTGTTAAGCGCCAACGGCCGTGCGAACGTTTCCCTCAGGTGCAATTTCTTATGCAACCACCGGACCAATACAGCTTTCCTTCCGGTCATACGGCGGCCGCTTTTTTAATGGCTCACATCATTAGCCGGCAGTATGCCTGGCTTACGGTTCCGCTTTTTATACTGGCGGGATTAATTGGTTATTCCCGCATTTATCTGCGTGTGCATTATCCTTCCGATGTGTTTTTCGGTTCGCTTTTAGGTTTGCTAACCGCTTCTTTGGCCCTCATGATTGTTTTTTAAAGGAAACATTGTATTCCATGAATCGATTTTACTGGGGACTGGCCTCGTCCGCTTTTCAAACGGAAGGCTACATCCAAAATGATATGACCGAGTGGGAAGCGCTGGGCGGATTCCGCCAAGATGGCAAAAATCCGATCTACCGCCACGGCGCGGCGCACTGGCAGCGATGGCAGCAAGATTTTAAGTTGTTACAAAAAATCGGTGTGAACGCGTACCGTTTTTCCATGGAATGGGCGCGCATCCAACCCGAATTCGACTGTTTTGATCACAAAGCTTTAGATCAATATGAGCGCATGCTGGACAGGTTGCTGGGACTAAAGATTGAGCCGTTTTTGACCTTGCATCATTTTACGCACCCGGCCTGGTTTCATGCCCAAACGCCGTGGGTATCTGATAAAGCGCAGGAGACCTTTTGCCGTTATGCGGATGTTTTACTGGAACGTTTCGGCGATCGCATTAATTACTGGATAACTTTCAATGAACCCTTGGTCTGGGCCCTGGCCGCTTATGGCGACGCAAAATTCCCACCCGGTAAAAATAACTTAAACGATATGATGCTGGTGGTGAAAAATATACTCCAAACACATAGCTGCCTATATCGGCGCATTAAATCTGCTTTGCCCCTGGCGCAAGTGGGTATGGCCAAGCATTTTATTATTTTCGCCCCCCGACGCAAATGGCTGGCTGCAGACCGCAAACTGGCCGATTTATTACATAGCTTTTTTAATGAGATGGTTCCCCGGGCCTTTAAAAGCAATCGTTTAAAGTTTCGTTTCCCCTTCCTGTTTAGTTTTGATGAACCCGTTGCCCTGAACAACCAAGTCGATTTTTGGGGCGTGAATTACTATTATCGTATGCTGGCGGCAATCCGTATGAATTTTAGACGGCCCATAGGTTTCGATTTTAAAAATATATCCGGCGAAGGATTGACGGACATGGGCTGGGAAATTTATTCAGAAGGCTTACTGCGAATTTTAAAACAGGTAGCTGCCTATGGTAAGGATATCTACATTACAGAAAACGGCATTGCCACGACCGATGACGCCCGGCGCATCCGGTTTATGGATGCGCATATTCAAAAAACGCTTAAGGCCGAACAAATGGGGGTGCCCGTAAGGGGCTATTTCTATTGGTCTTTTTTGGATAATTATGAATGGCTGGAAGGAAATTCCAAACGATTCGGTTTGGTTCATGTGGATTACCGCCAAGATTTCGCGCGTAGTTTAAAACCAAGCGCTGCTCACTATGCCCGTTTGATTCAAATCGACACAACTAAGAGGAAGTCGTTAGAATTAAAGAAGTTCTAACTCATCTTTAATCATTCCCTAATAATCTTTCGTTAATTACAAAAAAATTAATAAAAAGGGATGGCAATGTTAAGTGCAGTTATTGTTTTTTATTTGTTCGCCCTGACGGTCAGCCTATTGCATCTGGCCGTATCCGCAGTGATTACACGCAAACGCATGAAGGGTAACGCCATGGCAACCGGCGAAGAAAGAGAAGCGAAGCTGCCCAGAATTTCTATTTTTAAACCGCTTAAAGGCCTGGATGATGCGTTGGAAGAAAACCTGCGTTCTTATTTTGAACTGGACTACCCCGATTTTGAGCTGATTTTCGGCCTGACCGGCTCAGGCGATCAATCTTTTGACGTGATAAGTAAATTAGCTCTCGAATACAAACTGGTAGATACGAAAATTGTGGTCAACGATTTTGCCGTTGGTTTAAATCCGAAGATTAATAATCTTTACAATATGGATGCCTATGCGACCGGCAGCTATCTTTTGATTAGCGATAGTAACACCCGAGTGGCGCCTGAATTTTTGAAACAAATGATTTCCGCTATCGCAGCTCCGGAAGTCGGATTGGTTACGGCCACCATCCGTGGCGTCGGGGCTAAACAGTTTGCCGCGATTATGGAAAACCTGCATATCAACAGCTATATCTCACCAAATGTTTTTGTGGCAGATAGCTTATCCGGTATTCCTGTAGTTATTGGGAAATCTATTTTAATATCCCGTTCTTTGCTAAGCAAAATGGGCGGTTTTGCCGCTTTTAAAAATTATCTGGCCGAAGATTATCTTTTGGGCCTGCGCGCCAAAGAATTGGGCTACCGGGTTAAAACCATTCCGACTTTAGTGGATAATGTGAATATTAATTGGTCCCTAAAGCGTTTTCTTAATCGTCACACACGCTGGGCAAAAATTCGCAGGAACATGCATCTGCACCATTATTTAATCGAATCGTTTTCAAATCCGGTAGCGCTGGCTTCCATTCTGATGCTTTTATTGCGAAACGCTATCGCTATGGAACTGTTAGTCGGCATAATGATGGTTAAAATTCTGCACGATCGCTATGTTTCCGGTTTGCTCGATAGTGATTTCAGATGGTATCATTATGCCCTGGTTCCCGCAAAAGATCTATTAATTAGCGTGCTCTGGCTTATACCGTTCTTTAGTTATAAAATCAACTGGCGTGAAAATTTACTTCGTATCGGCCGGGCGTCACAATTGCAGTCAATTCCTTCGCTTAAATAAGGATGAAAAATTAGGGAGGATCCATTTATGATTATGAAAATTCTTGGCAACAGGTTCTTAAACAGCAGTCTGGAACGAACCTTAGACGGGCGCTTTAGCACCGTTAAAAATGTGGTTCTTTTTTTGTTCATGTTTTTGCTGCTAAGTTTGTTTGTCGTGGAAAAAATTTTGGCGGCCTTCTTTCCCTTACGCTTTAAACTCGGTTAGGTTTACTTATGTCGGTAAGTGCAAAAATGTTCGAAAAAGTGTATCGCTCCGGATATCTGGATAGCGAAGAAGAGGATTTTTCATTTTCGGATAAAATCCTGGAGAAGATAGAACAGCCCACGTTTGGCGCTTATTTCAAGAGCCCGGTCGATGTTTTTGAGACGGTGATCATAAGCGACATCCATTTGGGCAGCAAAGTTTCGTGTACCGATCTTTTGCTGGATTTTCTGGGGAGCGTACGTTTTAAACGATTAATTATCAACGGCGATGTATTCGATTCCATAAATATGCGCCGCCTGAACCGCTATCATTGGAAAGTGCTTAGCCGTTTGCGTCGTTTAACCGATCAGCAGAATCATCAGCAGGTCATCTGGATTCGCGGAAATCACGACGGATTTTCCGATTTGCTCACTCAACTTCTTGGAATAGACGTTTATAATGAATATTATTTTAACTGGATGGATAAACGGGTGCTGGTACTGCACGGCGATATTTTCGATGATTTTACCGGCAAATATTCCTTTTTGTCGGATGTTGCAGACTATTTTTATCGTTTAAGTATTTATCTGGACCCGGTTAATATGCGTTTTGGACGTTGGTTGAAACGCAATTCAAAAACATATATCCGTAACTCCACCAAAGTGCGGGAACGGGCTTTGGCCTATGCCGCTCGAAAAAAAGCGGATATCATCATTTGCGGTCATACGCACCATGCCGAAGAAACAGAGCAAGACGGTCGTCTGTACCTTAATTCCGGTTCATGGACCGACAAGCTCGTGCACTTTATCGGTTTGACGGAAGACGAAATCCACGTTGTACCATTTCCCTATGGCCAATCTTAAAAAAAATCGTACATTGAGTTGGCTAATTCAGGCTGCGGATTAAGAATAAAACTTGTCATTCGCGCTAAAAACATCATATTTTAATTTTATCTTAACAAAACCCTAACAAAAGTCTCCTATTTTTTTGCTTTCGAAAGCGTTCTCATTGTTAATCATGATGAAGATATACGGTCATTTATCGGAAGGACGATAAAATGCCCGGCAGACCTGACAGTTCATCGAAAGACAAAAAAATCATAAAATATTGGAGATTTAAAATGATATCCCGCATATGTTTGAGTCTTTTTTTAATTCTGGGTATGATATTTAGCCGGCCTGCCCGGGCTGCCGAAACCGGTAAAATTGTCGGTACGGTGGTAGATGCCGAAAACGGCCATACCATTGTTGGCGCAAATATTTATCTTGAGAACACATCGCTGGGCGCGGCTAGTGATTTGAACGGCCGGTATGTTATCCTGAATATTCCGGAAGGAAACTATGTTTTGGTCATTTCGATTGTGGGTTATGCTGAAACAAGAATTGAAAATGTGCAGGTTGCTTCCGGTAAAACCGTAAAAATAGACGCGGCCGTAAAATCGAAAATTTTAACCACAGATGTAGTAGTGGTCGAGGCAAAAGCTTTGTATAATACCGAAGCTTCCTTGTTGAAATCCCGACAAAAAGCTTCGGCCTTAAGCGATGCGATTAGCGCCGAAGCCATAGCTCAGGCCGGTGCCGGTAACGCCGCGGACGCTATAAAGCAAATAACCGGCGCTTCGATAGTGGAAGGTAAGTATGTCTATGTGCGCGGCCTGGGTGACCGCTACACCAATATACAGCTTAACGGCGCAGCTCTGCCCAGTACCGATCCATACAAACGATCCGGATCGCTGGATTTAATTCCTTCCAGCATGGTGGATAATATCGTTACGATTAAAAGTTTTACTCCGGATAAAGCGGGCGATTTTTCCGGAGGAACGGTCGATATTAAAACCAAAGATTATCCCGACCATTTTCAATTGAAATTTTCCAGCTCAACATCGTACAATAGTCAGGTTAATTACAACTCAGCCACCCTGGGTTACAGCGGAAGCCCCACGGATTGGCTGGGTTTCGATAACGGCACCCGTAGTTTACCGAAAATAATGAAAGCGAAAAACCTGTATATTCCGGATATTGGAGAAGCCAATACCGATCCGCAAAAAGCGGAGCTGTTAACCCGGATGACCCGTTCCTTTAATTCACAGATGGGGCCGGTGGCTAAACAGGCGCCGGTAAATCAATCCTACGCGTTTTCCATTGGTAACCAATATCAAATTCTAAGTCGTCCGTTGGGCATAATGGCCAGCCTGACTTATAAGAACAGCTATTCATCCTATCATAACGGCCTCTATCGTCGTTGGAATCAGGGTACGCAGGACGTTATGAGCAATGTATATGATTATCGCGACACAAATAGTAAAAACGAAATTTTATGGGGCGGACTATTTAAGGCTTCCTACGCCTTAAGCGCCGACGATCAGATTACACTAAACACCATGTACAACCGCAATGCGGTAAGCGGCGCTCGAATGCTGGAAGGAATTTACACTTACGATTCCGATGCGAACCGTATCCACCAAACCAGTGTGCTTTCGTATAATGAAAGGGCGCTTTATTCCCTTCAACTGCGGGGTGAGCATGTGTTGCCGGTTCTGGCTAATTTGCGCTTAGATTGGCAGGCTACGCTCGGTAACAGCACCGAAGCGGAACCGGACCGCCGCGTGTTTTCTTCGTATTATGTAAATATAAACGGCGAACGCGCTTACGGTATCAAGGATAATCTTCCGCCTAAACGTTATTTCCGTAATCTGGATGAAGATCGCCGGGATTTTAAACTTAATTTATCCCTGCCCTTCAGACAATGGAATGGGCTTTCTTCTCAAATAAAAATCGGCGCTGCAGTTGCCCGCAAACAGCGCAGCTATTCCGAACGTTTGTTTACCTTTACCGACCAGCAAGGCTTTAATTATGACGGCAACCCGAACCATTTACTTTCCGATACTAACACAGGGATCGTCGGTTATGATACGGTAACGATCCGTAATCAACAGTATATAAATCCACAATGGGGTGTGGTTGTCGTGGAAAATATTCTGCCGGCGAATAATTATCGGGCAGAACAAAACATTGCCGCCGGTTATGCCATGATTGAGCTGCCCCTGTTTGCCAAATTACGTTTTATCGGTGGGGCGCGGCTGGAATCAACCGATATGTGGCTGCAAACTCAGGACTCTACGCTGGAAGGGGGGGCGATTAATACCCACGATGTGCTGCCTTCCGCCAATTTGATTTATAATCTTGTACCCAATATGAATCTGCGTTTCGCTTTTAGCCGCACGTTGGCGCGTCCCAATTTTCGAGAAATCGGTCCCTTTGCCACTTTCGATTTTGACGACGGCGGCGATTCTTACGTAGGAAACCCCCATCTGGAACGCACCTTCATAACCAATTTTGACTTGCGCTGGGAATGGTTCTCTCGTCCCGGCGAAATCTATGCAGTCAGCGCTTATTATAAAGATTTCCAAAAGCCGATTGAACGGGTTTTTAATGCCTTTGGTGAAAATACATGGAAAAACGTTAAAGAAGCCCGGGCTTACGGCCTGGAACTGGAAATGCGTAAACGATTGGATGTGTTTCACCAATCTTTAAGGGGTTTTATGCTCGGCACTAATTTCTCTCTTATTCATTCTCAGGTTTCTATTGCCGCCGACGAACTGGATTTAATTCGGAATCTGCGTCCCGATGCGCCGGATACCCGTCCCTTCCAGGGACAATCGCCATATCTGATTAATGTGAACCTCTCCTATCAAAACGCAAACAGCGGAATCAGTTCCAGTTTGTACTACAATATCTTCGGTAAACGACTGGACCGGGTGAGCTACGGCGGTACGCCGGATGTGTATGAAAAACCGGCCGGTTTGCTGAACTTTTCCTTCGGCTGGAATTTTACGAAACATCTGTCCCTGAAATTTTCCGCGAATAATTTACTGAATCCGGATCACAGCAAATATCAACGTTTTAACGGCAAAGACTATATTTATAGCCGCTATCAACGCGGACGGGCTTTTTCGCTGGGAATAAGCTATGATTATTAAATTAATTTAAGAGAATTAAAAGAGAGCCCGTTGGATATTATCCGACGGGTTTTCTTGTTTCTAAAAGTAATCCCTAGATTAAAGCCCGGTCATTTCCTTTTTACCAATTAACGCAAGGCGGGTTTGCAGCACGCCAGGCCATAAAATTTTCGGCTCTACTGGGTTTTTTGTGGCTAAACGCCGCAAAAATGCCATCCTTAAATCATTTTTCTAAAAAATTAGATTTAATTCTCATCTTATCTTTAAATCATCACGAAGTGATGCAATATGAGTAGCCACAGGCAAAGCCTGTGGGCAAGATGTAACCGAATAGGGTTACCGCAAAGCGGTAAAATAAACCAGGCCTTTCAATGTATAGGGTCTCCTATTTCGTTAGCATGCTCTGTGTCCCAAATTCGACGCCTTCAGCGTCACCCTCGCTTTTACCGCTTTACCACAGGCTTCGCCTGTGGCTACTAACATTCGTATTCTTCGGATACTTTTATTATTAAATGCAAAATGAACGAAGCAGTAAAATCATATTGTCTTTCTTTATTTAATATCTGACTTCACAAGAACCCCGGTAGAGCCAAATTTTCTTTGCTTTTTATAACCATTGTATTTCAATTCTCTTATTTGAAGCGTAAGCATTATAATGGGATGCTTTTTTAATCCATAACTAATTTTATCCTGACACTATCTTCACAATTGCAGTTTAGGTTTGCGCTGAAAGTAAGAACAATTCTTTTAAATCGGGTTAATTTAAAAAACTACCGGAATCTTAAATTCAATTTATGGAGAGGCTCAGTGGATAAAAAAACAATAGCTTTGGTCGCTCATGATAATCGTAAACAGGACTTATTGGAATGGGTGGAGTGGAATAAAGAAATATTAACCAGGCACCGGCTTATTTGCACCGGAACGACCGGACGGCTTATCCAACAACTTCTGAATGGAAGTAACGAAGCAGATAAAAAGACTAGAGTACAAACTTTGAACTCCGGGCCTTTGGGTGGAGATCAACAATTAGGGGCCTTAATATCGGAAGGGGAAATAGATATCTTTGTCTTTTTATGGGATCCCATGGAGCCGCAGCCCCATGATGTGGATGTGAAAGCGTTGCTGCGTATCTCCGCTTTGTACAATATTCCTACCGCCTGCAATCGTTCTACAGCGGATTTTATTATTTCATCATCGTTGTTTACAAAAAAATATATACCCATGCACAAAGATTATGGAAGTTATTTAAGCAGGAAAATCAATCGTCCCAAGCCCGTTTCTATAAAAAAATATTTAACAGAACTCTAACAGATATGTAATTAGGAATGAATATTTAGAAGCTATTTTTGACCATTCATGTAAAGAACTTAATCCAATCTTTCACTTTATAAAGGAGGTGTTTTATGCGACGTACTGTTTTACTTTACATTTCTCTGTCTTTTTGGTTGGCTTCCATGCTCTGGGCCGATAATACGTTTTTTGAGCAGGTGGATTACAAAGGGGCTTTTGGCGCGACCAACTGGACAAACGGTTGGACGGCATTATACCACTACGGTATTACTGCAGAAGCGTCC
>JALSTK010000142.1 GCA_026983775.1 Calditrichia bacterium
TTGACTCAAAAAAGAAGATAGAAAAAAGAAAACCAAAACAGGGATAGCCCAGGTCCAGCCCCCGAGGCCGAAAATTAAAACAGCCAGAATAAAAGTGGCCAGGGCTCCGGATATAGTTAAGAACTTAACCCTTAAACTAAAGAGAACAATGAGCAAAGCTAATGCGGAACTTAAAACAATTTGCCAGATATCAATTTTTAAAGTATTCATTAAACGATGGCTTTAGAAAGCTTAATCTTTTAGTAAAAGATTAAATTATATTAAGTTATTTATGAGACTACTATATTTACCAATTTTTTAGGAACCACGATCACTTTTCGAATCGTTTTACCTGTAGTCATTTCTTTAATACGCTCCGTACTTAAAGCCACTTCCCTGGCCTGCTCTTCCGAAAGATCGGGACTGGCCATCACTCTGGATCGAATCTTTCCATTGACCTGTAACACCCATTCAATCTCATCCTTTTTCAGATATTCTTCGTTGTAGGAAGGCCATGTTTGATCGAAAACAGAGGGTGGGTTTCCTATCTTTTTCCAAAGTTCCTCGGCCAAATGGGGAGTAAACGGAGCTAAAAGAAGTGTAAAGGTGTGTATCGTTTCTTTCAGCAAATTTTTATTAAAACGATTCTTATCTCTTTGCTGTACGTATTTGTAAAGTTCATTGATTAATTCCATTAGACGACTGATAGAGGTATTGAAATGGAAGCGTTCCGTATCTTCGGTCACGCCTTTAATCGAATTGTGCAGTACCGTTCTCAGACTTTTTTCCGGGTTTTCAAATACATTCAGTACACCCTCTTCTGCACTAAAATAAGGTTGCACCATTTCATAAAGGCGCCAGGCCCGGTGTAAAAATCGATCGATAGCTGCAATGCCGGAATCATCCCATGGTCCACCCTCCGTATAGGCAAAGCCGAACATCAGATACATTCGAAATACATCTCCACCGTATTTTTCAAGATATTTTTCCGGATTTACCACATTCCCACGGGATTTGGACATCCTCTGTCCGTCCGGTCCCATAATCACTCCCTGGTGAACCAGACTCTGAAAAGGCTCATCAAATTGAACATATCCCATATCCCTGAGCGCCCTGGTCACAAATCTGGAATACAAAAGATGCATGGTGGCGTGTTCGGCCCCACCTACATATTTATCGACAGGAAGCATTCGATTGATCAAGTCCTTATTCCATGGCTCCTTATCGTTTTTCGGATCAGGATACCGCAAATAGTACCAGGAAGAACATACAAAAGTATCCATCGTGTCCACCTCCCTGCGGGCAATTCCACCGCATCTCGGACAGGTGGTTTGTACAAACGATTTACTGGTTGCCAACGGGGAAGTCCCATGGGGATTGAAATCCACGTCATTGGGCAATTCCACCGGTAATTGATTTTCGGGAACCGGAACTTCCCCGCATTGATTACAATAGATAATCGGGATAGGCGCCCCCCAGTATCGTTGACGGCTAACTAACCAGTCCCGCAGCTTATATTGGATCGTCCATTGTGCTTTTCCTTCTGCTTCCAGATCATCCCCGATCCTTTGCCCACCTTCTAAGTGAGATAAGCCATTGTATTTAGCCGAATTGATCATCCGACCCGGCCCGACATAAGCTTCTTTCAATACGGTTTCTTCTTTCGTACCGGGCTGAACAATCACCTTTTCGATAGGTAGATGATATTTCCGAGCAAACTCAAAATCTCGGGTATCATGAGCAGGAACCGCCATAACGGCTCCGGTACCGTAGGTTGCCAGAACATAATCGGAGATCCAGATTGGCACCTGACGCCCGTTAACCGGATTAATGGCATAGCTACCTGTAAAGACCCCCGTTTTTTCATTCGTCACGGCTAAACGGTCGATCTCTGAGGTTTTGGCAGCTTTGTCCACATATTTCGTTACCGCCTGCTTATATTCCGGAAGG
>JALSTK010000143.1 GCA_026983775.1 Calditrichia bacterium
TCAGGCTTTGGGAGTGGATTCTGCAGAAGAGATAACCAGCGAACAATTTGCCGGCATTCCGGCTACGATCGAACGCTTCTATGGAACCGCTTACCATAAGGCTATTCAGGATAAATCCATTTTAGCCGAAATGATCGGCTGCTACGGACCCCAGAATGGCTGGCAGGAAACGCTGGAAAAACTCTTGTCCGATCCTGATGAAAATTTACGGCAGTTTACTTTACGGGCTCTGGGCTATCTGAGAGAAGTAAATGTCCAACTTTTGATTCCTTATATCGAGCGTTATTTGGACGACCAGAATGCCGTCATGCGTGAAGTAGCCTTCCATTTGATTGTGAGATTATTGTGTACCGATCAGAGTGAAGCCATGAAAGAAAGGATCCTGACCTGGGTTCGAAGCGGTAAAAAACAGATACTGGAACAACTTCTCAAAAATCTGGAAAATGAATCCGAACTCAGTCTTCTCGATGATGCCGCCGTCAACAATGTCTGTAGAGAATTGATCGCCTGGGTTAAAGAACAGATCAAGGCGCAATAAGTTCCTGTTTGTAATACCTCCCCGGTCGGATTTTTATTGTATATCTGGCTCCATAACAATGACCTTGTATGAAGATCGGCTGCCTTGTGCAAAAAACGTAAAATATACATTTTTACAAAAGGACGGCCTCGTAAATAAAAATAGGCTCTGGGGTTCTTGTGAAGCCGTATATTAAAAGAGACTGACAATATGATTTTACTGCTTCGTTCATTTTGCATTTAATAATAAAAGTATCCGAAGGATACGAATGTAAGTAGCCACAGGCTTCGCTCCGGCCCGGCGGCTGACGGGTGTGGCTACTCATATTACATCACTTCGTGATGATTTAAGGATGCGGCGTTTAACCACAAAAAACCCGGTAGAGCCTAAAAATATAATAGCAGACTGAGATATTTCACTATGTTTTATGAAATCGATCCGGACTTATTAAAGGATAAGCATTTAAGGGGATATACGCGCTGGTATCGAGAATCCCGGGCAGATATCGATCTATTTGTCTGGCAGGATGAAGAGCACCGAATTTTAAAATTTCAACTATGGGATGAAGACCGGTTATGGGAATGGGAGCGAAAAAAAGGCTGGAAATTTGGTTCTCTTGACCCGGAGAGCGGAGCCTTTAAAAATTACCAATCCCCTGTTTACCATTATGAAAAACACTGGGCCGATACGGGTTTACGAAAGATTTTAGATTTGCTGGAAGTGTCCGATACGGAGCGGGTGCTGCAATTTGTGACTTCCCGGGTAAGACAGGTTCTTGATAAAAAAAATCGTCCCGCTGATTCGGATTAGTCACTTCTTAAAAATCATTTTCTATTCAATCCGATTCGATGTAAATTACAAAAATAGGAATGCGAGGTTACAATGCCGGAATTACCGGAGGTTGAAACGGTTGTCCGGGAATTACGGACCCGTCTGCCGGGAAAGACCATCAGCAAATATACAGTCTTTTGGTCGAAGACCTTTGTAAATAAATCATCTTTTGACCTTGAGGGGCAAAAAATTCGCTTCATAGGTCGTAAAGGGAAGTACATTATTTTTCAACTGGACCATAGTTCCATGATCATCCATTTACGAATGACCGGGCAACTACGATTCCTTTCGGATGACAATAGAACCTTACCCGAACATATCCGCTTCCGCCTTCATTTTGCGGATGGAAGTTATTTGTTGTTCAATGATCCGCGAAAATTCGGCCGTATTTATCATCTGAATGATGAAAAGTTTCTGCTCGATAAAGTCGGCATCGATGCTCTTGATCAAAATTTTACCTGCGAATTATTTATAGAGATGGCCCGACGACACCAAATGAACATTAAGGCTTTTTTA
>JALSTK010000144.1 GCA_026983775.1 Calditrichia bacterium
ATTCCAGCAAGCGGGCCCTTACTATTACCGGCTACAACGGGTCACCCCGATACGAATTTGGGCATCAATAGGGATTTCACCCACTAGTTTCGTTGCCGAATGTTCCTAAAAATACGTAACATACCGGCCGGGATGTAAATGCCCGCACTGTGGTAGTAAAATGATTTTTCTTAAACAAATGAAAGCGCCGTCTTAAATTAAGGGAATGCAAAACCGATAAGGGTACGGCTGAGTTCCACCAGGGCTGGTTTAGCCACAGCGGAAACCCCCATTTATCGGGGCACCTGAGCGTTCCGCGATCCGGTGCGGAGCCTATTCGTTATGCATAACCCTGTTAAAAATCATTCAATATTTGTTTAACGATAATAATTTTTGTCAATAAAATATCATAATACTTATTATTGGGGAATACACTTTTTAGATTTTTTGGCTCTACCGGGTCTCTTGTGGTTAAACGCCGCATCCTTAAATCATTACGAAGTGATGGAATATGAGTATCCTTCGGATACTATTGTTTTTAAATACAAGATGAACGAAACAATAAAAAATTGTTGAATTCCTTTTATCAGTCTTCAGTTAATATACGGCTTCACAAGAAACCCGGTAGAGCTATTGTTTTCATTTTAACACCCTTTAAACTTTAGACGTAGTGTCAAAAGTTTTACATATTTCTTTCATCTGTTTTTTTAATAATTAACAAGTTATTTTTACATAGGTCTGTCTTCCTCTATAGCGAAGCAAATTTAGTATGTCCTCCTCAAAGGGAGCAGACCAATGCTTACCTTGCATTCGCATTGCAGTCTGCACGCATTTGATGAAACAGTAATCTATAACACAATTATCATGCCAAAGAGACTCAAAAAGCGATCACAAGAAAAGAGGTTGATATTGCGGCTAATAAGCGGTTTTAATAAAAAAAGGAAGAATCGGAGTATGGGGCAGAATGCCTCACACCCCGATTTTTATGGGGGCATAATGCCCCTATTTTTTGTGTTCTAACAACTGGGCCTTAATATTACCGGCAATTTCCATGAAGACCCCGGTCTGAGCAGTATCCTCTTTACCGGCTACAATAGGAACCCCTTCATCACCCCCCATACGAATCCGGGCATCAATGGGAATTTCACCCAGTAGTTTCGTTTCCAGACGTTCACATTCTTTCCTGGCACCGCCCGAAGAAAAAATATCCGTGCGCTCCCCACAATGAGGACAAATAAAATAGCTCATATTTTCAACAATACCGAGGATGGGAACATTAACCTTGCGAAACATTTTTACCCCCTTTACGGCATCAAGAAGGGCCACATCCTGAGGAGTGGAAACGATCACCGCGCCATCCAAAGCAACGCTTTGGGAAAGTGTTAATTGCGCATCACCCGTTCCCGGAGGCATATCAAATAACATAATATCCAGTTCCGGCCAGGCCACATCGTTCATCAACTGCTGAATCGCCTTATGCACCAATGACCCTCGCCAAATCACTGCTTCGCTGTTATCCACTAAAAAGCCCAGAGACATGAGCTGGACTCCATACTTCTCGATGGGATATATTTTCTTGCCGTCATAGTACGGCTTTTGTGAAACTCCCAGCATCATGGGAATACTCGGGCCGTAAATATCGGCGTCCATTAAACCGACCGACATCCCTGTTTTGGCCAGAGCCACGGCTAAATTTACGGCAACAGTGGATTTCCCCACCCCTCCCTTGCCGGAAGCAACGGCCACTTTATATTTGATCATCGGCAAAAAACTGGGTTGGGGTTGCTGCGGCTGAGTACTAAATTGAGGCGGCGCCTGCTGTTCCACCGTAACCCGCACAGAGTGCTTTACAAATTTTTTCTTCAGCTGTTTTTCCGTTTCCGCTTTAATCTGATCGCCGACTGCCGTATCGTTTGTTTTCAACACAATTTGTACGGCAACAGCATCTTCTGTAGCATCTATTTTCTGAATAATCCCGAATGAAACAATATCGCGATTAAAGCCGGGATAATTTACCTGGCGTAAGACTTCTACGACCGCATCCTTCGTAGCCATTTCTTTATCTCCTTAAAGTAGTATAAGACTTTGCATTAAGCCCCTTACAAATTTAAAAGATTCTATTCGGCGGAAAGCGATTCTGCAAAGGAGGCCCCACCGCAATCAAACCTTTTAAGCGGGCAATAAATATTAGATGTAGAAGTTAACGAAAAGATAGAAAAAATAAAAAATATAAATTACAATTTTATCGATAAAAAACGACCGCTTTTACAAGATCACCTCTATATCCAGCACGGTATCCTTTTCCAGATCGAGATTTACGACTTTCGGTTTATCCAGTTCTATATCGTTCACCAGATTCAATTCGGCCGTAAAGGTTTTCTTTTCGATGTCTTTTGCAACCAATTTTCCGGAACCGTTTATAACTCCGCCTTTGGTCCGGTCATAATAGGAAATCAGGATGGACTCATTCAGATCCAGGGCATCTAATATCTGCAACAATTCCTCCGTATCGTGCTCCTGAATTATTTCTTCGTCGATATCTTCTTCGATACTCATTATATCACCGTCATTATAATAAAAATCAAGAGTACCGCCGCCGCCTTTTACATACACCAGTTTATCATCCTGTTCCTGCTTCAGGCTACGCTCGACATTAATGATAGAGCCTGTAAAATATTCATCCCGAATATCCACCACTTTGACTGAAATCGGTTCTTGTTCCGGAGTGCCGTCAAATTCCACCCGACGAATGTTAACTTTTTTATTTTTACCGATTTCGTTGATACGTTTTTTTACTTCTTCCGGCTGCATCGCCCCCGGTCGAACCTCGATTTTTTTCTTTTTCGATTTGAAAAAATTAATAAAATACCTTACAGAGTGCGGATTTTCAGCTAAAATAGAATTTTTACAATCGTAATGTTTGTGCATTTTCCCTCCGAAGCAATACCTGTTGTTTTTAATAAAATAAATAACAGGGAGGCTAATTTCAAGAATTTATTATAGTTAAATAGAAATAATCTTACCCGGAATACATATTTTGTGCCTCTTTTAGTAAATGGCGGGCATTTTCTTTGGCCTCGGCAGAAAGATGCTGACCGCCCAACAAGGTTGCCAGTTCCTCAATTCGGTTCTCACCGGACAGAGGGGAAGCGTTTACGAAGGTGTGACCGTTCTCCGTATATTTAGAGACTTTCAGATGCGAGCGGGCAAAAGCAGCAATCTGCGGAAGATGGGTAACACAAAGAATCTGGTGGAAACGGGACAAAAGAGCCATTTCTTTACCCACCTGTTGGGCAATCTGTCCCGAAATACCGGCATCTATCTCGTCAAAGACCAGAACCGGCATCCGATCCGCCTCGGCCATAACCGATTTTAAGGCCAGCATAATTCTCGAGACCTCACCACCCGAAGCAATTTTATGTAAAGGTTTGAAGCCCTCGCCGACATTGGCGGCCAACTCAAACATGATCTGATCAAATCCGTGCTTATGAACCGCCACAGCAGAACCATTCACCTCAAAAGGAGATTCCTTTTGCTCTTTTACCGTTTTATTGACTTTAAAAAGCGCATTTGCCATACCTATTTTTTGCATGACTGCTGTGATTCTTTGTTCAAACCGACGGGCGGTCTTTTCCCGGCGGACAGATAATTTATGCCCCATTTCTGTTAACTGCCTGATATGCTCCCGAATTTCCCCCTCTTTCTCTTCGATTAACCGATCGAACTGCTCATTCCCTTCCAGAAATTGATTCATCTCATGATGCCAGTCGATCAATTCGGCAATAGTCTTCTTTTGGTACTTTTTTAATAGAAATTCCAGTTGGCTGATTCTCTGATGAATATATTCCAGCCGCTCCGGCGAAAACTCTAACTGGGAAACATATTGCTCGGAGAAGCGACCGATTTCCTCAATGATTTCCCTGGCCTGAGCCAGGCTATCTTTGAAGGGAGCAAACTGATCATCCAGTTCCGCCAGAGTATGGAGGTCATTTTCGGACCGGGTCAGAATCGTACTGGCACTCCCTTCATCCGTATAAAGAGCGGAAGCCAGCGCTGCCCCTAATTGGTGAATGGTCTCTACATTCTTTAATATCTTAGCTTCAGCGTATAACCGTTCCAGTTCGTCCGGATCGAGTTCCGCTTTTTTTAACTCGTCATACTGATAGCGGTACAGGTCCCGGGATTGATAAGCCTGTATCTGCTTGTCCTTCAGCTCCTGTAATTCCTGAACGGCCTTTCTATACAGTTGCAAACGGTTGGCGAAGGTTTCGGTAAGATTCTGTAACCCGCCGAATGCGTCCAGATAAAGGAGATGATATTCGGGATGTAAAAGTTGCTGGTGCTGATGTTGACCGTGCAAATCGATGAGCAATTCACTTAGACGGCCGAGCCGGTTTAGAGTAGCCGGAGTATCATTGACAAAAATACGGGTTGTACCACTGGCCGCAATCTCCTTGCGGATAATAGCGAGATTATTTTCCGGCCAGTCCAGTTCCATTTCCCCGAACAGAGATTGCATGGATGTCATGGCGGGTAAATCTACAATGATTTCGATAATGGCCTTACGCTCCCCGCTACGCACTAAATCCGGGCTGCCTCGTTCGCCGCATAGCTGAGCAATGGCATTTACTAAAATAGATTTTCCGGCTCCGGTCTCCCCGGTAATAATATTTAAACCGGATTGAAAATCTATCTCCAGCTCTTTGACTAAAGTAAAATTTTTAATATATAAATGACGAATCATCGGTCATTTCCTGATCACCGCAATTTTTCCCGCTTTGGCCTTTCCATCCTCCGAATAAGCAAAAAACAGGTAGATCCCGCTCTGTACCGGATAACCGTTCCGATCCCTGCCATCCCAATAAGCCCGACTCCCATCGACCTGTAAAGTACCATCCGTAAGCTTCTTTTCCGGCGACAAACGTCTTATAAGAGTCCCGTTGATCGAAAATATCTTTACCGTTGAATTTTTCATGAGATGAGTTATGGTAAATTTAACCGTTTTTTCGGACAAAATAAAGGGATTCGGGCCGCCGATCATCTTTTTAAAATCATCCTGAATTTGTACGAATGAACCATAATAAACGGACATTCCGTTATCTGTCCCAATGAGAACCTGCGAAGTCTTATTGTTTACAAATATACTCTGTACCGAATTATCGACTAGCCCGGAATTTTCCCGGTTGTAACCCAGCCAGGCGTTTTTATCCCACGGGCTGTGTTCGGCCCTCAGGATACTGACTCCACCGGTGGTGGCAAACCATTTATTATTGTATTTGTCGACAAAAATATCATTGATCTGGTTCTCAAGCGGACCATTCAGCCCCTGCGGATCACCTACATGTTTGTAAACATTGACTCCATCATACGAACTTAAACCCGATGCCGTACCGATCCAGACCACACCGTCCTGATCGGTAGCTAACGACAAAATCCTATTACTGTACAAATTGTCATCGATTCCCAGATGAGAAAGCCGGTCATCACTTTTATCTTTCAGGGTATGATTATAGTCCAGAATATAAACACCATCCATATCCGTGCCGAGCCATACCCGGCCGTAATCATCGAACGTCATGCATAAGATTCCGCCGGTCGAAGTTTTAATTCCGTCGTCTTTGCCAAAATAGATCCAATCGGTAGAATCCAGACTGATAAAACCATTTGCCGTGTAAGGAGCAATAGCTACCGAACGATCATTACCGGCATAGTAAACGGATAGCCATAAATTCCCATCGTAATCTTCTTTCATGGAAGTGATGACTTCATAATTGGGATGTGTCCGGACTCCGGAAAAAAAACCGGAATAGACCGGATAATCGGCCAGCGGTACGGTTTCTTCCCGGCTACCGATACGGGTTACCATCTGACCGTCTCCCGGGTAACTATGGAGAAAAACCTGTTGCCCGTCCTGCTTAAATACCATAATCCCGCCGCCCCATGAACCTATCCACAGATTGTTGAAACGATCTTCATAGACCATATCCGCATTGCCGATAGCATACCAGTGGGTACCTAAAAAACGATAATTTGTCCATTTCCGGTCAAAAATATAAAATCCGTTAGGATAATTAAAGGCCCCCGGCCCTCCGGAAGTAGCCACAATAGATCCGCCTGAAGTCTGATAAACACGACGGAAAAAATTAGTATACGGATCCTCAAAAACATAAGGTGCTTGCCAGTCGCTGCGTTGCAACCCGTAATTTTTTTGTGCAAACCATAGATGCATCCGACCATCACTAACCAGGGATTGAATCGTAGAAGATGCGGACAGATAGTAGAGAACGTGATGAGTGTTATCTAAGGAATAAATATATCGGGAAAAGCTGACATATAGTTTTTTATCCACAAGCGCCAGATGGTTCACCGGCAAATACGTTCCGTCCTTATATTTTATCCAGTTGGATTCTACCTGAATTTGAAACGATCCGTCAATGGAAGCGATACCATGGCCGGTTCCCATATATAATTTATTATAGGCAATCTCCAGATCATAAATCGTGTTATCCGGCAATCCGCTTCCCGTCGTAATTTTTTTCCATAAAGCAGGATCATTAATTGTGTAGCGCGATAAGTCGGCCGGAGCGCTTAATAAGCCCACATCGGTTCCTATCCACACCCGTTGGGCATACAGGATAACACTGTAAACGGCTGCGGGAAACACATTGAAATTTAAAAAATAATCTTGAAATACGTATTGGCCGTCTTTCCAGATAAACACAGCCAGTCCCTTGCCGGCAGCGACCCATAAGGTGTCGTTGCGTACATAAAGATCGGACACGGGATTTCCTTCCAAAGCATACAATCCTGTCCATCGATTCGAAGAGACATTAAATACATCGATGATGCCCTGATATCCGCCGCAGATAATATTCTGATGCTCATCCGCCACAACGGCCTGCTGCAGAACCGAATGAAGGCCATCGAGATTTGTATATCGCTGAACAGAAGCCGTACTTGTATCATAGCTGAAAATACCACCCGTAGTGGCTGCCCAAATCTGACCATTCGTTACGGCTAAATCTTTGACATCATTCATGGTGGTGATGGTTTGCCAATCATGGCTATCCCCGGCCCATGTTCTTACGATAAGAAATAACAATATAAAGATAATCCGCATTTTGTATTCCCTGATTAAAAATATAGGTTTACAGATTCGATATAACCCAATTTGGTAATTTTTTGAGTGTAAAACAAGTACTCAATTGATCCCCTGGGCTCAGGCCGGTGATTTTATAAAATGATTACGCTTAAGTCCGAATACAAGCGAGAGAAAATCACTTAAGAGAAAGCCGGTAACTCCCCAGATAATATCCCGATGATACGTATAATAATGGACTTTCCAGCGCATACCATTTATTTCATAGGGTTTGATTTCAAAATTATCATCCCCAAGCAAATGAAGCAGAGGAACCTCAATGAGGCGTTGAATTTCCGCTTTGTTAATGCGAAAGGAGTAAGGATAATCAAAGACGCCCACAAACGGCCTTATCAAAAAATTGGAAGTCGTGAGAAAATAATCGATCCCCCCTAATATTTTTATATCGCTTTGCCTGATGCCCACTTCTTCTTCCGTTTCCCGCAAAGCGGTTTGCATCAGGTCTTGATCCTGCTGATCCATCCGACCTCCGGGAAAGGAGATCTGCCCCCGGTGGTGTTCCAGGGTCTCTGTTCGAAGGGTAAATAAAAGATGCGCCTGATTTTCTTTAAAGAAAATGGGAATCAAAACACCCGCCTTTACTCCTTCGTCTGTGGTATAACGGTAGGTTTGCGGTTGATGGGTTTTTAATTTAGACTGAATATGATTAAAAAGGGCTTCTTTTGAATTACAAAGTTGTGACCAATTATTGCGGGCTGAATTTTTTCTATCGGAATTCTTCATCTTTAATATGATATTCTTCGATTTTATTATAAAGTGAACGTCGGCTGATACCTAAAAGTTCGGCAGCTTTTAATTTATTCCCACGGGCCATTTTTAAGGTCTTGATAATGGTAATACGTTCGATATCCGTCAAAGAGGTTCCGGCCGGAATTCGGATTTCTTCTCCGGGCTGAATCTTCTGTTTTACAACCGGCGGTAAATCTTTGGTACGGATGATTTCTTTTGCGGAAACCATGGCTCTAAGAATGATGTTTCGTAATTCCCGCACATTTCCGGGCCAGGGATAATTATTTAACAATTCCAGGGCGGGCGCTTCAATTCCCCTGATTTTTCGTTTTAATTCCCCGTTAAATTGCTCGATATAATGGCGCGTAATAATTTCGATATCTTCTTTGCGCTCCCGTAACGGCGGCAGTTCCACATTAAACACATTCAAGCGGTAATAAAGGTCTTCCCGGAAACGGCCTTTTTCCACCAGACTTTCCAAATTTTCATTCGTTGCCGCTACAATCCGTACATCAACCGGAATCAGCTGATTACGACCCACCCGTTCGATTTGATGACTCTCCAGCACACGCAATAGGGCGATTTGGACCTGTTCACTCATGGAACTAATCTCATCCAGAAAGAGAGTTCCGCCGTCTGCCTCTTCAAATTTACCTTTTTTGGAATCAATGGCTCCGGTAAAGGCTCCTTTTTCATGGCCGAATAAATCCGAGCTTATCAAATCCTTGGGAATAGCTCCGGTATTCACGGCAACAAAGGGCTTTTCTCTGCGGTCGGAAGCCATATGAACGGCCCGGGCTACCAATTCTTTTCCTGTACCGCTTTCGCCATAGATTAAAACCGGAATATCCACATTTGCGATTTCATTGATCTTGGTAATCACGGAATGGATTTTGC
>JALSTK010000145.1 GCA_026983775.1 Calditrichia bacterium
ACCGCGCCGTCTACCAAATAGCCAAAGAATCATTTGAAAATAATAAATTCAAGTTAATCGAAACCGTAGCCGAACGGATGGCTAAAAAAATCTTGCTTTTACCCGATATACATAATGTGATGATTCGTGTCCGCAAACCGCATGTGCCGTTGAACGGTTTACTCGATTATGTGGAAGTTGAGATTAATCGCGAGAAGCAGGCCCCGGCGTGATCTATTACATCGCTCTGGGAAGTAACCTGCCCGAGCGGCAGGAACATATAAACAGAGCCATTCAGGTATTGTCTGCATTAGGTACGGTTAAGGGGAAATCGGGACTTTTCGAATCTGACCCCTATGGTCCTCAGCAGCAACCGCCATACCTGAATCAAATCTGTATTCTGGAAACAGAAATCAGGCCTTTTCGTCTGCTGGGCTATTTAAAAGCCGCGGAATGTTTACTGGGACGTAAACGGAGCTATCGTTGGGGACCGCGTCTGATCGATCTGGATATTATTGAATGGAATGGTGAGGAAATCGACAGTGAAATTCTAAAAATACCACATCCCGGATTCGAACAGCGGCTTTTCGTGTTGCTTCCATTACAAGAAGTGGATGTGTCTTTTACAAATCGTCAGGGGCTTACGATCGATCGATTAATCGGGAACTGTCCCGATAAAGGTCGGATTTTACTGTTAGACAAAAAATGAGATAAATAAGCACGGTTGCATTGAACATTATATACGGAAATGAACCATGTCTCTGGATCAGCTCAGGTTTATAGCAGTAGAAGGTGTTATCGGTGCCGGTAAAACAACTTTGGCCGATAAATTAGCTAAAACTATTGGTGCGTCTTTAATGTTGGAGGAATTCGATCAAAATCCATTTCTCGAAGAATTTTATGATGATCCGCGGGGCTATGCTTTTCAAACCCAGATTTTCTTTTTGCTCAGTCGTTTCAGACAGCTTCAGGACATTCTTCAGGTGGACCTTTTTCGTCAGAAGATCGTCAGTGATTATATATTCGAAAAGGATCGGATTTTTGCTACGCTGAATTTAAGCGAGAAAGAGATGAAATTATACGACGGAATCGCCCGTTTAATGGAAAAAGAAGTATCACGGCCTGATTTGGTGATCTATTTGCAGGCCTCCACCAGCCATTTGATGGACAATATTCGTAAACGGGGCCGTTCTTACGAAAAAAATATTCGTACCGAATATATAGATGCACTCAACGAATTATATAATAAGTTTTTTTTCCATTATAGCAAAACGCCATTGCTGGTCATTAATACGGATGAGATTGATTTTCTTCATTCTGAGAGTGATTACCAGGATATTCTGGTAGAGATCAACCATCATCAGGGTGGAACGAGGTATTATATTCCTCAAAAACGTGGGTGAATTATGTTTAAACTTTTACTTTTAACCCTTTTGGCCTATCTGATGTATAAACTAATCCGGCCGGTGTTTGCCAAATCTGCGCCGAAAGTGCATGTCAAAGGTCAGGAACAGAAAGAGTCTGATAAAAAAATCAAAAAAAATATAGAAGATGCCGATTTCGAAGATATTGATGAATAAAGATAAGCTCGATCCACAGAACTATGTACGAACCCTGGAAGAGGAAAACCGTCGTCTGCATTCTCTGCTACAGGTTACCCAATCGCTCTCCAGTATACTGGATCTGGAAACCCTTCTTTTCCGCATTATGGATGTGGTTGGGGAAAATCTACAGGCTGATCGCTGTACGGTTTTTTTGTTGGATGAAGAGCGGAACGAATTATGGTCCAAAGTAGCCATGGGCGTAAGAAAAGAGATTCGCTTTCCTGCCAATAAAGGGATTGCCGGGTTTGTAGCGACTACCGGTGAAGTGTTGAATATTCCCGATGCCTATCAGGATTACCGTTTTAATCCGGAAATCGATAAAAAAACGGGCTATCATACGAAAAGTATACTCACTATGCCCATGCGCAACAAGCGCAATGAGATCATCGGTGTGTTTCAGGTGCTGAATAAAAAAGAGGGGGCCTTCACAAAAGCCGATGAAGAGCTCTTACAGGCCATCTCGAATATTGCCGCAGCTTCCATTGAGAATGCTCAGCTTTACGAAGAACAGCGGAAATCTTTCATCAGCTTTATCGAAACGCTTTCAACGACCTTAGATGCCCGCGATTATATTACCTCCGGACATTCCCGCCGGGTGACCCTCTACGCCGTACAGGTAGCCCGTTTGATGCGCTTACCTGCAAAAGAGGTTAATCTGATTCGCTATGCCGCGCTTTTGCATGATATCGGCAAGCTGGGTGTGCCGGAGATTGTTCTTTTTAAGAATAAAAAACTGACCGATGATGAATACGAAATTATTAAGCGTCATGCTTCGCTCAGTATGAGTATATTAAACAAGATTCACTTTCAAAAAGATCTACGCGGTATTCCCCTTGTAGCTGCTTCACATCATGAGAAAATAGACGGATCCGGATATCCCCAGGGTCTGAAAGGGGATCAGATTCCT
Source organism: Calditrichia bacterium (assembly GCA_026983775.1). Taxonomy (GTDB): domain Bacteria; phylum Calditrichota; class Calditrichia; order Calditrichales; family Calditrichaceae; genus JALSTK01. The sequence goes on from JALSTK010000145.1 coordinate 2,491, forward strand.
TTGGGCGGTAAAATCCTGGCTGTTTGTGATGTGTTTGATGCCTTAACTTCACGCCGTCAATACCGGGACCGCATGGATATAGAAAAGGTAATGAAGATTTTGGATAATGAAACCGGCCGGGCTTTCGAACCCTTTGTGGTTTATCATTTCAAGAATATTAAACTGAATATATTGATCGAAATTCTTGAATTCGGCCACAACCAGGAACTGGACAAACAGGACCTGGCTTTGCTGCAAAAATATACACTGCATGATTTGCTGGGAATTCGGGCCAAAAGCAAAAAAACCGAAGAAGAACAGCGCATGGAGAACACCTTTTTACGTTATTATTCGCGTCGCTACCGTGATTGATCTGTCCGGCATGCCTTAAAAGCTGTATTTTATCTCCACGAATGCCCTTGAATATTTTTTACTCCGCCCGAAGGGGCTTGTTTTCGGCCCGCTAAAAAGGGTTCCCCCTGCATAAATATTCACCCCGTCTGCTAATCCATAGTTCAGGATAGGTAAGGCAAAAAAATCGCCATCCTTAAAATTATAGACCGAAATAAACTGAACGGTAGTAAAATCCGAAAGCTGATACTGGATTCGTCCCGAAGCGGATTGTACATATTGGTCCGGTAAATCATTTAAAGGCATATGATTCTGTATGCGGATAGTCTTCTCGTAAGCAAGATCATATTGAAAGCTGATTTTCTGGATGAACTGTACATTAAAAGTCAGATCGTTGCTGGCATTGTAATCGAGTCCCAGGACATACTGAAGATAAGGATTCTCGGCAAAAATATCTTTTCCATTCCGGTCGGAGGTCAGGAAATAGGCGCCTTCGCCTTTGAAGGCAAACTTATGAAAGGTGGTCACGAAATCAGCCCCGAAAACCTGCAGGGTAGAATACTCGGTTTGCTCAATAAATTGGCCCAAAGCAGGATTCATCCGGATATGAACGGTTGGGCTTTTAGCATAGCCGCGAAAATAGCTGAAAGAGTAATCTATACCAGCGGTCGATGAAGACAGGTGTAGTCCGAACTGGCTGTTGGATACCTTGTTCTCAGGAAATCGGGTCGGCTCATGAACGACTTTAAAGACACCGATACTATCCGGGATTTCCATGGGAATGGAATGGGCCTGAAATACGGGTAACCATACCGCCTCCAAATCGAAATTTCCCAGATAGAAGTCTGCTTTAGCCGCCGGTACGGGAATGCGGTAATCCTCGATTTCTGCGCTGATATTCCTGTAGTCCCAGGGATTGATATTATCGGTGGGGTTTACCCAATCTGTCCTGCCCCAGAAAATGAACTGCTGGCCCAGGCGTATATCCACTTTGCTGAAAAAGAGATCCACATACGTTTCCACCGGATAAATATCCATACCGGCAGAACGGGAGAGGGAACCGGATACGGATGAGGCGGTTGATTCATAATTAAAATCAATGGCCGAAAAAAAAGCGGCATGTTCGTTAAAACTGTTGCTTAACCGCAATTGCAGGCGGGAGCCTAACCGGTCAAAGGGGTAGGGGGCGTTTAAATTGGGATGAGCGAAAAATTTTACATAGCCGCCTAATTGGTAATTCTGGCTGAAAAGCAAAGTGGGTAAAAGTAATAAAAAGAAAGCCCGTGTTCTCATAAACATCACTATTTCCCTCGTTGTAGATAACGCTGACTAAAAAAGGATGCGGGGATGTTCCGGTTAACCTTGATATCGGTGAAAATCATTTCACTCTGATGATTATTCTGAATATCTTGCATGATCATATCGGTTTGGAACCAGACACCGGATATTTTTTGAATCTCGGGGACGTTCAATTTCTTGAACAGGCGCAGGCCGCGGTCGTAATATTCGGAACGAATGGTAACCAAAATATCCTTGCGGATCCATCGAATGATCTTACCATAACCGGTATCCCTGGCAATTTCGGCAGTGGCCGGTATACATTCGATGGTGTAACAATCGAAAGAGTCGATTTTTTCATCCTTGAGTCGTTTGTACTTCCAGCCCTTCAGCTTCGGTTTGCCGATATCATAATACGTAAAATCAGAGGCCATGAAATTGCCACCTTTCCCACTGGAGGCTATACGTTTAACCCGGCGCAAAGCCGGTAGATAAAGGTAGCGGTCATCATCGGAATTTTTATGTTCGATGATTAAAAACCCGGTTCCTTTGACATCGGCCGGGGCCACGAAACGCATCAACATATCACTCTCGTCTTTATTACGTTTACGGTTGAACATTTTAATTTTTCGAATGCGTTGTTCATGACGGCTATTGGTCAAAATTAATCGTACCTGCCCAACCATATCTTTCCAACTTGATTTATTCAAGGCCCTCTCCATAATCTGCTCGCCATTCAGGTCCTGGGCAGAACAGAATACGGTGAAAATAAATAGGAGCGAGAACGGAATAAATACAAAACGCTTCATTATGAGTTACCCCCATGTTTAATGGCTTTAAATCTATAAAAAAGAAAAATGACCGGTAAAATGGCAATCGCCCCAAAACAGGATGTGAACATGGCCAGGGAAATAAGAATTCCCATTTGTTCCACCCCGGTGAAGATGGAGAAGGCCAGGATTGCAAATCCTAACCCGACTGTGATGGCGTTCAGCAAAATAGGTACTCCGGCATGGATAATCGTCAGTCGCATCGCTTCGGGACCTTCGGTGTTTTTATATTCCCATTGGTAACGGTGGATAAGATGCACGGCATAATCCACGCCAACTCCGATCGCAATCGAGGAGGTAAGCATGGTGACGATATTCAAATGGATGTGGGCCCAACCCATAAATCCGAAATTAAAAATCATGGCAAATAAAAGCGGAATAACATTCAACAGACCTAAGATAAGGGAACGGAACAAGACGGAAGTCACCAGAATGACCAGAACCAGGGAAACCAGAATGCTGTAAAACTGTCCGCTGACTACCAAATCATTGATGGCCAGAAAGAGTTCGGAGGTTCCGGTCAGTTCCACTCGGGCACTATTGAAATGGGTCTTAATATACTTTCGTGTTTTGTGATCGAGCGTGCGTAGTGTATTGCTTGATTCCGTATCGATAAAAGCGTTAATCCGTGCTGTTTTATACCGGTAATCGACTAAATTGGCAAAATCATCCGGTTTACCGGACATTTCATATAATTGCAAATACTGGGCGATTACTTCCCGGCCCGGCACTTTAAAGGAAATCTCTTTCTGGATCCATTTACCGTTTTCCAGTACCCAATCGGTGCCGTGCTCAGTGGCAACTTCCGGGGGAATCCGGTCATAAGTGGAATCATCCGCATGCATAACCTTATTCATCCGGCGAATAAAATCAGCGAGAGACAGTGTACCGCCCACATGTGGCTGATCTTTCAGGTAGGTTTCCAGATCGGCCATTTGTTGCAAGACACGGGGTTCTTTCATCTGCCCGCTGCTGTCTCCCTCCACCATGATACTTAAAAAAGTGGTTCCTGCAAAATGGCGGTTAATATGCTCGTAATCCAGCCTGGCCGGGTGATCCTTCGGGAAATTGCTGATGGTATTGTTTTCCAGCTTGATTCTCGGAAAACCCAGGATTGAAAAAATAATGACAAGTACGATGAAACTCAGTACCCAGTTTTTATGATTAATGATCAGGTCCGCATATTTTACGGCGAGTGTGTTAAGAAGCCGGGTCTTTTTTTGCTTGACGGTTTGTTTTGGCGGTTTCATCAAGGCCAGAGCCGCAGGGATGAAAGTCAGAGAGAAGATCATGGCGAATATAACACCGGTTGCTGTGAAAATTCCCAAGTCACCCACGGAACTGATATTGGAAGCATTTAATGCTAAAAAGCCGAAGGCGGTTGTCACGCTGGTAATGATGACCGGCGCATTCAATTCCTCCATCACTTTTAAAATGATTTGTGTAGAGGACATGCCCGGTCTCGCCTGATTTAAATAATGATTTATAATGTGGATGCCGTCCGCCACGGCAATGGATGATAAGAGTATGGGCAGCATATTGGTGGAATGACTAATGGGTACCCCAAGCATGGCCATTAATCCGATCGTCCATAACACGCTGATCAATACGACCGAGAGAGGAAGCAATATACCCCGTACGTTGCGAAAACTGAACAGAAGGATCAGGATGATCAGCAGAATGACACCCGGGAAAAGCATACCCATATCCCGGCTCATGCCACGACCCAGGTAGAGAGTGAGCACAGGCTTGCCGGTAACATAGACATGATCTTTGGTCTTCAAACGGTTTACATAGTCCACAATCTGTGCGGCTGCATCTTCCGGTTTAACGGTATTCTTAAGAAAAACCATGATACCGGCCATACGCCGGTCTTTGGATATAATATTTTCGATCGGTAAGTCGCTGTGAAATAGCACCTGCCTGAATCGATTCACATCTTCTAAAGTACTCGGGGGACTTTTAAGAATGGATTTGACTTCCATACCCTGTTCGCTGCCGCGAATAACTTTAAGGTTGGTAGGACTCATGACGGAATAAACATCCGGTAAATCTTCTAAGTGCTCGGTAATTTGATAGAGAGTCTGTAGAGTCGCCGGAGAAAAGAGATGATCGCTCTCCACCGCGATCAGTATGAAATCCCTGCTGGGAAAAATTTTGGTCATACGGTCATAAAGCAATTTGGCCGGGATATTCTTCGGTAAAGAGGAAGTAATATCCGGGTCCATTTTAATAAAGCGCATGAAATAGGCAAATACCAGAGTGAACAGGATAATAATTCCTATGGCTGCCCAGGGATGCTTGACCACTTTTTGAGTATATTTAATCATGGGTGCTGCTCCGGAAATTAGCTAAGATTAGATTTTGGCTATTTATTATTTTTTAATTTTTTCCCTTCCCTGAGAATACCGTTTAAGAAAATATATTCTATCCACTTGCTCTGTTCCATTAAATCCTTTCCCGATAAGTCCTTATTTCTGAAAATTCCCATGCTCATTACCAGGGAACCGAAGATCGAAATTAACTGGTTAAGAGGGATATCCTGAATAAATCCCTGCTCTTTTGCAGCCGAAAAGGTTTCTCTGAAAAGATGGAATTTGGAAACGATAACCGGATGTAATTGTTGATAAATTCGTTCGCTGAATGTAGGATGGGTATTCAAATATTGATAGAGTCTGAAGTAGTCCGGATGGGCATTAAAAAAGGCTGCACTTTCGGATATAATAGCCCTAATTTTATCAAGAGGGCTTTCCAGGGTTTGCAAAGAATCTTCAAGTTTTGTAAAGAAACCGTGGATGCCTTCGGCCAGGATAGCGATCAGCAGTTCTTCTTTGCTTTTGTAATAATAATAAAGGGTTGCTTTTCCCAACTCGGCTTCTTCGGCGATTAATTCGATACTGGCGTTATGATAGCCGTGTTTGGCAAAGACCCGGACTCCGGCATTCAAAATGGTTTGTTGTCTGGCCCGGCGTTCCCGTTTTTTACGTTCTTTGATGGACATTTTAATCCTTTTGTTCTGTTTTCGACCGACCATTCGAAAATTAAAAAATGTGCAATGGGAAGGCAAATAAAAAATTATTTTTTGCCGGTCATTGGTAATATAGTATATACGCTTTATTTGCAGCTGTTTTATCTAAACTGTAAATTTTAACATGCAGAACGCTTTACTTAACAGGAATGATATCCTGAAAAATTTTGCCATCGGTTTTATTCCCATCTTCGTCTTTATTATTGCCGATGAGTTTTGGGGCACTGAGGTAAGTCTGATGGTGGCAGTGGCTACGGGGCTTCTCTATCTTGTTTACTATCTGCTCCGTTATCGTCGGCTGGAAAAGATGATTTTACTGGACACGGGTTTAATCGTTCTTATGGGGGGCATCTCCATTGCCATGCATAATGCCTTGTTTTTTAAATTAAAACCGGCCTTAATCGAGGCCATTCTGGTCGTTTTACTCGGCATCCATGCTTTTTCTTCCAGACCCGTGCTGCTGCAAATGTCCAGGCGCTATATGGGTTCCATGGAACTGCCTCCCCAGCAAATTGCCATGATGAAGCAGATGAGCAGGGTTTTGTTCGTCGTTTTTACTATCCACACGGTTTTAATTGTATATGCCGCTTATTTTTGGAGTGAAGGAGCATGGGCCTTCATTTCCGGGGGACTGTTCTATATTTTATTTGTATTGATTTTAATCGGACAATGG
>JALSTK010000146.1 GCA_026983775.1 Calditrichia bacterium
CAAATCGAAAGAAATATTCCAGTGGTCACAGAATTCAAGCCGTCCCGGCTGTTTTTGAATATCACGCCAATTGACTCTTAGATAGAGTTTATTCCCAAGCGGCAATCGGACAAGTTTTTCCAAAGACTCTGCTAAACGTTCACCTCCCCGATGAGCCGGACCAGCTTCATCACAAAGATAGGTTACCAGTCCCATTCCGAAGTTGGATAGGATTTTTTCGGATGGAGTAGTGGCCATAACCACCTCACTTCCCGGAACGACCGCTTCCGGGGGGTAGGTTGGGAAGGGGCCCTGGTTTAAGCGATCGGTAATGGCCGGTCCCGATCCAAACGGGTACCTTTCCCAGTTATGAGCGGGAACAAAGCCCTTTGCCGTTTTCACTCCCGATCCGAGGAAAAGGGTCAGGGCCGTGTTTTTTAAAAAATTTCTTCTCTTCATGACCCTTTCCGGATATTTAACTCAAATCGTTGCTCCTGCACTTGCTCTTTTTTCTTCGGCAAAACTATTTCTGTGGAATGGCTTCAATCAATAAATATTTTGAGAACTTCGTATCCAAAAGAGCGTCCGGACCGGATACCGTTCCCAAATCGACGTTATTTACATAATCAATAATCTTATAGGTTTTCCCGGATAGCCCCCTAAGTTCCACTTTTCCCTGCCATTGTTTGGCATAAAAAGCATAATACAGGGTATCTCCTTTAAGAATGACATGGGCTTCCGGGCGATCGAATCCTATATCATACAGATTTCCCAAATAGCGTCCCAGTGGAAGCATTTTGGATCGATAGATGCGCAGCCATCCGGCCCATTCTTTTTCCTTTCCGGGAATCAGGCTTACATCGCCGCTCTCCGTATTCTGATGAACACCGGGAGGCCAGATGAACTTAGAACCCGGCACACCACCGATTCCGATGGTTGAAGCAAAATCATCTTTTCCGTCGCTTAATTCCACATGGTCTCCATAATAGGGCACATTCGGTCCCATCAGGGCTTTATAGGTTTTTCCTTTCAGTCGAATCTGCCAGGAGCTGGTCGGATCGGAGGCAACCGGCTGATTCATATAGGGCATGTTATAGAAAGTACAGGCATCGCCGCAGGGACATATTTCCACCACTGCCTGTGGTTTCAGAGAAAGGGCGGTTCGATAAATCATTTTAAAGAAAGACGGTAATTGCTCAACCGATTCTGTCGGAGAAGTATGCTGATGAGCCGGATTATAACAGGGTGGAACGGCATTTTGATGCTGGCCATCCAGTTTTAAACCGTCGAAGTTCCAGTCCACTAATATCCTGGTAATCAATTTTCGGAAATAGGTTTTAACCGGCGGATAGGCCGGACAGAGATAATAACTATCCCACCAGGAAATCAATTGTTTGCTGCCGTCTTTATTTAAGAGGAGCATATCGGGGTGATTCTTTAAAAGTTGGGTACCCGGGTCTGCGGCCAAAGGAGCAAGCCACAGTTTAGCTTTTAAACCGTAACTATGAATCTTATCGGTAAAGGCGCGCATATCGGTATCGCCCCGGGGAAATTTTTTGGGATTCAAAAACCAGTCCCCTTCCGCCGTCTGCCAGCCGTCATCCAGCACAACCCATTTAAAACCTAATTTCTTCACTTTGGGCAGGGTATTTAAAACCTGCTGAACCGTAAAATTTCGTTCATAGCCCCAGGCACACCAGACCGGTTCATAAGATGTTTTCGGGAAAGGGTTGAAATGCAGCCCTTTTTCCTGCATAAAGCGGCTGAAATTTTTAAGCGTATTAAAATAATCTTTTTGATGAACGGAAACAAAGGTATTCAGTGTA
>JALSTK010000147.1 GCA_026983775.1 Calditrichia bacterium
ATTCATTAAACAACTCTCAGAAGGAGAACGCAAATGATGGAATTTATTTTATTAATGGCTCCTGCGGGCCAACAACAAGGTGGCGGAGGGGCAAATCCTTTAGTTTCTTTTTTACCCTTTCTGCTGATCATTGTGATCATGTATTATCTGATGATTCGCCCCCAAAGCAAAAAGCAGAAAGAAAAAAAATTGATGCTGGAAGCTTTAAAAAAAGGTGACAATGTAATTACTATGGGGGGCATTCATGGCAAAGTGGCCGGTTTTGCCGATGATAATAAGACGGTCATCCTTAAGATTGATGACAATGTTAAGATCAAAGTGGACAAAACGGCTATAACGTTAGTCATTCCTGTGGGTAGCCCCAAATCATAATGAAAATCGTTTTTATGGGAACCCCGTCTTTTGCGGCCGTCTGCTTGAAAGGTATTCTGGCCTCTGAGCATTCCGTGCTGGCCGTGGTTACTATTCCGGATAAACCGCAGGGAAGGGGACGGAAGATTAAGCCGTCGGCCGTTAAAAAAGTAGCCGAGGAAAACAGGATTAAAATATTTCAGCCGGAAAGCCTGAAAGAACCTGTTTTTATTAAAAAATTACAAAATCTCAATGCAGATCTTTTTGTAGTGGTTGCTTTTAAAATCTTACCGAGAGAAGTGTTCACGATTCCGGCTAAAGGCACATTGAATGTTCATGCTTCCTTATTACCGAGGTATAGAGGGGCGGCACCCATTAACTGGGCGATTATTAATGGTGAAAAAGAGACCGGGGTAACCACTATGTTGATCGATGAACAGATCGATACGGGTGGTATTCTTCTCCGGGACAGACAATCCATCTCTTCGGATATGACGGCCGGAGAATTGCATGATCTTTTGGCAGCAAAGGGAAGCCGGCTCTTGATCAAAACCCTCGATTTATTGGAAGAAGGCCTTATCCAACCTCAGAAGCAGGATAATCGTCTGGCGAGCAAGGCACCTAAGATTACAAAGGAATTATGCCATATCGATTTTAATAAGCCGGCCGTGCATGTATATAATCTGATTCGAGGTTTAGACCCTTATCCTGCAGCTTTTACATTGCACAGGGGCCGCTTACTCAAAATATTCAAATCATCTTATTCGTTGCTTCCCATGGGAAATATCAAGGCGGGGACCATCATTGCAAAAGGGAAGAAATCATTCACCGTTGCCTGTAATCCGGGATCTATTGAGGTATTTGAGGTCCAGTTGGAAGGGAAAAAACGGATGGCGGTTCACTCATTTTTTAACGGCTATCCATTATCGGTTGGGGAAGTATTGAATTAAAAAAAGGAAACCTTTTTATTTTAACGATCGTTTCACAAGTAATTATATAAATCAGGGGGTAGAAATGATCGGAGTCAATGTCAGTAATTACAGTAACTTTGACGCAGCCTTAAAAGCGTTTATTTCCAAGGTTCGGCGGGAACGTATTATCGATACCATAAATCGGAAAGCACATTATATGAGTCCCAGTGAAAAACGACATCGTTCGCATCTTAAGAAAAAACATCTATAATTCGGGCCGCCAGATTTCAACGGCCTTTTATAGATGAAACGCGGTTTAAAAAAGGCTTCATTTTTTTCCTTAAACTGCAATTTTGACTTTGTTTTAATGGAATCCTTTTTTATATTTGCTGTCAATGAGTTTTATTAAGAAAAAGTAGTAATATAATTATATTATTCGTTCAACCTAAGTAAAAAGGGGACTACAAATGGCTTTACTAATTAACGAAGACTGTATCGCTTGTGACGCATGTTTACCCGAATGCCCGAATGAAGCTATTACCGAGGGTGATCCTATATATGTGATCAATCCCGACCTGTGTACGGAATGCGTGGGATTCTTCGATGAACCGCAGTGTGCAGCAGTGTGTCCTACCGATGCCTGTGTACCGGATCCTAATCATGTGGAAACGCCTGAAGAATTAATGGAAAAGAAAAAACGTATTCATGGCGAATAATAGGTCGGTATCATAGATTGAAAGGCAGCCGCTTTCAGACTGGGCTGCCTTTTTTATTTCATTCCCATCCTGACCCTCTTCACAATCATCCAGTAAGCTTTGTTTGCAAACTAATTTTAAAACCGTTAACTTTATAAAAATAAATTTATGTTATAATAGGAATAAAATTTATCTGTTATGGAACTCTTTTAAAGATATAATCAAGGAAGCGGAGTATACTAATGCCAACTTTTAATAGTTTACAAATAGGTGTTCTGGCTGCGATTTTTATTGTGGGCGGAATCATCGGCTACGTCATGCATCTTTTTATTTTGCGAGCCAAAAAGCAGGAAGCCCGAGAGATTATCGAACAGGCTAAAAGAGATGCCGACAAGATAAAAAAAGACAAATTATATGAGTTTAAAGTAGAAATGCAGAAGATGCGTTCCAAAGCTCAGATCGAAATCAGACGGCAGGAAGAAAAATCGGCAAAACTCGAGGCTCAGATTCTCAATAAAGAAAAAGACCTGCGCAGAGAAGAGAACCAGCTTAAAATTCGTGAAAACAGGTTAGAGGTCAAAGAGAAGAAGATTAATGAACTCGAAGAATTGCTTTATGAAAAGCATAAAAAAGTAGATGATATTCTGGAAGTTCAGAACCGGAAATTGGAGCAGATAGCAAATTATTCCATCGAAGACGCAAAAAAGGTTTTGCTGAAGAACCTTGAGAGCCAGGTTAAACTGGAATCCGTTCAGATGGCTAATGAGATCAAACAGATCGCCAAAGAGAGAGCTCAGATCGAGGCCAAGGAAATCATTGCCACCGCCATAGAGAATCTCGCTTATGAATTTACCATGGAATCCACTTTATCCACCGTGGAGTTGCCGAATGAACGTTTTAAGGGAATGATCATTGGTCGTGAAGGACGAAATATACGAGCTTTCGAGGAGGCCACCGGAGTAAAAGTAATTGTAGACGATACACCGGAATTAGTCGTTTTATCCGGTTATGATCCGGTAGCCCGGGAGATAGCCCGGGTTGCCATGCAATATTTAATTAAGAATAAATCGGTTAATGTTAATGTCATCCGTCAAATGGTGCAAAGAGCTAAAAATGAAGTACAGCGTTCCATTTTAAAAGCGGCCGACGAGACCTTACGCGAATTGCAGATAAAGAATGTCCATCCCATTATGCGTGAAAATCTGGGACGACTGAAGTATCGTTATAGTTATGGACAGAACATGCTGCAGCATTCCAAGGAAGTTGCATATCTCTCCGGTTCGATGGCTGCCGAATTGGGCTTTAATGTAAAATTAGCGCGACGGGCCGGGTTGTTTCATGATATCGGTAAAGCAATCAGTAATAATTCCGAAGGCAGTCATGTGACCCTTGGAGTAGAACTTGCCCAAAAATGCAAGGAACATGAAATTGTGATCAATGCCATTTTGGCTCATCATGAAGAAGCGGAGCCGATTTCTCCCATATCCGTTTTAGTTACGGCCGCAGATCGCATCAGCGGCAGCCGTCCCGGTGCCCGGCGGGATACGTTGGAAGCCTATACAAAGCGTATCACCAAATTGGAAGAGATTGCCAATTCGTTCGAAGGGGTTTCGAAGACATATGCTATTTCTGCGGGAAGAGAGATTCGCGTTATTGTGGAGCCGGATCGGATCAAAGACGAACAGGCAGCCGTTCTTTCTTCGGATATTGCAGCCAAGATCAGGGAGTCTATGGAATTTCCTGGCCAGATTAAAGTCTGTGTCATTCGGCATACCATTGCTTCCAAATTTACGGACGAAGCCGCGGAAAGCCTTAGTTTGGAAGATTAAAAGGAGTAAAAGAAAAAGTTTAAATATGTACAAGATACGATATATAGGTGATCCCGTATTACGCAAACCGGCTCAGCCTATCACCCTGTTTGATGAAAAATTACGATCTTTTATAAAAGAGATGACGGAAATCATGTATACCGAGGATGGCATCGGGTTGGCCGCACCGCAAATCGGATTTTCGAAGAGTTTGACCATTGTAGATGTTTCCGAACTGGACGATACCATCCCTTCCGGTGCCCAGGTTTTTATCAATCCCCAAATAATAGAATCTTCCGGGCAATCCGTTGTGGAAGAGGGTTGTCTCTCCATCCCCGGTGTAAATGAAGAGGTAACCCGGCCGGATACGATTAAAATGACCTACCAGAATGAGAACGGCGAAGAATTTACCAAAACTTATACGGGATGGATGGCCCGGGTTCTTCAACATGAGATTGACCATCTGAACGGTATTTTATTCGTAGACCACATCAGTCCCTTAAAAAGAAATTTACTGATTAATCAAGGAGCGATTCCCGAAATATACTAAACGCAAGGAGTTCTATGTTTCAAATTGCCACAGTCCCACGCTTAGGCCTGAATACCAACCTATTAGTTATTTTCCTCTCTAAAAAATTTGTAAAATTACGTCAAAAATCTTTTTCGGGCTTTCCTAAAGATATACACCAGGATATTCAAAAATTCCTCGAATACAAGGATTTTAAAGGGGAACTTAACGAAACGGCTCTAATCTATACAAATAAGTCGAAAAAGGTGGAAAGAATTTTCATGATAGGACTCGGTGACGGCGAAGAACCGAATGCGGATGAGGCCCGGTTGATCGGTTTTAACATAGCCGAAATGCAGGAAAAAATCAGAGCGCGCCGTGTTCATCTATATTTAGGGAATCTGAAAGTCTGTCATATCGACTTTATCCGTTATATTACGGAAGGCATTTATTTCCAGAGATACCGGTTCCTGGAATATAAAACGGAACCTTCGAAAAGAGAGATCAAAACAAAGTTTATATATGTGTGTCATAAAAAGGAGTATACACCTCGTTTCAGACAGACCGTAGTGGAAGTGCAAAATTTTATGGCCGGTGTTACCATCACCAAGGATCTGGCCAATCAACCGGCAAACTATCTCAACCCGGAAAAATTGGTCGAATTCGTTAGAATGCATTTCAAAGATACACCTCATATTACCCTGGAAATTCTCGATCGTAAGTCTCTGGAAAAAAAGGGGCTTAATGCGATCCTGGCCGTGGCCCGGGGCAGTGCTCAGCCTCCCTATTTGATCCTTATTAAATATACTCCTTCTAAAAAATCTACAAAATCACTGGCCCTGGTTGGTAAAGGAGTTACCTTCGATTCGGGCGGCATCAGCATTAAACCGGCTGCGAATATGGACGAAATGAAATATGATATGTCCGGTGCGGCTGCAGTGATCGGATCCATGCATGTTGTGAACCTGCAACAACCTGCCATGAATGTATATGGAATTATCCCGGCTGTTGAGAATATGCCCGGAGGTAATGCAACCAGGCCGGGTGATATCATCAAAGCCTATAATGGCAAAACGATTGAAATTCTTAATACCGATGCGGAAGGCAGACTGATATTAGCCGATGCATTGGCCTATACGGTCGACAGGATTAAGCCGAATATTATTATTGATTTCGCTACACTAACCGGAGCTTGTGTCGTTGCGTTGGGAGATAAACGTGCCGGCTTATTCACCAAAGACGAAAAACTGAAAAATATTTTAACTCAATACTCCGAAACTGCCGGAGACCTTCTTTGGCCCATGCCTATGGATGATATCTATAATAAAGATTTGGAAAGTGATGTAGCGGATATTAAAAATATCGGTAGTCGTTGGGCCGGTGCCATCACGGCTGCAAAATTCCTGGAACACTTTGTAGGGAAGGTACGCTGGGCCCATATTGATATGGCCGGAACGGCAAATCATGTAAAACATAAAGAATATCTGGGAAAAGGCGCTACGGGTTTCGGCCCCAGATTAATCGGTTCTTCACTAAATAAAATCGAAAAGAATATGTGACGATTCCACGAGTGACATTATTTTCTGCTATTAAAAGGAAAGGAGAGGGGCACAATGCATCCCACTAACGGTACGGTCGCCTATGTAATCTATATCGTTTTTTTTGTTGTAATGATGGTGCTGTTCATCTACCTCATGTACCGGCGCATAGCGATAGTCCTCAAAGGCCAACCTAAAAATCGCTTCGACCAGATAGGTAAACGCATTGTTCTTCTGATCAAAGTGGTGCTCGGACAAACCCGTATTCTGAATCGTAATTTTTTAGGGGCCGGGTTTTTACATGCCTTTATTTTTTGGGGATTCGTTGTGCTGCTAATCAATTCCACCAATGTGCTTATCGGGGGCTTTTTTCATGAGTTTCACTTTCCCTTTCTGAATAATGGCAGCACCGCCCTGACCGTTTATTATTATATGCGCGATATTTTTGAAATCATAGTTGCCGTAATGGTTCTCATCGCCGTATTTCGCAGATCGGTACTCAAACCGAAACGGCTGACCATCAATTGGGAAGGCTATTTAATTCTGCTCTTTATTTTTCTAATCATGCTGTCTGATTTTGTCATGAACGGTGCCGAAAAAATTTTGCATCCCTCTCATCTAAATAATGCGTCTCTCATGAACTATTGGATGGGCAGCCTCTTTCAATCCTGGCATATATCCGTAAGAACGGCACAAATTTTACTGGATATGGGCTGGTGGACCCATGCCGGTGTATTGCTATTATTTCTGAATTTCTTGCCGCTTTCCAAACATTTCCATGTAATTACAGCGCCTTTCAATGTGTTTTTCAGAAGATTAGACCCCGAGCCGATACCTGCCATTGATATCGAAAATGCCGAGCATTACGGTGCTTCAAAAATTCATCACTTTGCATGGAAAGATATCTTGGATGTTTTTACCTGTACCGAATGCGGCCGTTGTCAATCCGTGTGTCCGGCATTTAATACCGGGAAATTGCTTTCTCCCAAAAAGATCAATGAGGATATGCGTCATTATATCAACGAAAACATGAGTCTCCTGGTCGCTCATTCGGCTAAAGAATTGGATGAGTTACAAGCGACACACGATCCGCTGGTAGGCAACGTTATCTCGGAAGAAGTTTTATGGGCCTGTACCACTTGTAGAGCGTGTGAAAACGCCTGTCCGCTCACCATCGAATTTATTGATCGTATCGTGGAAATGCGCAGACATTTGGTGTTGGAAGAGAGCCGATTTCCCAGGGAATTACAATCGGCTTTTAACGGCATGGAGCGTAACGGCAATCCCTGGAATATGAATGAAGATCGTCTGGCCTGGGTCAAAGAAGACCCCTCTCTGGAAGTAAAGACCGTTGACGAAAACCCGGATTTTGAGATTCTCTACTGGGTGGGATGTGCCGGGGCGTTTGATCAGAAAGGACAAAATATCGCTCGTGCCTTTACCAAAATTCTGAATCATGCCCAAGTAAATTTTGCCGTACTCGGAAATAAAGAGAGCTGTACCGGAGACAGCGCCCGCCGATCCGGTAATGAGTATCTGTTTTCGATGATGGCCGAAGCAAATGTGCAAACATTGAATCAGGCCAAAGTGAAAAAAATTGTGACTACCTGCCCCCACTGCCTGCACACCTTAAAGAATGAATATCCTCAATTCGGCGGTCAGTATGAAGTGATTCATCATACACAATATATCGAAGAACTGATTCATAGTGGCAGAGTAAAACTATCCCGCGATGAACAACAGCGCAAGGTGGCTTTTCATGATCCCTGTTATTTGGGCAGACATAACAGGGTGTTTGATGCGCCGAGAGAAGATGTTCGCCAATTGGGATTTGACCTTGTGGAATTGAAAGATCATCGTGAAAACAGCTTCTGCTGCGGTGCCGGTGGTGCTCAGATGTGGAAAGAGGAGGAACCCGGCCAGGAACCGGTCAGGCAACACCGGTTTAAAGAGGTTCAGGAAAGCGGGGCGGACATTTTAGGAACCGCCTGCCCCTTCTGTTTAACCATGCTACATGACGCTTCCAATGAGCTGGAATCGGATATCCGGGTGAGAGATGTGGCCGAATTAGTTGCCGAACAGTTGCAATAACACAAGTAATGCTTGCCCTTCGGGCCATGTCTGGTGAACTAAGTTATTCAGAAAGATTTGCAGCGATTTTGATCTAATCGCTGTGCGTAGCGGTTTAAACCGGAAATTTCTATTAATGGCACGGGATTTATTTTCTGCATCTTCATTTATGATCAATTACAAATTCCTTTTTTCGGTGCCTGAAAAAGTCTTCTCTATATAGGACCTTCTCCGTCCGGATCTTTCTTCAGTAGTTACGGTTAATTTTGACATTATTCCTTATTTTACCTAACTTTAAAGGTTTTGTGAGAATAAATCCCAAACGGTTTTCCGGCTGCTGTAAAAGGAACTTTATGTGGTCGGTAATCGTATTAGATTCATTATTTGAAGAATACATAAAATTTAATAAATAAAAGACGGCAAAGTTGCATATCTATCTGATAATTAAAAATATTATGAAGCCGAATTTTGATTTTTCTTTAAATGGTTAAAAGTTCGAAAAATATTTAAATGAAACGATTCTTTATATCTTTGTCTATTTTCATTACGATTATCGGCCTGCTGATTACCGCTTCTCCGTATATTCTGAATCTGACCGGTCTGGATAAACCGTTTAAGAAATGGATTATTCCCAAATTATTCAATGGATCCGGTTCGCAAATCGATATGGATCGTTTCTCCCTTGGATTGGGGACTTTGAATATTAATGATGTGAGTATAACCGGAGCCAATAATTCTTATAGGCTACTGATTAAAAAAATTGAACTACATTTTTATTTACATGAGCTGCTTTTTTCGGGAACAAAAGTTAAAAAAGCATTAAAACGAATTATTTTGCGCGAACCCCGTTTGATTTTATCAAAAAAAGACACGGATCCTGCAAAGAGGTCTGCTACCATTCAGGCTGACAATACCTCAGATGCCATCTTAAAAAAAATCCGGGCCCTCAGTGTGATTCGATCAATATCCATCCAGGAGGGTCGAATTATCTGGAAAGACCCAAAAAATCTGTTTTATGTAATTGCTCAAAATTTAAACGGGGATATTCGGTCGGAAGGAGATTCCCTGCTTATCCTCAATGCGGAAGGTGATATGTTTTCGTCTACAGAGCCCAATTTTACACTGGACGCTCAGATAAATTACCGTGAAGGTTTCTTTAACAGCCAGCTCTCCTTGCATAAATTTACATTGAATTCATCGGTACTGCCCGCGGATTTGTTTCCGCAAATTCATGTGCGTGACGGTGAAATAGACGGACTGTTAAGTATTCATGGTAATCCATTAGACCTTTTACACTCGGATTTGGAAGGGAAGCTTCGTTTATCCAAACTCACTTTGGACAGTAAAGATCAAATTTTATCCGATCTTTCGGCAACGATACAAATAGATTCGAACCGGGTACTGCTTCAGGATGGAAAAGGGCATTATTTTGATCAACCTTTTGAATACTCTCTCAGTATAGCAAATATTTATAAGCCGGAGTTAAGGACTCATATCACCTTCGCAAAATTGGATATCACTCCCCTGAACGATGGTTTTAACTTCTCTCTGCCCAAACTTACTTTTGCGAATTTTAATGCAGATATCGGCATAAATTGGAAACGACCGAATATAGAGGCCCAAATTTCTGCAGAACGTTGCGTCTCTGATGAACAGCCCTTTGCAAGACAAATATCGACACATATAAACTGGAATCCTCAAAATACCTTCATTTCCAATTTAAAGATGCGTAGTTATGGTTTTGATGTCCTGGCCAGCGGTGCATACAAAAAGGATGCAAAGCTCATTTCATTTTCACTGAGAGGTCGGCGAACCAATACAATCCATCTTATTCTAAACCGTTTATCCGATGCCAGACAGGATATACATCTAAGAGGATACTATCAATTCACCACTAAAAATTTAGTGGGTGACTGGAGTTATGATCTTACCGAGAAGGCGGATTCGGTACTGGCTCTATCCGGCAATTTCAGGGGATCCGAACAAAAACTTTCGATTGGACTGCTTAAAACCAATGTCCCTGATTTTGAGGCGCAAATCAATATTGCCCAACCGTTTCGTAAACCGCTTTTGCAAAAATCTTATTTCAATCATATTCCCTGGCAGGTATTGACCACAGAACCTTCGTTAACCGATTTCTTTACAAAATATACTGCCGATGCTTCCGTTTCCGGAACACTGGATAATTTTAAAGGCTTGTTTGCGGTCTCTAATCGCAAGAATAAAAATCTCAGCCTCAAATTACATTCATTCGTCCATGGGCTATTTACCGCAAATAAAAAGATGTGGGGCAGTATCGAATTTAAAAATTTATTCGGTTATTATTCCATGGACATTAATGATCAGAATATAGTGAGCAGACTTAATTTCCCATCGGGAATCAACGGATCTGTCCTGCTGGACCTTACTAAAAACGGGGCCGTATCAGGCCGGTTGAATGTACACGATTTTAATCCATTTCAAATTTTTAGCGATTCCACCTTTATTCGTAACGCAAACTATGAAGGGCAAGTTAACGGCACACTGAGTTTATCCGGCTCTTTTAAAGACCCGCATCTGTCCGCCCGTCTCAGTGGTGATCGCTTCATTCTAAACAATATCGGTTATTATCAGGGGTCCCTTATAGCCGAAGCAGATAAAAAGACATTTGGCCTCGATTCACTCTCCCTCAGTCTGAATAACGTGCCCATCCTGGCCGGAACCATGGCAGGCGATCTTGCAGCCGAATCGCTCCGCGGACATTTTTCTGCTTCGAGTTGCGAATTACAACCTCTGATTCATACCTTTTATCCTGCGAATCCCTGGTTGGACGGTACACTTGAATATACGATCGATATTAGCGGAACGATCCATCAACCGAATATGTATCTGGATTCCCGGGTTACGAATGGAACCTTGTATAAAATTCCCTTTGATCAAATCCATTTGCAGGCTAAAGATGTTGTTAAACCCGGTGGTAATTTTATACATCTTCAGGATCATACATTAGCGGTTAATACATTTAATTTTGTTCGTGACGGACAGATTAATTTTACGGCAGACGGTTTAGTTCCGGTCGATGCCAATGATTCCCTGGGTGTGAATCTGGTATTCCGGGGAGATTTTCTCAGTTTGCTTCCCGGGTGGGTACCGTTCTTTCCTAAAGCCACATCGAACTCTTTAATTGAGATGTCCTTAGCAAGGACAGCCCGAAAATGGCGCATTCTTCATGGCATAGCTCAAATCGATCGGGGCGAGCTGTGGATGCGGGCGGTTGCGCCTCATGTTAAAAACATCAGCGGTACCATAAAACTGGAAGATGGCACCAATCAGGTGGATATGATTAATATTAAGGGCGAAGTGGACGGTCAACTTTTAACGATCAATACGGTAAGAGGTGTGGTTACCAAAAGCAGAGGTAAATTAAAACCATGGTATTTCAGAGACCTGGATCTGGATTTTGGCATATTAAAAATGACAACTTCCGGTCGGGGTGTGAATATTAATCTTCCGGGAATAATGGAACCGGAAGATTTTGGCAATTTGGCCCTATCCGGGCGGGAGGGAAGTTCCTCTTTTTATTTCGCAGGACCTGTAAAACATCCCGTTGTTTATGGAACCGTTACTCTTTACGATAGCCGGGTAACCTATCCCTTTATTTCCAGCGGGAAACCCGGCGCAAAAAAATCGGTTGCCGTGGAATTTCTTGAGAATATTGACTGGGACGTATTACTTAAACCGGGTGAAGACGTGGTTTATAACCGGGATATTCCGGCTTATATCGATAATGTGCACACCGAGTTATTCCTCGATGAAGCCAGCCGGGGATTAGCCTTCAATGGAGTTTATAACAATCGTACTCTAAAAGTCCTGGGTCGGATCTCTTCAAGCCGGGGACGTCTGGAATATCTGGATCAGTCTTTTAAGGTGGATCATTTTTGGATTGAATTTAATAAATGGGATGATTATCCTGAGATCGGCGGTCGGGCCTGGACAACCATCCGTGACAGTCTGGGGGGGATTCCTAAGACTATTTATCTTAAATTATATGGAGTCAATAAAGAGACCGGATCGGTGCAGGCCCAGGGTCGGTGGGAAGATTTTAGATTTAAGCTGGAATCGGCTGATCCCCAGATTGGGGAGACCCAGGAACAAGTTTTGGCCTATATGGGTTTCTCCGTGAAAAATATAAAAGATAAGGCAACCAGCGTGGGAGGGGCCATTACGGAAAAGTATCTCATCAGGCCTTTGTTACGGCCCATCGAACGGGTTCTGGAAAGAAGCCTCGGCCTTGATATGGTTAGGATTAATTCCAACATTGCCAGAAATTTATTCTACGGAACCCTCGGATTTGCCGATCGATCCTCACCATTGTACAATCCGTTCAACACCAGTAATTTTTATATGTTTCTCATGCAGAGTTCCGAGTTGACCATAGGTAAATATTTATCTCCGAATTTATTCTTAACTTATACGGGACAATTGGTATCCGTGTACGACAAGAATCAGTCCAAGTTGAATTTCAATCATTCTCTGGGCTTGGAATATCGCTTTTTCAGGAACGTTTTATTGGAAATTGAGTATGATCGGGAGCTGATGGGCTATTATCCATTATCCACCAGTCAGCAATATCTAAATGATATCAAAATACGATTGCGTCATTCATTTACATTTTAAGTTGGAGGAAGAATTGCGAAAGCTAATCTCTGTTATCATTGTTCTTATCCTGTTCGGGTTAAGTTACGGACAAACACAGAAAGTGCGAATTAATTCGATTACTATAGAAGGAAATGAAGTTGCCGATGCCAGTACCATTCGTTTCAATTCCGGACTAAGCGCCGGTGATGAAATCTCAGGAGATGATATTCAGCAGGCTATAAAGAATTTATGGTCATTGAATTTGTTTTCGGATATTCAGGTCTATGTGATGAATCAAACTGCGAACGGTTTAGACCTTCTGATTAAAGTAAAGGAATATCCCCGTTTAAGAGAGGTGAAAATTACCGGTTACGATGCTCTTTCTAAAAAAGATGTGGATAAGGAGATCAATACATACCGCGGTATGGTGATCAGCCCGTACAGAATCTCAAAAATGAAAAACAACTTACTCAAAAAATATCACGATGAGGGTTATTTGCTTGCTGCGGTACATATTGATACGGTTCACGCCGGTAAGAATTATGTTAATTTGCTGGTAAATATTAAAGAAGGTAAAGAAGTACAAGTTGAAAAAATACGTTTCCATGGTAATAAACACTTTGACGACGGAGATCTCAAAGGGGCGATGAAGGACATCAAGGAGGACAGATGGTGGAGAAGTGCTGATTTTGATCCTAAAAAATATGAAAAAGACAAGGCCAATGTCGTTGAATTCTATAAAGAGCACGGATATAGGGATGCGGAAATTGTACGCGATTCTTTGTCCTATAACAAAGATAAAACCGATCTGTATATCGATATTTGGGTTAATGAAGGGCATGTTTACTATTTTGGCGATATAACTTTCGAAGGGAATACCGTCTTTAGCGGGGAAGAATTAAAGCGGGCCTTAGATATCACCAGGGGGGATCTATACGACCAGAAAAAATATGACGAGGGTGTACGGGACCGCTTACAAAAAATGTATTATGACCAGGGCTATCTCTTTGCCAATATTCAGCCCATCGAAATGCCGGTGCACCAGGATACTCTGAATATTGATTTTAAAATTACCGAAGGCCATGTGGTTCGGGTCAAGGAAATAATCATTCATGGCAATACCAAGACCAATGAGAAAGTAATTCGGCGTGAGTTTAAAATTCATCCCGGAGATATTTTTAATTCCAGCAAGCTGGAACGCTCTATCAGGAATATTACCATTTTAAATTATTTTTCCAATGTTAAACCGGATGTTAAACTTTTACCGAATGATGACAAAGATGTCAATCTGTTAATTGATGTTTCCGAAAAGTCTACCGATATGGCTAATATGTCTGCGGGATACAGCGAGCGGGACGGTCTGATCGGCAGCCTGGGATTGACCTTCAATAATTTTTCATTAAGCCATCCTTTTTCCGGCGGAGACGGGCAACGTCTGGTGTTCGACTGGCAATTCGGAACCATCTATCGCTCTCTTTCCCTGAGTTTTACCGAACCATGGATGTTTGATACACCGACTTTGGGAGGCTTTTCCATTTTCGATACAAGGCGAGGCGGCGGTTACTATCCCTGGGATCAGAATGACCGTGGTGCTTCGATCCATTTAGGGCGTCGCTTTTTCTGGCCGGACAACTTTTTCCGTGGCGACTGGATCATCAGAGTGGCTCAATCACGTATTTCTAATATTCGAGATCCCGAGTTAGCCGCTCAGTATCAAAGATATTACGGGGCCGGCGGATTTTCGAAACAGGTGAGCCTCACTCAAATTATAAGCAGAGATAGCCGTAATAATCCCGAATTCCCGACACGCGGTTCCGTGCATTCCATCAGTACCCAATTATCCGGCGGCCCTCTGGGTGGAGACCAGGATTTCTTTAAGGTAAATTTCTCGGCAGAATGGTTTATTCCCATGCCGCACGGGTTGGTGTTGTACAGCCATAATAAAGCCGGATTTATTGAACCTTTAAATAATCATACCAATATTTTATATGGCGAGTATTATTATCTCGGTGGTAGCGGATTAGGGTTTTCCGAAGGATTGCGTGGATATGATGACGGGCAGGTGGGACCCTTAACCTCTTCCGGCAGCCCCATCGGCGGTAAATCTATGATTAAGAATACTCTGGAACTTCGTTTTCCGATCGCACCCAATCCCACCATTTTCGGTTTATTGTTTGCCGAGGCCGGTAATGCCTGGAGAGAAGTTAGCCAGACCAACCCGTTCGACTTGCGCCGCTCCGTGGGAGTCGGAGTGCGCTTATTCATGCCGATGATCGGCATCATCGGGATAGATTTCGGATATGGTTTTGATTATTACAACGAATTCGGCCAACGTTCCGGAAAATGGAAGGTACATTTTCAATTTGGTCGATTTTAGTTTTTTTTATATATTCTATGTTTGAAAAAAAAAGCAACTGAATTAATTATCCAAGAGGAGGTTAGAGTGAACTTTAAAAAGTATTTAGCAGTCATTACACTGGCCATAATGCTGGCCATCCCGGCCTTTGCTCAAAAGTTGGCCTATGTTCAATCGCAACGTATTCTGTCCGAATACCAGGAATTTATTGATGCTCAAAATAAACTGGATAAAATTCGTAACGGATATGATGCCGAATATCAAAAGATGCTCAAGGAATACAACGATATGCTACAGGAAATTGATTCCCAGAGTCTTCTGTTAAGTCCGGAAAAGAAGCAGGAAAAAACACGCCAGGCTCAGGAAAAGGCTATGGCTATTGAAAAATTCAAGTATGATAAATTGGGTCCTGAAGGTGAATTCTACAAAAAAAGTCAGGAATTGACCAAACCGATTATCGATAAAATCAACAAATTGATTTCAAAAATCGGTGAAGACGAAGGGTATGATTTTATCTTTGACGCTTCTTCCGGTGCATTAGTGCATGCTTTGCCGAAATACGATATAACCGATAAAGTAATTGAAGCACTGAATAAAGGTGCCGGTACGACCACATCGGGAAAATCAAAAAAATAAATCCCGATGACCTTAAAAGAAATTGCTCAAATCATCCATGGTCGAGTAGTTGGCCCGGAAGATATTGAAATTACAGGCCCGGCTAAAATAGAAGAAGCCGGGCCGGGTGAGATCACCTTTCTGGCTAATCCCAAATATCGTCATTTTCTTTCTCAGACCGAAGCCAGCGCCATCATTGTTGATCAAACAGTTGAAAATATTCCTCTGCCGCATATCGTTGTAAAAGATGCTTATGTGGGCTTTGTCTTAACCTTAAAACTGTTTGAACCTCCGAAACATGTCTGGATATCCGGAATATCCGATAAAGCTTTCATCGATCCCTCGGCCACCGTATCGCCGTCCGCTCGTATAGCACCGATGGTTTATATCGGTCCGAATGTTTCGGTTGATTCGGATACGATCATTTATCCGGGAGTCGTAATCCTCGAGAAAGTGCAAATCGGCCGGGATTGTGTTCTGTACCCCAACGTTACGATCAGAGAAGAGTGCCGGATTGGAGACCGTGTTATTCTGCATAATGGTTGTGTGGTCGGCAGCGACGGTTTCGGATTTGCACCCTCGGAAGGTCGGTACATCAAAATACCGCAGATGGGTAATGTGATTATCGAAGATGATGTGGAAATCGGGGCCAACTCAACCATTGACCGGGCAACCGTGGGTTCAAGCGTTATAGGCCGGGGAACCAAACTGGATAATCTGGTTCAGGTCGCCCATAATGTGATCATCGGACAACATACGGTTATCGCTTCACAATCGGGTGTTGCCGGCAGCACCCGGGTGGGAAATCATGTGACCATAGGAGGCCAGGTGGGGATTACCGGACATGTGCAAATCGGTGATGATGTCGTTTTCGCCGCCCAAGCGGGAGTCACCAAGAGCCATAAAAGTCCCGGCGTCTTTTGGGGTTCTCCGGCCCGTCCTCTTAACGAGCAAAAACGGATTGAAGTAAGTCTTCGCAAACTACCGGATTTGGTGAAACGCGTCCAGCAATTAGAAACGGAAATATTCACTTTGAAAAACGACAAAAAGAAATAACGGAGTCGCAATGGATAAGAGGCAGAGAACCATAAAAAAGACGATTTCTCTGAGCGGGAGAGGGCTGCATACGGGTAATGAGACGACCATTACTTTTAAACCGGCTCCAGTCAATTACGGGCGTAAATTTGTGCGTATTGACATCCCTAATTCACCGGAAATTCCGGCTCTGGTTGACTATGTGGTTCAGGACCAGGAAATCGATAGTTTACGTGGGACTACCCTCAGGGTTGATAAAGTTGTGGTACATACGGTTGAACATGTTTTGGCGGCCCTGGCCGGCTTGGAAATTGATAACGTGCGTATCGAATTAAACGGCAACGAACCTCCTATCGGAGACGGTTCCGCTATGCCCTTTGTGAATGTCCTTCTGGAAGCGGGGATAGAAGAACAAGAGGCCATGAAAGAGTATGTGATTATTGATGAACCGTTGAGTTATTCCGACGAGCAACGGGGAATTGAATATGCCGCTCTGCCCACAGATGATTACCGAATTACCGTAATGGTAGATTATAAGAATCCGGCTTTAGGAAGTCAACATACGGGAATGTTCTCTCTGGAACGGGAATTTATTTCTGAATTTGCGCCGGCCAGAACCTTCTGCTTTTTACACGAAGTTGAAATGCTGGCCGAACAGGGATTAATTAAAGGCGGAGATCTGGATTCCGCCGTGGTTATTGTAGATCGCAAGCTAACCGCAGATGATCTGAATCGCCTGAAAAAAATGTTTCATATCGATGAGGCCGTCGAATTGGGAACCAACGGCATTTTAAATAATAAAACATTGCGTTTTAAAAATGAACCATGCCGTCATAAGCTATTGGATTTAATCGGTGATCTGGCTCTGGCCGGAGTCAATATAAAAGCGCAAATCCTTGCCGCACGTCCGGGACATCAAAATAATATCGAATTTGCACGCCAAATCCGCAACTATTATAAAAAGCAATCGCTCACCCGAAAATTTCAGGATATAAGCCGGAAAGGGGTTGTTTTTGATATCAATGCTATTAAGAAAATTTTACCCCATCGCTATCCCTTTTTATTGGTGGATTCCATTATTGAATTTGAGCCCGAGAAACGTGCGGTAGGTGTAAAAAACGTGACCATGAATGAGCCCTTTTTTCAGGGCCATTTTCCGCAAAAACCCGTCATGCCGGGGGTTTTGATTGTGGAAGCCATGGCTCAGGTCGGCGGTATTTTATTGTTGAATGAACAGGCTGAAGTGGAAAATAAACTTGTCTTTTTTATGGCCATCGATAATGTACGTTTTCGCAGAATCGTTCAACCGGGAGACCAACTGGTGATGGAACTCGAAATGTTAAAAAACAGGCGTACCACTTTTAAAATGGCAGGGAAGGCCTATGTGAAGGGCGAATTGGTTTGTGAAGCTGAAATGATGGCTGCAGTAAGGGAAAATTAAGGAGCCGGTCGTTGACAAAAATTCATCCTACCGCTTTAGTCGATGCGGAAGCGCAGCTTGGACAGGATGTGCAAATAGGGCCTTATGCCATTATTGAGAAGAAGGTTCAAATCGGAGATGGCAGTACGGTCGGACCCCATGCCGTTCTTGCCCAGGGAACGACCATCGGTAAAAATTGTAAAATAAGTCCCGGGGCTGTCCTGGGAACCGTGCCCCAGGACCTGAAATTTAATGATGAAGAAACCTTTGTAGTGATTGGCGACAATACGACCATTCGCGAATATGCTACGGTTAACAGAGCTACGGATTACAGCTATTATACCAGGGTAGGCAATGATTGCTTATTAATGGCCTATTCCCATGTTGCTCATGATTGCAAACTGGGCGATCATGTGGTCATCGCCAATTCGGTCAATATGGCCGGACATGTAGTCATTGGAGATTATGTCGGTGTGGGCGGGCTAACCGCCATTCATCAATTTGTACACATCGGCGCGCATAGTTTTATCGGAGGGGGATTGCGTGTGTCTAAAGATGTACCTCCCTTTATTTTAGCCATGGGAGAACCTTTAAAATATGGCGGACTTAATGTAATCGGTTTAAAGCGCCGCGGATTCTCGGATGAAGCTTTAAAAGAGATTAAGCGCGCCTTTAATGTGCTTTATCGCCAGAAATTAACTTTTAAAGAAGCCATATCAGAGATAGAAGAAAACTTTCAACCCCTGCCGGAAATTCTTACTCTGCTTGAATTTTTAAAAGGTAGTGAACGCGGTGTCATTCGCTAAAAAACAAACCCTTCCTTTTAAACGGATCAGAATTATTCCCTTTGCCAAATATAGCGGATCTCAGAACATGGCTTTGGATCATCTTTTGGCTACTACCATGCCCAATGACGGAATACCCGTACTGCGCTTTTATGGCTGGGAACCTTTCTGCCTCTCCCTAGGACGCCACCAGGATTCAAACAAGATCAATGGAAACGCATTAAAAGGGGATGGATATGAACTGGTGCGCAGGCCCACAGGAGGAAGTGCCGTCTTACATGCCCATGAACTGACCTACAGTTTTATCGCCCCCTTAAAAAAAATAGACCATCATCAAATCTTTTCTTTACTTCATCGTATTTTAGCCGATGCTTTAAATAATCTAAATTATGAAGTTGTCCTGGAAGGTGATTCAATCTCAGGTAATTATCTGAAAGAGGGCGAAAAATCGTTTGCCTGTTTTAACCGTTCGGCTCAATTCGAAATTCAGTTCAAGGGGAAGAAGCTGGTGGGAAGCGCACAAAGAATCTATCATAATGTTGTATTGCAGCATGGATCCATATTACTCGATTCGACCCAAAATAGAATAGTTAAATATTTTAAAGCGAATGAACCTAACTTGAAACAAATGGGGACTCAGTTACATAATCATGCTATTGCTTTAAAAGATATACGATCCGCGGGAATTACCGAACTGAAAATTCAGGAATCCATAGTCGATATTTTGGAGAAGAAGTGGAAAATTTCCGTGTTTTTTCAATATCCGACCAAAAATGAATTGACAAATTCAAAAAAATTTCTTAATCACTTTGCTGTACAATTAAACTCAGACTGACCATGACAGGAGGTTGCTATGAAGCGATTATTTGTTTTGCTGGTATTTACCATGTTCATGATGATTCCAATGCACTCCAGAAGCCAGACAGTGGTTAATTATTTAACCTCTATTGTCTCCAAGGGTTATGGGAGTGACTACGTTAAGGGGTATATGCAGCCTTTTTCCAATGCTCTGGGAAGTGCAATGGGACAGGCTCTTTATCACCGGGGTTATTCAAAAACTTTTCCGCGCTTCGATGCGGGAATCAGTGCGGTCTATATCTTCATCCCCGATGAGGCCAGGTCCTTTGTCAGTCCCCATAATTTTCAGGGTGAGGTACCTACTCTCTTTGGGAACGATAATCCGTCGATCACCGGCGCGATTCCGGGTTTTGATAAAAAGGCCTTATTATTACCCATGTTGCAGGCCAATATAGGATTAATAGGCAATTTGGAAGCGACGGTTCGCTACGCTGCTACTAAAGTCGATTATTTAGGCGATCTCAAATTATATGGCGGGGGGTTAAAATATGAATTGAGTAGCCTGATTCCCATTCCTATGTTTCCGCTTGACTTCGCTATCCAGGCTGCTTATCATAAGTTCACTCTGGGAAATATTTTAGATTCCGGAACCTTTTCCATGAATGTACAGGCTTCGGCCTCCGTTCCCATTTTACCGGTAGATGTCTATGCCGGGCTCGGATATGATAATTCTTCCTTAACGGTTAATACGGTCGAGTTACTCAGTACGTCTACTTTAGGAAAAATCACAATCGACGGTGAAAATAAATTACATCTTAATGCCGGACTTAGTTTCACTTTCTTATTCTTTAATGCTCATGTAGATTACAATATTGGTAAATATTCTTCTTTAGCGGGCGGTTTAATGATCGTCCTGTAATCAACCTGTTTTCTCTTAAGCCCTGTTCTAATGAGACAGGGCTTTTTTTTTAGTGGGAAATGTAGTAGATTAACATTATATTCATGAGGAAACATTTATCGCTATATTTACGTTAAGGAAGAGAAATAAACCTAAACTTTTTAGAAAGAATACCATATGATATCTGTAATTGCCGTAATTTTTGTTTTTAGTGTGATTGTTTTAATTCACGAATTGGGCCACTACCTCGCTGCCCGGGCAATGGGTGTTCGTGTCGATAAATTTTCAATTGGCTTTCCACCAACCGTTTTTTCAAAAAAATATGGACAAACCGAATTTAGTATCGGTGCCATACCGCTGGGCGGTTATGTTAAGATGGCGGGTTTTATCGATGAGAGCCTCGATGCCAATGAGACGGGTGCGGAAGATGAATTTAATTCAAAATCAACCTGGCGTAAGGTTATAATTATTACAGCCGGTGTGGTTATGAATCTGATTCTGGCTATTGCCGTCCTGGGATTTCTGAACTATTCCAATGGGGAACGCATCATACCGGAAACAACCGTGGGCCTTGTCGGTGCACAGGGTATTGCCCAAAAAGTTGGCTTTAAAATCCATGATAAAATCCTGGCCGTCAACGGAAAGGCGGTTCATAACTGGAATGAAATCCAACAAGCCTTCGTAGATAATCTTAACAAAGAAATTATTTTTACGGTAGAACGCAACGGGCAGAGAATAAATCTCGACTATCACAAATCCTGGTTCAAAGAAAAGAAGGGTGAAGTACTGGATATCCAACCCCTCTTTTCGGCCAGAGTCGGCGATGTGTCTTATAGCATGCCGGCCGGTAAATTGGGTCTGAAAAAAGGGGATTTAATCACTTCTATCGCCGGGAAACCGGTAAAAGATTGGCA
Source organism: Calditrichia bacterium (assembly GCA_026983775.1). GTDB lineage: Bacteria > Calditrichota > Calditrichia > Calditrichales > Calditrichaceae > JALSTK01. The sequence goes on from JALSTK010000147.1 coordinate 21,320, forward strand.
GGAAATGACCGAATCCATCCGTTCCCATCCGGGGCAGGAGATTGAAATTCAATGGAAACGGGGATACCAACTTCTTTCCGGTAAAATAATCCCCCAAAAATTCGAAGAGACCGATAAGGACGGTAAAAAAATAGAAGTCGGTAAAATCGGTATTAGTTACTATTATGAATCAAAAGATGTCGGTGTTGCCAGAGCTTTAGTGAATGGAGTGAATCAAACCTACGATCTGATGGCTCTTAATCTGAAGAGCTTGGGGTGGGTATTAACCGGTACCAAATCGGCTTCGGAAATTATCGGCGGACCGATCATGATCGCTAAAATGGCAGGTGATGCAGCTCATGCCGGGTGGGATTATCTTCTGTATCTGATCGCCGCTCTGAGTGCTGTTCTGGCCCTGTTCAATATTTTCCCGATTCCCGGACTGGATGGTGGTCATTTATTCTTTATATTACTGGAAGGGATTATGCGTAAACCGCTTCCGATCCAGGTCCGTGTAAAAATACAGCAGATAGGTATGGCCATCTTGCTTACACTAATGATATTTATTTTCTATATTGATTTGCGCCGATTTCTTTAGAATTTAACTCTAAAATTTTAAAGAATAGGTGCGCATCCAAAATCTATGATCAATAAAGAAAAGATAATCACCGGGTTTAAACAATTTATCCGGAAAGCCGCTTCCTTTCCGCTTAGTTCTCAATTTTCGTTCCAACCTTCGGTACAACATTTCCAAAGTACGGAGCTTACGGATAGGAAGCATCACTTAAAATTGGTTCCCGTTTCAGAAGATACGGACACTTCGGTTAAAAGCGATGCGTATCGCCTGCATTTTCCACAAACACGCATTTTTCATACCCTATTCCAACAAGCTCATTTCACCGTACAATGGCTGGAATATCTTAATATCCATGTACTTTTAATCGAAGTATTTGAAAATAAGCATTTGACCGTTGAAACAGAGCTTGGCGATGAACAGGCTATACGCAGCTTGTACCATCCCGTAAATACCGGACATCATCCAATTCGTATTGAAATAACCGGCCAGGATTTGCTACTTATACAGCCTGTGCACAACGATCTTTCCTTAGAAAATTTACTTCCCAATCTGGAAGCTTGGTTGGAGAATGAACACAGGAACCATCCGTTACAATATATAACCTGTCCTCAACAGGAAACGATTCAAACCATCGATGATTTGTGGGCTCAAATATCCTGGCCCGACCGGGATGACCGGTCCGGCAATAAAGCCTTTTTTGCAGAACATCCGATGGATTTTTTCTGGCTTCAGGAATTGTATATTCGATTAGGCCGGGGTGCCGAATGGAAGGCAACCTATTGGTCAGCAGCAAAGAATCGGCTTAGCTCAGAGCAAGCATCTGTTTTACAAAAGACCCTAAAGCGATATGAGGCGCTTGATAATCCGAATACATATTTGGCTTCTGCTAAAAAAATATCCCCTTCCGAATTCATGCCTTATTTAGTTTCGAATCATCCGTTGAATGGGAAGGCCCTGCATGAGCTGCAAGACTGTTGGGATCGGATCAGTCAGCCTTTTTTATCGCTTTGGTTCAGTAAAGAGATCGAAAAAAATACGGAAGAGTATATCGCTTTTATGCTGTTGGCCCGGGAAAAGGATTTCTGGTGGGCTGATCAGGCATACCGGCTCATTGTACCTTTGTTACCTGAATCAACCAGGCGGATTATTCAACTCATTTGGTCGGTTCAGTCGGTTGTTAATTATCATCCGGGCCGCAATGAATTTACATTTTCTGTGGAAGGCACGCTCTCTTTTATTCAGGAAATTTTTTATCCGGATTTAGGATGGGATGTGAAGTTCAGTAAAAAACAGGATAAAGAATTTATAGAGGTGAAAGGAAAAGAAGGATTCACTTTCCGCATGGATAAAAATGTCCGTTTATCCATTGATATTGAGAATAAAGTTATAAACATTCGGCCGCGTCTTCTTCGTCCTCCATTAAAAAAACCTGCGTTATCCCGGACAAAGATAGAAATAGACGGCTTTACAGTACACATTCCCTTAGCTTGGGGACAGTTTTATATAGTGCTTAATGAAAATCGCATAAAATTTATTCGAAAGAAGAAGCGTTTTCAGCTCAGCTTCAGGGTGCGCAAAGATTTACCTGCCCTGAAAATAGATGGCCGGGAAATTAAGTATGCGACCCGTTATTTTAAAGACTATGTACCTGTGCGGAACGTAACAGTAAGCCATACTCTTCAATTATATACCCCTGCGGGCAGATCCCTGCGCTGGTTTTCCGGCAGCAAGGATACCTTTGTTGTGGCCGGTTACGCGGTTGATGTCCACGGCTTGATTCAGACCCGGTTTAATCTGTCGCTTCCGGGATATTCCAGGAATCGGGTAATTCATACTAATGGCGAATATGATCGCATCGAATGTCCGACAGAATATACACGCTATCGTTTGAAGGCCCGTTATTATCCGGCAATAGAATTGGAAATGAAACCTAATTTTGCTTTTATCAGAAAATTAATAAATACCGAGGGTATACAATTGGTACGACGTCTTAGAGTATTTTTGTCCCCCTCGATTGTGCAGGATACGGTTTCATTGCGGCAAAAATTCTTTAAATATTGGGGATTCTATCCTGATATTTCAAGTGAGATGCACGATTTTGGGAAGGATGAGTTTACATTCTTCATATATTCTAAAAATGATCATTTTTCCTATACGGTGATCTCCGAATTTCCCGCATTTAAACTGATCCGAACTGATGAACAAACCGGACATCCCGCTCTGTTTATTGATAGGGAAGATATAGAGGAATTCTTTGCCCGGGGATTTACATGGTCCTCTAAATAAATTTGATTTTAAGAGGGTCGTTTAATAAATTTCATTGCTCAAATTTGAGGATAGGGATATGTCGTATTGGGGCCCATAGCTCAGTTGGTTAGAGCAGCCGACTCATAATCGGCTGGTCCGGGGTTCGAGTCCCTGTGGGCCCACTTCTTACAATAACAAGGTGTAAATTGAGACATCTTTATAGCATTGGGAAATCAGTTAAAAATTTATTTTATACAGTAAAGTGCATTCATCTTTCGATGGGTGCACTTTTTTATTTTAACACAGGAGGTCTGTTGGAGTGCAGAAGACTTTGTATTCTTTATTAGAATTACAGGAGATTGATAATCGTCTCGATGAACTCAGGGAAGAGCGGGGCGATCTACCACTCATTGTAAAGGAACTTCAGGAAAAGCTTGACAGTAAAATTCAAGAGATGGAAAAGAATCAGGAAACTTTAAAGAATGCACGTTTGCGTCATCGGGAGCTTGAACTGATTATAGAAGATTCCCGGGAGAAGCTTTCAAAGTTTGAGGAGCAACTATACCAGGTCAAAACGAATAAAGAGTATGATGCGATCACGGCCGAGACCGATTCGGCAAAAGATCAGTTAAACAAAAGTGAAACGGAACTACTCGAAATCGATGAAGACATGGAAGCTTTGGAAGAATCGATCCATTCCATTGAGGCGGAAATAGGTAAATTGGAGCAAGAATTATCCGAGAACAAAGAAGAGCTTGAGCAAACTTTAAATGCGACCGCGGAAGAAGAGAATTTGCTCAGGCAGGAGCGGGAAATAATTATTAATAAAGCCGATCCGCAACTCATTAAAACCTATGAACTGGTGCGTGAAGCGCGCGGTGGCCAGGGAGTTGCCATTGTGACTAACGGTGTTTGCGGTGGTTGTTATTCCTATATCCCGCCACAGAAAATCGTAGAGGTAAAAAAGATGGAGAAAATCTATACCTGCGAGATCTGTGGAAGAATCTTGGTCTGGGATGAGATTCATTCGAAATAAACAAATAAACCATAAATCCAGACCCCTTCAGGTAGTCGCTCCGCTTTATAAAAAAGGCGGGGAGGAAAGTCCGAACATCACGGGCAAAACTTTCTGAGAGATCAGAAGCTGCATAATCATGCAGACGGAAAGTGTCACAGAGAAAAGACCGTCCCGCCTCTTGGCGGGATAAGGGTGAAACGGCGAGGTAAGAGCTCACCACTTTGTTCCGGCAGGAATACCGGCAGGTACGATTAACGCAAAGGTAGGACAAACCCAGTTTGATGCAAAATCAAGTATAGAAGGATTTCGCTGCGGCGAAAGCGTGTTGCCCGGCACGCGTTCCCAGGAACACACTTCGGGGTAGATTGCTTAAGTTGACCGGAAACGGTTAATTTAGATAAATGGCTACCACCCACTTCGGTGGGAACAGAATTCGGCTTATGATGGGGTCTGGATATATTTATGGGGTGGCCATGAAATTTCAGTGGGTATTCCCGGAAAAAACCAATCCGGAGGCGGTAAGAAACCTAAAAGATCAGTTTAATTTACATACTCTTATCGCACAAATTCTTATCCAACGTCAAATTGAACAAGCGGATCAAATAAGACGTTTTTTTAATCCCAGTCTGGATGATCTGTACGACCCTTTTTTAATCCCGGACATGGATAAAGCGGTTGAGCGCATCCTCAAAGCACTTCGCGACGGTGAAAATATTCTTATTTACGGGGATTATGATGTAGACGGCGTTACCAGCGTATCCATCCTGTATGATGGTTTATTTCGCATGGGAGGCAAGGTTTCCTTTTTTATTCCCAGCCGTTTTAAAGAGGGATACGGTGTGTCCAATGCCGGAGTACGAATTGCCCGCAATCGCGATGTTTCACTTCTTATCACGGTGGATTGCGGGATTACGGCTGTTCAGGAAGTGGAATATGCCCGGGAATTCGGCATCGATGTAATTATTTGTGATCACCATGAACCCGGAGAAGAAGTACCCAAAGCAGTCGCTGTTGTTAACCCGAAGTTAATGAAGTCCGAGTATCCCTTTAGAGAACTGGCCGGCTGTGGGGTCGCTTTTAAAGTCTTACAGGCAGTTACCCGGAAAATCGGTCTGGAAAAAACCTATGCCTATAAATATCTCGATCTCGTTGCCTTGGGTACGGCAGCGGATATTGTTCAATTGACGGATGAGAACCGCATTTTGGTTAAGTACGGTCTGGAAAAGCTTCAGTCCAAAGAGCGTCCCGGTGTTTACGCTCTGGCACAGAGCAGCGGGCTTATTGACCGGGAAATCACGGTAAGTGTAATCGTATTTGTCATTGCACCCCGTTTGAATGCGGTCGGCAGAATATCCAACGCCAAAAAAGCCGTTCATCTACTGACAACGGATAGTATGCAACAAGCACGAAATATTGCCCGGATTCTGGAAAAAGAAAATAAAAAGCGCAAAGATATTGATGAAATAACCTTTCAATCGGTTAAGGATATTATAGATAGGGAAATTGATCTGGATTCGACCCGGGTCATTGTTCTTGCCCATAAAGACTGGCATCCGGGAGTTATTGGAATTGTAGCCTCGAGAATCATGGAAAAGTATAGCCGACCCACTCTATTGATTTCTATCCAGGACGGCATCGGGAAAGGATCTGCCAGATCCACACAAAATTTTGATATTTATCGGGCCTTTAGCAAACTCAAACATTTATTTATCGCCTTCGGCGGACACCGTTTTGCAGCCGGAGTGACTATTAAAGAAGAAAATATTCCTCTTTTGGCCCGGGAAATAAACGAAATATCCGAAGCGTTCCTCGAAGTGGAGGATATGGTACCTAAATTGCAAATTGATGCCGAAGTGGAATTCGATCAGTTCAATCCTCAATTTTTTAACGGACTGAAACGGTTGGCACCCTATGGGCCGAGTAACATGAGACCTGTTTTCATTTCCAGGAACTTACAACTCTTCGGAAATGCAATGGTAATTGGAAATAATCATCTAAAAGTAAAATTTAAACAAAAAGCCGTTGTGCTCGATGCCATCGGCTATCACCTGGGTGAATATGTGGATGTCCTCAATCGTCCACATAGTTATATCAATTGTGCCTATGTCATTGATGAAAACACCTGGAACGGTCAGACGACCATCCAAATGAAAATAAAAGATTTTGAGGTTTATCCCCATGGAAGAACATAAAGAAAATCAACCATCCATTTTCGAAGAGCTGAAATCTGCTCGCGAAGAAAAAGGCTTATCTCTTCAGGATATTGCCCAACGGACCCATATTAGATTGGATTTTCTTCAGGCTCTGGAAGAAGGAAACCTGGGTAAAATTCCCCATGTGTATGATAAGCTCTTTTTCCAGACCTATTTACGTGTTTTAGGAATAGAAGATGAAGAAAAATATATTAAAGCTTACCGCGAGTTAAGAAAAGAACTGCAACCCCAATATACCACGACCATCGGCAAATTAACTTCGGTCAATACATCTCCGGGGCGGATGCATTGGATTAAGATTCTTTATATAGCCATTCCCGCTCTCATTTTGGCGCTTATTATCATCCTCCTGGCTATTAATTCCAGCACCATCACCCCGGTTGATCATGTAGCGGTAAACGCTATTACACCCCGGGAAATTGTAAAAAATATTCAGAAAAACCGCGCCCTAAGAGCGCTGGCGGCAGATACGATCAAAGAAAATAGCAAAACGGTTACCCTGACAAACCGTAACTCGGATGTTAAAGTCGAATTAAAGGCGCTTGATAAAACCTGGGTACGGGTGGTTCGCGATCGTGCCGATACCCTGGAATATTTGCTGCAAAAAGGAAATGAGATTACGATCAAGGGGGATTCTCTGCTTAATTTCATACTCGGAAATGCCGGTGGAGTGCGCGTAACCGTCAATAACCGGGATGAAGGTATTCTGGGCAAACCGTATCAGGTCGTTACCAGACTTGTTGTAAATCAAAAGGGGATCATTCAAAAATTAATAAAAGATGTAGGGAAGAATCATGTCAAAGTCGATTCGCTTCAACTTTAGGGTAATCCTTGTAATTGCCGTTCTGCTATTATTCGCCTGTCAAACCAGGTTAAGCAGTAAAAAAGTAATGATTGACGGCCGGGAAATGCTGGTGGGCCCGCTAAGCATCCGCCAATTATTTTTCGACTATCCGGAGTGGAAAAAATTAAAAGAAGCCTATCAGCCCGATTCATCGATTATCCGAAAATTAAAAAAGATCGATCGGCCTTTTCAAGTTGAGATTTTCATGGCAACCTGGTGCCCGGACAGTAAAAGGGAAGTCCCTCATTTTCTTAAAATCATCGACAGAGCCCATTTGAACAAAAAAGCCGGGATAAAAATGTATGCTTTGAACCGGAAATTAAAAATGGATAACGATCTTCCGGAACAATACGGTATCAAACGGGTGGCGACTTTCATTTTTTTGAGGGATGGTAAGGAGTTGGGAAGAATTGTGGAAAGGCCGCAATCGTTTCTCCTGGAAGAGGATATTCTTACAATTCTGAACAAATAATCATTTTAGATGTTAACCTGCCTGTGAAAGGACTTGTGAAGATAGCTGAATGAAAAACTTCCTGATATTTCTTATCCTTCTAAACTTCTTTTGGATTGATCCGGGACATACCCGTCCGTTCCGTCCGATCCGGGCCGAGAAGGGAATGGTGGTCTCCGCCGACTCGATTGCTTCCCGGGTTGGTGTGAATATTTTGCAGCAGGGCGGTAATGCGATCGACGCTGCAATTGCCACTGCATTTACCCTGGCGGTAACCTATCCGACCGCAGGAAATATCGGTGGGGGTGGATTTATGATCATACGGGATAGTTCCAAGAGGGTCTATGCCCTCGATTACCGCGAAACCGCCCCGGCAAAAGCCACAAAAAACATGTATCTCGATTCAACGGGAAAGGTGATTAAAGATGCCAGTATCCGCGGCTATTTAGCGGCCGGTGTTCCCGGAACAGTGTGCGGGATGTGGGAAGCGCATAAAAAATTTGGGACACTGAAGTGGGCGGAAATCTTAAAACCGGCCATCCGTTTAGCTGCCAACGGCTTTGCGCTGGACGAGTATAAGGCCCGCATTTTTAACGCCTTTAAACAAGAATTTCAACAGTTTCCCGCAACGGCACAAATATTCGTCAACCCGGACGGACCCTTTACAAAAGGATATCTATTTAAACAGACCGACCTTGCCCGAACTCTGAAACGGATAGCCCGGCTGGGTGTAAAAGGATTCTACAGCGGTCCGCTTGCAGAAAAAATTGCTAAAGATATGCAATCTCATGGCGGATTGATTTCCTTAAAAGATTTGAAATCCTATCGGTGTAAATGGCGTACACCGATACAAATAGACTATCGGCACTATGCTATTTACACCATGCCTCCTCCCAGCTCCGGCGGGGTCGTTTTGGCAGAAATTTTGAATACGTTGGAAGGATTCCATTTGCACCGTTTGGGCCATAACAGTTCCAACATGATACGGTTGTGGGTGGAAACGGAGCGCTATGCCTATGCCGATCGCGCCTTCTGGCTGGGCGATGCCGATTTTGTTACAATGCCGTTGAATGTGCTGCTTTCTAAAGAATACGGCCGAAAACTACGTTGTAAGTTACATTATTTTAATGCCGGTGTATCCGATTCCATCCATCCTTCTCTTCCCAATTTTAAGGAGAAGGATCAAACGACCCATTTCTCTATTGTGGACCAGTGGGGTAATGCCGTTTCCAATACCTTTACTTTAAACGGTTCTTTCGGTTCCATGGTAGTCGTTCCCGGAACAGGAGTCTTGCTGAATAATGAAATGGATGATTTTAGTATTAAACCGGGGCAGCCCAACTCTTACGGACTTCTGGGAGGATATGCCAATGCCATTCAGCCCGGGAAGCGTATGCTCAGTTCGATGACACCGGCCGTTGTTACGCACCATGATTCTCTATTCATGGTGCTCGGTTCTCCGGGAGGAGCAAAAATTATAACCACCGTTGCCCAGGTGATCTCGAATATCATTGATTATCGGATGAATATTCGTCAGGCCATTGAAGCGCCCCGCTTTCATTTTCAGTGGAAACCGGATAGTCTTGTTCTCGAATATAATCGCTTCAACAGTGATACCATTCACAATTTGCTAAATGCAGGATATGCTATATTGTACGACAAATATATGGGCTATGTCCAGGGTATTCTTATTGAAAACCGTAGTTCATCGATTACCGGATGGAGTGACCCGAGAAGCAACGGGCGGGCCATCGGATATTAAAAAGGAAAAACATGTCAGGAAAATCTTCAAAAAAATTACGTGAACAGCAGACAAAGGGTGTTCATCAGTCCCATGGCAATGAACCTCAATCGCAAGAATTCAGTCCCAGAGTTGAACGCTTTTATAAGCTGATGCTAAGAACGATGAGTTGGATTGTAGGCATCGCTTTTGCGGCCATCCTGGTTCTGCCCGAATTCAATTCACCCACCTTAGATTCGGTTACCACCCTATTATTCGATTTCGGCTTTGCCATTTTACTCATTTTTATTGTCATTGAATTTATTAGTGATCCTTTTAAACGATTATTGAGTTCCTTTATTCATGAAGAATAACGTAAACCATAAAATACTCATCATTGATGATGATGCCGACCTGAGGGATACCTTAAAACTATTTCTTGAAGATGACCAGTATCAAATATACGATTGCGGTACGGCGGCGGAAGCGGAATCCCTTTTAGAAAACAACCATTTTTCGGCCATTGTTCTGGATATATTTCTTCCCGATCGTAACGGGTTGGATTTTATTCAGACGATCCGGGATATGAATATCCAGACTCCCATAGTGATTATTACCGGTAGTTCCGATCTGGAGGTCGCCCGTCAGGCCCTTCGCGTCGGGGTATTCGATTATATTGTGAAACCTTTCAAACAAGGCCAGTTACATCAAATACTGCACAATGCCATTCAAAAGAATTACATCATTGAAGAGAAAGAAGCTCTGGAAAATCAGCGCCGTGTATACCAGGAAGAACTGGAAAAGATGGTACAACGCAAGGTTAAGGAACTTCAGGAATCGGAATCAAAATATCGCAGTTTGGTTGAACAATCTCTGGTAGGTGTATTTATTACCAAAGACAATGTATTTAAGTATGTTAATAAAAAGACCTGTGAAATTCTTCAATGTCCCAAAGAAAATCTGCTCTCTGATAAATGTATGCTCGATTTTGTTTTTGATGAAGATAAAACCAAAGCCGAATCTTTTATTGAGTTTATGAAAGAACGGAGCAAGTTGGGGCATAGTGTGCGGGTGCGGGCAAAGACATTGAATAATGAAGAACGCATCCTGGAAATCTGGATGACGAAAATAACCTATCAGGGAGAAGATGCCTACGAAGGCGTGATGATCGATGTTACCGAACAGGATAAATTTAAAGAACGTGAACGACAGTTGCAGATGCAGTTACTCAATGAGCATAAGATGGCGGCCATCGGACGTTTGGCAGCCGGTATTTCACATAATCTGAATACACCGATCGCCATCATTCAGGGCAATGCGGAATTATTGAAATTGCACTATCCCCAGGACTCGGAAGTCGATCGAATATTAAAACAGACCGAGCGTATGACCGCTTTGATTCAAACCATTCTGGATAAGGGCCATAAAGAGCAGGAAACCCAACTGATGGAAATTAATTTAAATGACCTTCTATTGCAGGAATTAGAGTTTCTGAATGCCAATCTTTATTTTAAGCATCATGTTAAAAAAGAAATAAATCTTGAGGATAATTTACCACCGATTAAAGGGATTTACAGCGATTTTTCACAAAGCATTACCAATATTATTCAGAATGCCGTCGATGCAGTTTACAAAAGGGAAACACGGGTCATACGCATCACAACCAGACGGGTGAACCAACATATTGAACTGAGTATTGCGGACACGGGCCATGGAATAGCGGATGAAGACTTGCCAAAAATATTTGATCCTTTTTTTACAACAAAACCCACGGAACGGGAAGATACCAATGACCCGGATGCACCGTTGGGTACGGGTTTGGGTCTGTCTCTGGTTTATAATTTGTTAACTCCGTACGGTGTGAAAATCGACGTACAAAGCAAAATCGATTCCGGAACTACTTTTATTCTTCAATTTCCTCTCAACACATAATGGCTTGAAGAAATTTGAAATAACTCCTTAAAAATTGTAAATTTAAATAATTTAATATAACGGATTTTTTATAAAAATGGTTACACTTACCAGACAGCGCGTGGAACAGCTCTTCGACTCTTTTCGGGGTGAAAAAATATTTGTTATCGGTGATCTGATGATCGATCGCTATCTTAGGGGAAGAGTTAGCAGATTGTCCCCGGAAGCTCCCGTACCTGTTGTTGAGATGGATAGTGAGACCTATCATTTCGGTGGAGCCGCTAATGTTGCCTTAAATCTGCAGACACTGGGATGTGATCCCATCTTAATCGGTTTGGTCGGAGAAGATGAGTATGGACGAAGATTTGAACAATTATTAAAGGATAACAATCTGAGCAGTGAGGGAATTATTTTTACCCGGGACCGGCCGACTACTGTTAAGACCCGAATTATCGGGGATAACCAGCACCTGGCCCGTGTAGATATTGAACGTATCGTCTACTCCGGAGAAGAATCGGAAAAGAAACTGCTGCAACGCATTAAAAGTCTATTTCCTCTGGGGAAGGCGGTTATACTGGAGGATTACAACAAGGGTGTATTGACGGAGAGGGTCATTGCTGAAACACTTTCTCTGGCTCAGGTTCAGGAAAAGATCAGCACGGTCGACCCGAAGTTTATTAATTTTATGGCTTATCGGAACCCGACCGTATTCAAACCGAATATTCGAGAGACCTCTCAAGCTCTGGGTAAACTACTCGATGATGAAACAAAGGTTGAGCAGGCCGGATTTGAACTGCTGGAGCGCCTGAAAGCCCAATCCGTTTTACTGACCCGGGGTGCCGACGGCATGTCATTGTTTGAGCAGAATCGGCAAGTACAGCATATAGCCACCCGGACCCGCAAAGTAGCCGACGTCTCCGGGGCCGGAGATACGGTTATCGCTACAATGACTGCGGCTCTGGTCGGCGGTGCAAATTTCAGGGAGGCCGCAACTTTGGCCAATAGTGCCGCAGGAATCGTCTGCGAAGAGGTCGGTATTGTGGCTATTCAGGCTGAACGACTAAAAAAGGTATTATTGGAACAAGATCGCCTATGACCGAAATTATTCCTTTCGCCCATATTGAGCATTTTGCACAAGAATGGCACCATAAAGAAGGGGGATCCATCGTCTTCACCAACGGTTGTTTCGATGTTTTACACAGGGGGCATGTCCAGTATTTGGAGGCCGCAAAAAAATTGGGTGTTCTGTTGTTAGTGGGTATTAATTCCGACCGTTCCGTGCAAAGGCTGAAAGGAGAAGGGAGACCTCTTATTAATCAGGAGGACCGGGCCTATCTTTTGTCACGACTAAAACCGGTAGATGTAGTCTGTATTTTCGACGAAGATACCCCCGAAGAGTTAATCAGACGAGTGAAACCCGATATATTGGTGAAGGGCGGGGATTACGCCCTTGATGAAATCGTAGGAAGGGATTTAGTCGAATCCTATGGCGGTCTTGTACGCACTATTCCGTATGTCAAAGGGTATTCTACCACAGCCTTCATCGGACGTATCAAAAAACAGGGTTCACTATGAGGAAACATATATTGTCCTATTTAAAACAATATATAACGGCTGTTTTAATTCTGTTCCTGTTTCTTGCCTGCCATCCGGTGGTTATGAAAAATCAGTTATCTACAGAGGGACAGGAATTCCCCACCTCTTTACCCGATAGTATTTGGGTTGCGGAGAGCTTCCAGGACAGTCTGGATTCTATCCTGGCGTATTACAATCAGGCCAATAAAAAACTGTCCCAGGGTGATACTATCGGCGCAGAAATCTATTTTGACGAAGCTTTCGGAGTCCTGGCCAATCTCTCCGATGAAGACCGCTCCAGTCTGCAATATTGGGCGGACTATGATTCCGTTTTTAAAGAGATGAATCATAAATACGAGCAAATTTATTTAGAAACGCAGGAACCCCTGGAAGCCGAAGAGGTACTGGAAGATATTACCGATCTGGAGGAGGCTACCTTCCCGGATTCCATTTTATTCGGTGACGGCACCGTAGTCGATACCAGCGGTGATCTCCCGTTGACGCTTAACCGGAAAGTTCGCTTAGCCATCCATTATTTCGAGACCAGAGGCCGTTATGTTTTTACCAAATGGTTGCAAAGAAGCGGTCGCTACGAATCCCTGGTCAAAGAAATTTTGCGTGAAAAAGGACTACCGGAAGATCTTGCTTATTTGGCCATGATTGAGAGCGGATTTAATCCTCGTGCCCGGTCTTATGCCCGGGCAGTGGGTATGTGGCAATTTATTTCCGCTACAGGGCGCCATTACGGTTTGCGACATAATTGGTGGTTTGATGAACGACGCGATGTTATTAAAGCCACCCGGGCGGCAGCCAGTCATCTAAGTGATCTGTACCAACGTTTTGGAGATTGGTATCTGAGTCTGGCGGGCTACAACTGCAATCCGCGTAAAGTGGAACGTAATGTAAGACGCTACCGAACAAAAGATTTCTGGAAGTTAAAGCGCTTGCCGCGACAGACCAGAAACTATATCCCGACCTATCTTGCAGCCCTGATTATCAGCAAATCTCCGGAAAAATTCGGTTTCTTTGTGGATAAGTTAACTCCTTTAAAGGTAGATACGGTTCTTATATCCGAATCAGTCGACCTGAACGTGATCGCCCAATTGGTAGATACCACCTATCGATATATTAAGGAAATCAATCCTGCGGTTCTGCGGTGGGTGACCCCTCCCGGCGTGAAAAATTTTACATTGTATCTTCCGCAAGGTACTAAAGAAAAATTCAAAGCCGGTTATAAAAAAATTCCGAATGAAAAGAAACGATCCTGGGTAAGACATCGTATTCGTTCGGGAGAAACCCTATCTACCATTGCTCAAAAATACCATACTTCCATGTCGGTTTTGAGGTCCACAAATAAACTGCATAGCAATCGAATTCGTGCCGGAAAATATTTATTAATTCCCGTTCCCCAAAATAAACGGGCCTATTATGCGGAAGCTCCTGTAACGAGCAGAAGAAGACGGCATTATTCATATCGTAAAATCACTCATGTACCGGGCCATAAAAAAATTATTTATAAAGTGAAGCCGGGGGATACTCTGGGAGAAATAGCTGAATTATACCATACCCGGGCAAATAAAATACGGTTATGGAACGGGCTGCGCTATGGCCAGTACATTCGACCCAAACAAAATTTAGTGCTGTGGATACCAAAGGACGGATTGGAATTTCCAACCAGGACAAATAAAAAAACGGTTAACAGAGAAGAGCCCGGTAAATACTATATTGTCCAAATCGGAGACACTCTTTGGGATATTGCAAAGAAATACGGTATCAGCATTCGGAAAATTAAACGGCTGAACAGAAAAAGATCGGCCCGGATTCGCCCTGGAGAGCGTTTAAGAGTATCTGAAAATTAATTGACATGAATGGGCAAATTCATTAAAATCAAAAGCTCATGGAATTTATTATTTAGCCATAGAAGGAGTTGAATATCGCGAAGATTTGTCCGAAATGCGGGACTGAAAACGTAGATAATGCCAGATTTTGTATAAATTGTGGCTCACCGATGGCTTCCGTTAAATCCGGCACACCCACTGCCCAAACCTCAAAAGCCTCATCTAAGATCGATTCTTATGTAATCCTTGGCGGAGTGTTTGTGCTTACTTTAATAATCATTTTACTGGTTTTGAGTTCCAATCGTAAAACCTTAAATGCAAAGTTGGAAAAAGTGCGTAACCGTAGTGCAACATCTATGGAAGCTTCGGCTCAACAACCACCCATGGAAGTCATGCAAAAAATCCAGGGTTTAAAAGATGCTTATCAACAAAATCCGCATGATTTATCTACTTTAGTCAATTTGGGAAATAGTTATTTCGATATCAATCGCTTCAATCAAGCTGTTTTTTATTATAGAAAGGCAATTGCCTTAAAGGGTGATCAACCCGATGTCCTCATTGATCTGGGCATATCCTATTTCAATCTGCAGCATGGTGATTCGGCTATTTATTTCGTAAAAAAAGCTTTAGAGTTCAGCCCGAATCATCTTACGGGAATGTATAATTTAGGAATTATTTATTACAACTTAAAACAGAAGGATAAGGCGATTCAAACCTGGCAAGAGTTAATCAAAAAAAGTCCTGAAAGTCGTGAAGCTCAGGCCGCAAAGCAGTTTATCAATCAAATTAAAGATAAAATAAATAAGTCGTAAAGAAGAGGAAGTATTTATGCCAAGTGGTAAAAAACGGAAACGGGCAAAAATGGCAACCCATAAACGGAAAAAACGTTTACGTAAGAACCGCCATAAAAAGAAAAACCGTTAAAATTCAAGGGTTCATTTTCTAATGAGCCTTTTTTTATTATTTTATGGGTGTGCCCATGATTGCATCGCACATATTTTCAGTCAGCGAAATTACTTCGACCATCAAACTCCTTCTTGAAGAAAACATTCCTACAATTTGGGTCGAAGGGGAAGTCTCAAACTACAAGGCCCATTCCAGCGGTCATTTCTATTTTACACTCAAAGATTCAAATGCACAAATATCCTGTGTTATGTGGCGCTCCAGAGCCTATCATCTAACCTTTCT
Source organism: Calditrichia bacterium (assembly GCA_026983775.1). Classification (GTDB taxonomy): domain Bacteria; phylum Calditrichota; class Calditrichia; order Calditrichales; family Calditrichaceae; genus JALSTK01. The sequence goes on from JALSTK010000147.1 coordinate 36,881, forward strand.
ACCGGAAGATGGGATGCAGATTCAGGTTAACGGCAACATCCGGGTATATGAAAAAGGCGGGCGGTACCAATTAGATGTTTTAGCCATGCAACCCGTCGGGCAGGGTAGATTACAACAGCAATTTGAAGCATTAAAGCAAAAACTTCAGGCCGAGGGATTATTCGCAGAAGACCATAAAAAACCGTTACCGCAATTTCCGGAAAAAATCGGTATTGTCACTTCGGATACGGGAGCTGCTTTACGCGACATCCTGAACGTTTTACGCAGAAGAGCACCCCATGTTCAGGTTGTTCTCAGACCAACCTTGGTGCAGGGAGCCGGCGCAGCAGAAGACATCTCGAATGCCATTGATGAATTGAATCGTTTTGGTGCATTGGACCTTCTGATTGTAGGGAGAGGAGGCGGTTCTCTGGAAGACCTGTGGCCCTTCAATGAAGAACGAGTGGCAAGAGCTATTTACGATTCACACCTACCGGTTATATCTGCTGTCGGACATGAAATTGATTTTACTATTGCTGATTTTGTGGCAGATTTACGGGCACCGACTCCTTCTGCTGCAGCAGAATTAGCTGTGCCGGACTATATACAAATTCACGAGGACCTGCTTTATTACATGACTCGTCTTGCGCGGATCATGAAACAGAAAATCAGCCAGGGTTATCAAAAAATTGATGCGGTACAAAGAAGCTATGGATTTCGTCGGCCGGAAGATATAGTTCGTCAGTATGCCTTGCACATCGACGATTTAAGTAATCAGTTGGAACGTATAATGGGGCAAATCCTGCAAGAAGAAAGAACTTCTCTGCAACAAATCGAACAACG
>JALSTK010000148.1 GCA_026983775.1 Calditrichia bacterium
TCGCCACCCGGGTCGATGTTTGGATTCCCAATCAAGCTGGACCCGCCAAAGGACGGGCAGGCCACGACAAAGCCGGGCAGGCATGACAGTGTACGGCAGACTTGACACGAGGATAATGCCATGTGAAAACAGGTGTCATTCCCGTATAAACGGGAATCCAGGGATGCTCTCGCCATTCTGATGTGTGTTCTGGATGCCCGGGCAGGTGGGAAATGACAAAAGAAAAACCGTGCTCGCTACGACAGGAGATCAGGGGATACCGTATGACTTGGGGACAGGGATACACTGAGAAGCTTTATTCGGAAATTATTTTATTTTTATTGTTTTTTTTATTAATCTTATATACGGTATCCCTCAAATGATAACCTGCTAAGGAGGTACAATGTCCAGAACTGTTAAAATCGGCATCATTATCTGTGATCGGTATCGCAGATGTGCAGGGGGAAAATGTTTCAGAGCCATGCGGGAGAAGGACGGTGCTTTTAACCGATATGCGGATCGCGAGATCGAACTGGTCGGCTATACGACCTGTGACGGCTGTCCCGGAGGCAATGTGGAATATGCCGTGGATGAGATGAAGAAGAACGGAGCCGAAGTGATTCACCTGGCTACGGGATTAATCGTGGGCTATCCGCCCTGTCCCTATCTTCAGTATTTCCATGATTACATACATACCAGGTACGGATTGGAAGTTGTGTATGGTACCCATCCGATTCCCGAAAAATACAAAAAAATTCATGAACAATTGGGGACATGGAAAGAAACGCAATGGAAGGAAATACTTGAAGCAACCCTGAGCGACGAACAAACCCGCCTGGCTTACGATTAGAAACAGATTCGGCTCAAGAAGCTTTCTAAATGTTATAAAAGGAGTATGCGCCATGGAAAAATCGGATCGTTTTGTACGTTATTCTCTTTCTTTTTTATTGTTTTTTCTGGTGGGATTCGGCTTGGCTCAAAAGATGCCGTTGAGCAGCGAGACGGAAGAATGCATCGGTTGTCATGAAGTAATTCAACCGGGTCTGGTGCAGTCCTGGAGAGACGGCCGCCATTCCAAAATCACGCCGCAGGCAGCTTTTAAAAAAGAAAAGATCAAACGTCGCATTTCTTCGCAGCCAACCAATCCCGCACTACAAAAAGTGGTGGTCGGTTGTTATGAATGCCATGCGCTCAATGCCGATCAACATCCGGATACCTTTGAGCATAATGGTTATAAAATTCATACGGTGGTAAGTTCAAAGGATTGTGCCACCTGCCATGCCGAAGAAGCCGGCCAGTACGGCCATAATATCATGGCCCATGCTTATGGGAATTTGGTGGATAATACGGTTTATCAGCAATTGATTAAGTCCGTCATTCGTCCGGCCTCTCAAACTGACCATGCCGGAAGCGATTTTTTAACAATGGATGAATCCTGTCTGTACTGTCACGGCACAAAGGTAACGGTAAAAGGTATGGAAACCCGGGATACGGAATTCGGCGAGATGAAGTTTCCCGTATTGACCGGATGGCCCAATCAGGGGGTAGGGCGTCTAAACCCGGATGGCAGTCTGGGCTCCTGCACCTCCTGTCATCCCCGTCATGATTTCTCCATTGAAACGGCCCGCCAGCCGTATACGTGCAGCGAGTGTCATAAGGGTCCGGATGTGCCGGCCTATAAAGTATATTCGGTCAGTAAACACGGAAATATTTTTAAATCACAAGGTAAAAAATTCAACCTGACTGCCGTGCCCTGGAAGATCGGCCAGGATTTTACAGCACCCACTTGCGCTACCTGCCATGCCAGTTTACTTACCGATTCGGAAGGCAATGTGATAGCGGAACGTACCCATCAATTTAACGATCGTTTGGCCTGGCGTCTATTAGGGGTTCCCTACGCTGTCCCCCATCCCAGGACACCGGAACTCTATAAAATAAGAAATTCGGCGGGATTACCTCTTACCGCGGACCTGGATGGTAGCCCGGCCTCTAAATTCTTAATTACTAAAGAAGAGCAGAAGAGAAGAAATGACAGGATGCAGAAAATTTGTTTAACCTGCCATAGCAGCGGTTGGGTAAAGAGACATTTCAAACGATTGGATAATACCATACAGTCCACCAATGCTTTAACGCTCTCGGCTACAAAAATTATGTCCAAAATTTGGGAGAAGGGCTTAGCGGACCAGGGCAATATGTTCGATGAAGAGCCGGAACGGTTATGGACTTCGTTGTGGCTTTTTTATAATAATTCGACCCGTTTTGCTTCGGCAATGGCCGGTGGGGGAGATTACGGAGTCTTTGCTAACGGCCGCTATCAGGGTACCGAACAGTTATTCAGGTTAAAAAGCTGGCTCGAACTTCATATACAGATGGCAAAAAAAGCTCAAAAAAAATAACAAGATCGATATGGAATAGGGTGTCTTCGGGATGCTTAAAGCCCATAAGCGAGCATCCCGCTCCACTACTCTAGGTCACGAATAGAAAGTTGGCCGATGGTTTGCCAGCTAAATCCTTTTTGTTGCAGAAAGCGAATTAGTTTTTGACGTTTCTTTTGAGGTCCGCTATCCTTTAAAGTGGCCAGCTTTTTATTCATCTGTAGCCGGGCATTCTCAATCACTTGCCGATCGCTGTATATCTTTTGCAATAGATGCTCAATGTCTTCGGCGCGGGCTCCCTTTTGCAGTAAATTGTTTTTAATGCGCAACGGGCCGTTGTGCTTGAGGGTCATTTCATCTCTAATATAGCGTTCTATAAAATCGGAATCATTCAGATAATTCTGTTTCTGAATGATTTGCAAAGCCCGGTTAATTATCTCCTTTGCATAAGCTTTTTGCCGTAATTTTCGTCGTAATTCTGCAGTAAGATGCGGCCGGCGACTCAGATAGCGGTATGCTTGATGGGTGCACTGCATAACTTCATCATATTTCTGTATTTTTCGTAATTCGGCATCTGTAAATTCTTTCCCTCTTTGCAGGGTAAAATGGACCAAGGTGTCTTCGTGGATTGTGAATAAAAAAATATCATCCGAATACAGATCATACAGGGCTTTTCGGCCTTTGTGTCGTTCGATTTTAGTGATTTTCATCAGGCACCGGTTCCCTCTTTATAAATAGGTCATTTTCTAACTAAGTGTATTTTGTTGCTAATCATTTTCATTTTTTTACGAATGTCCTAAGATAATTGTCCAATCAATCAATTCTCTTAGGAGGGGGCTATGTCCTATTTCAAATTATTTACGGGTTTGTTATTTTCTTTGCTACTACTGTTTAGTTGTCAGCAGAAGGTTACAAACACAGACGATCAAAATCAACTGAATGCCGTAGTATCCGATCAGGCCGGGATCGGCTATCAGGTAAATGATCTCAATGCCACCAGCGATGAAATTCAATCGTTAACCGGTGACGAGCAATTTGTTGAGGATCAGGGTGTTCCCGGGGTAAGTACCGTTAAGACTCTAAAAAAACGGGGCTTGGAACTGGTCCGCGCCGTACCGCAGCATATGCCGGATATACCCATCCTGGCAAAAGTAGCCGGAGATTCGTTGATCTTTTTTCAGGAAACCAATACGGGTGGTTTTGGAAAACGGGTTGCTCTCTATTATAATTTTGAAAGCGGTTTGGCCCGATATTACCAGGTTACCTTCCGATTCCCGGCAGGCAGAAACCTGCAATACGATTCGACCGAAGTTGTGGCAGACTTAAATAAAACTTTGGACAACGACAGGGATGATAAATTGGTCAGCGTTTTTTCCTGGCAAAAATTCAAAGAGAGCTTCTTTGTGGATTCCATACGATCGGATATTGAGATAACCGACTACGAAGGAACGGAACCGACAGGTCTGACGGCTGTTTCGGATTCCTATTACAGCGGTGGGATGCGGCTTATCCATAAAAAGCAGACCGCAGAGATGCATCCCGATAATTCCGGTACATTGCGTGAAGATTTCTATTACAAAGACGGTACGGATTCATACAACCGCTTCACTTTCCAATCCGATTATCAAGGAACCTTTGAGAAGAAATACCGCAACGGTTTACTGGTTTCCGGAAGCTTTAATCAATTACGGGATGATAACCACGGTTCCTATAGCGAATTGATTGATTTTCCGGATGGCCGTACTCTGGATAAGATTACCAGGTCGGCGGAAGTCTGGCTTGAACTGCCGGATTCAACCTCCCATGCCGATTATCACCATGCCGTATATTTCAGCTCGGGTAAAGTAGACTCTTTACAGGCCACTCTCGTGGTTACTAAGAATGAGGGTGATAGAACCGGTACGCTCAATGTAAGTAAATCCAATGGCGCACACGGTACGATCAAAACGGTTGTTACAGCCGAAGTCAAGACCCTAACCGGAAATTGGACAACCTGGAATAACTACTATATTCTGATCAGCGCAGAATACTATCTGGATGGTAGCGGCCATGTCCATTATGCGGTGTATAAAACGGAAGATGCCTATAATAACGGGGATGATCCGCTCCTGGTTGCTGATTATAACTTCGCCCCCGATCATAGCGGTAATGGCACGATTACTCATGGTGATACGAGCTACGATGTGACCTTCGATGAGAGTGGTCAGGGTACGATCAGCGATGGGCAACATAGCACGGATTTTAATTTTTTCGCGAATGGAAAATGAGCCGGTAATACACAGATTATTTCCAAAAGAAAATTAACTTACTTCGATTCTCCGGGAATGTCGGATGTGAACGATACATAGCGGCTTTAAAAGCCGCTATGTTAATTTTTAGATTCCGCCTCTTCTTCCTCTCCGGGAATGAGTCCCAGTGCGACTCGTACTTTTTCTTCGATTTCTTTAAAGGTATCGGGATTTTCGGCTAAGAAGCGTTTGGCGTTTTCCCGGCCCTGTCCCAGACGGATATCCCCGTAAGAGAACCAGGTGCCGCTTTTTTGAATGATGCGATGATTCACGGCATTGTCTAACACATCCCCCTCCTGGGAAATCCCGAGGGAGTACATGATATCGAATTCGGCATCCCGAAAGGGAGGAGCCAGTTTGTTCTTGACCACTTTAACTTTGGTGCGGTTGCCAACCATTTCCGCCGCTTCTTTGATGGTTGCGATACGACGGATGTCCAGGCGGATCGATGTGTAAAATTTAAGTGCCCGTCCGCCGGTGGTCGTTTCCGGATTGCCGAACATGACGCCGATTTTTTCCCGAACCTGATTAATAAAAACCACGCTTGTATTGGATTTGCTGACTGTCCCGGTTAGTTTGCGTAAAGCCTGAGACATCAAGCGGGCTTGCAGCCCCATGTGTGAATCACCCATTTCCCCTTCGATTTCCGCCCTCGGCACCAGAGCCGCTACGGAATCGATAACCACCACATCCAAAGCACCGCTGCGCACCAGAGTCTCTACAATTTCCAGAGCCTGTTCTCCGTTATCCGGCTGACTGACCAGCAGGTTAACCGTATCCACACCCAATTTCTTGGCATAAATCGGATCGAGCGCATGTTCGGCATCGATGAAAGCAGCCAGACCGCCCATCTTCTGTGCTTCGGCGATAATGTGCAAAGCCAGAGTTGTTTTCCCGGAAGATTCGGGGCCAAAAATTTCGGTGACACGACCCCTGGGGATGCCGCCGATGCCCAGAGCCGCATCTAAGGAAATGGAACCGGTCGGGATGACATCGACCTGCACCTTGGGCCGGTCTCCCAGACGCATGATGGAACCCTTGCCGAAATTTCGTTCAATCTGGGAAACAGCAAGATCCACCGCTTTTGTTTTATCTTTCAAGTCAACCATAAGAAAACCTTTTTAATTTATGTTAAGTAAAGTTAGAAAGAATCCGTTGGTTCACTGCATAGATCCCGGAACAGGAATGGTTTTCCCTTATACCACTTCACAGGGAAAGTGATCCCCATAGGCAAACCAATTACGGATCGGCATAAAAACGATCGTACAGTAAAAAAGAATCTAATACTTAAATGCAACTAGCGCAAAGAATATTTTTGAATCGGCGTGTATTGAGCTCCCCGGGGCCGAAGAATACTACGCATCACAATTAACTCGCTAACCGGAAATTCCGTTTTTTGAAAAGGATACTGGTTTACAAAGGCAAATAATTCACTGAAATCCCGGGGAAATTTTACGCGCGCCATCGTCAAATGGGGAGAAAAACGCCGTTTCTCTTTTTCAAAACCCAGCGGTTCCAAATAATCCTCAATATCATTTTGGAGTCTAAACAACGGTTCATGCGGCTGACTCTGTATGCCAAGCCAAAGTACTCTCGGTCGCCGTTCATTGGGAAAGCCTCCGAATTCGGATATGACGATGGAAAAGGGACGATAGTTTTTCGGTAGATCGAAAAGCCGGGCAATGACGGCATCGATCCTTTCTGCAGGTTGATTTCCTAAAAATTTAAGGGTGATATGCATGGCATTCGGATGGACCCATTTTAATTGGGGAGCGAATGATTTTATGCGGGTCTGATATTGGACGATCTTTTCCCTCACTTCCTGGGGGATATCAATGGCTATAAAACTGCGAATTATCTCGGACATAGTAGCCTGCCCTTTTTATCTTTTTTGCTTTTATTCGATATTCAGCAACAAGCGACGCAACAGTTCCATAGCGCTATTGGCGCCCCTTCTCTTATTGACCCGACGCTCCGAACCGAAATGGAACTCCTTTACGATCTCCTTATCTTTACAGCGAACCGCAATATAAGCCAGCCCTACAGGTTTCGTTTCGGTGGCACCACCCGGGCCGGCAATACCGGTGGTGGCCATGCTGCAATCACTGTGCATGAGCTGTTGAACACCGCGCACCATTTCAACGGCAGTTTGTTTACTTACGGCGCCGAATTTTTCCAGGGTGGATTTCTGCACATTGAGCAACTGCATCTTGCTTGCATTACTGTAGGTGACCAGGTCGCCTAAAAAATAGACGGAACTACCGGGAATATTGGTCAATAAATCGCCGATAAGACCTCCGCTGAAGCTTTCGGCAACCGAAACGGTTAGTTTTTGTTCGCTGAGTAATTGTCCCAGAACCTCTTCCAGCTCAATCTCCTGATCCGTAAAAATGTATTCGGAAATTTCTTCACGAATCAATTGCACCAAACGGTCCAATTTTTCAACTTCCCGCCTTTGTTCCGTGGTAATCCGGAAACGCAAATCCACACCGATCTGTCGTGGCAAAAAAGCGATCTGTATCTGAGGATACTTTTTTAGAATAGGATTGAGCCGCTGCAAAAGAAAGGACTCCGGAAAACCAATCGTTCTCAGCAATCGATTGTGCACAGGGATTAAATGAAGAGTCTTTTTAAGATCGTTTACAATGAACTCACGTACCATATATTTCATTTCGTCCGGCACCCCGGGCATAAAATAGAAATGGCGTTTTTCCCTGCGAAAAATGAGCCCCGGTGCCGTTCCCCTCGGATTACGGATGTAGGCATCACAAAGTGGGAGCAGGGCTTGCTGTTTATTGATTTCCGTAAGGGGTCGATCCCGTTCTTTTAAGAAACGTTTTACATCCTTCAGGACTTCGCTGTTGATGGCCATGCCCACATGAAAGAATTCACTAATGGTTTTTTTGGTGATGTCATCCGGCGTAGGACCCAAACCGCCGGTGATCAACACCACATCAGCCCGGGTGGAAGCGGTTTGTAATGCACGGAGTATCTCTTCCTGTTCATCGGCAATGGTTGTTACCCAGTGCACCGGCAGACCGATAGACATCAATTGCCTGGAAATGTAAGTTGCGTTGGTATTAACCGTGTAACCGGCCAATACCTCATTGCCGATAGATATAATTTCGGCTCTCTGTGGTTTCATGACAAAACTCCTGAAAGAAGAATGAGCCCTAAAATGCCCAGGGCATAAAGTCCGGCCAGAAAATCATCGACCATAATACCCCAACCTCCTTTTAATCTCTGGACATCGTCGATGGGAAAGGGCTTCCAGATATCGAAGAGACGAAAAAACACAAAAGCCAGAGCATAAACCACAAGAGTATGAGGGACAAATAAGCAGGCGGTCCACTGGCCGACTACTTCATCGATGACTACAATGGGTGGATCCGTACCGCGTTCCTTCTCGATAAAACCGGAACTCCAGACACCGAGCAGGAAAAAGAAGAGGATTAGTAGTATTTTGCTAACCGCATCCATGGGAATAAACCAGAACAGTAACAGACCTAAAAGAGCTCCTGCGGTACCGGGTGCTTTGGGTACGAAGCCGGCTCCCAGTGCCGTAGCGATTAGATAGTGAAAAAATCGAAGCATGGATATTCCTTATTTTCTTCGCAGTAACAGGGCAAATCGTCGTGCCAGCTCACTGGCGTGAGACCAGTTAACGATTAAGTACTGCAGGCCGCTGATCACGGTAAGCAAAGTGACCAGGGCCATGGTAATCGTTGTCCATAAATACCACGGTTGTGAAACCCGGTTCAGCTCAAGCGGCGGCAGCCGGGGTACATTGATGTAGATGAGCAGTAAAAAAGTAAAGGCCATCTGAATAAAGGTCTTCCACTTGGCAAACAGGCTGGTGATAATGGGCTTACCGATATAAAGGGCAAAAATGCGTAGTCCGGTCACGATGAAATCCCTGACCAGGACGGTAATGACCATCCACCAAAAAATATAATGCATCCGGGCAAAGACAAACAGGGCCGTGGAAACCAGTAACTTATCGGCCAGAGGATCCATAAATTGCCCCCAGCGGGAAGTCATGTGGTAGCGCCTGGCTACGAATCCGTCATACCAGTCCGTAAAAGAAGCCAGAAAATAGACAATGGTGGCAATAAACCGGTAGTAGGGATCATTGGTAATGATCAGAAAATAGAAGACAGGCGTCAGAAAGATACGGATCAGAGTTAGCTGGTTCGGAATGGTATATTTCATAAACAGAACAATTTGTGGTTCAATTCAAATCAAATGATCCTTCCGTTTGACAGGTAGCGGGTTGAATTCGTGTCGGATCACTTTAACTATTTTTATTAACTTAAGTTAAACTAAAAATTTATCCTAAAAAGAAAATCAATTCAAGAGCAGAAACGATTTGTTTTGAAAAATAGTTGGATCGGGACGGTTAAATGGTTTTGCATTCTGATGAGTCCCTCTTTAAATTGCTGCTCTTATTGAAAAAAAGAGAATAAAGATGGTTAACATTATCGAGGTTGCAGCGCAGGGAATCGGATCGGAACTGGGTATCCGTAGCGGCGACCGTCTTTTGAAAATAAACGGACATGAAATAACCGATCGTCTGGACTATCGGTTCTATGTCTCCGAGGAGAAAGTTGATCTGTTGATCGAACGGAACGGCGAACAGATTCTATATGAGATTGAGAAAGAAGCGGACGACCAGTTGGGCTTGACTCTGGAAGAAATGAAATTAAAGGCTTGTGGGAATAACTGCGTTTTTTGTTTCGTCTATCAGAATCCTAGGGGAATGCGCAAACCGCTGTATTTTAAAGATGAAGATTATCGTTTTTCATTTCTTTATGGTCATTATGTTACCATGACTACCATGGGACAGAAAGATTTGCAGCGTATCGTAGAGCAGCGTTTAAGTCCGCTCTATGTTTCGGTTCATTCCACGGAAGAAAAAACGCGAAAATTGCTTCTCGGCATCAAACGGGACGATCATCTTTTGGAGAAAATCGATTTTTTGACCCGCAACGGGATTGAATTACATGCCCAGATTGTACTTTGCCCGGAAATCAATGACGGACCGATTTTCGATAAAACCATCCATGATCTCAAGAAATTCTATCCGGGGATAAAATCGGTGGCTGTCGTTCCCCTGGGATTAACCCGTTACCGTGATCATCTAATGCCCATGCGTATGCACAGCAGGAAAGAACTTCGCGAAATGATCCGTTACACCAATGTTATGCGTCAGAAATTAAAAGATGAACTTGGAAATTATTTTATCTATCTGGCGGATGAATTTTTCATAAAAGCAAATTATCCCTTGCCGGACGCCTCTTATTATGATGAGTTTTATCAGATCGAGAACGGAGTCGGTGAATTTCGTGACCTGATCGATCGATTCCATGAAGATGTACTTCCCTCGACCTGGGAAGTTCCGACGCAGATCACCTGGGTTACCGGAGAGCTGGCCGCTCGTCCTCTGCAGGAATCGATTATCAACCCTTTGCGCCGAATCCCTAACCTGTCCATCGATCTGAGAACGGTGAAGAATGAATTTTATGGGCAGTCGATCCAGGTTTCCGGTCTGCTGGTCGGGCAGGATATATACGCTCAGCTTAAGAATACGGATTTGGGAGATCTGGTTTTACTCCCTCCCAGAGTATTGAATGATGAAGGCCTGTTTTTGGATGACTGGACGGTGGATAAACTCGAGGATAGGCTGGGGGTGCCTTGTCATGTGTATGCGGAACCGCTGAATAAGTTACAAGAGGTCACTTCCCGGGTACGCAGACGGAAAACCGCCTGAGCCGGGTAAAGAAACGTGGAAAGAGAGCAGTAAGTATATGGGCAAACCTGTTGTAGCCATTGTGGGTCGACCCAATGTTGGGAAATCCACTTTATTCAACCGCTTAATCGGTAGACGGAAAGCGATTGTCGATGATGCGCCCGGAATCACCCGTGATCGGAATTATGATGCCGTGGAATGGAACGGCCAGGAATTCGAACTGATTGATACCGGAGGGTATTTACCCGAAGTACGTTCCCGTATGGATGAAGCGATCCGTGAACAGGTTGAGATCGCCCTGGAAGAATCGGATGTAATCCTCATGATAGTGGATGCCCGTACCGGAATTACCGATGTGGATGAGCGGATTGCTTCCATCCTGCGTAAAGACGCCAAAGAGGTTCTGTTGGTTGTGAATAAAGTGGATGATCAGAGAGATGACTGGGAAACCGGTCAGTTCTACAATCTGGGTTTGGGTGATCCCCAACCGGTTTCAGCCATGACGGGACGGCAGAGCGGTGATTTGCTGGATCAGATTGTGCTGCGGCTTAAGAAATATAATACCTTACCCGAGGAAGAAGGGTTGATTAAATTGGCTGTGATCGGCCGGGAAAATGTGGGTAAGTCTTCGCTGGTCAATACTCTGCTCGATCAAACCCGTTCCATCGTTACAGATACTCCAGGCACAACCCGCGATCCCGTGGATTCGATTCTGAATTACAAGGGAAAGAAGTATTTAATGATCGATACAGCCGGATTGAAGAAAAAGAAACGTATCCGTGAAAATGTCCTTTTTTACAGTAATCTGCGTACTTACCGAAGTATTAACCGGGCCGATGTGGTGATCTATATGATTGATATTAATGAAGGGCTGACCCGTCAGGATGTTTCGGTAATTGATGAAGCCGCCAGTCAGAAAAAAGGGGTGGTCCTGGTTTTGAACAAATGGGATCTGATCAAGGATAAGGAAAAGGCCTTTGCAACCTACCGTAAAGAGATCACCGAACGTCTGGGGCTATTACGCTATATCCCGCAAATTTATGTTTCCGTTTTGGACAAAGTAAGGTTGTACAAAATGCTCGATCTGGCTACGGAAGTCTATTTTGAACGCCGGAAACGGATCCCCACTTCGGAATTAAATGATTTCTTCCTTCCCCTGATTCAGAAGAATAATCCTCCGGCTACAAAAGGCAAGGAAATTAAAATAAACTATGTCACCCAGGTAAACAGCGCACCGCCGGTATTTGCCTTTTACAGCAATCATCCAAAGCTGATTGTCGAAAGCTATAAGCGTTTTCTGGAAAATCAATTACGAAAAGAATATAAATTTAAAGGGGTTCCGGTTATCCTTTCTTTCCGGAAAAAGAATAAATGATGCGCGCACTTGTTTTTCTTTTGGTTTTGTTGCATCTGGCCACGGCCGGGGATACCGACCTTTCGCGGGTGGAGGCCTATATCCATCAACGTTTGAACATAACCACGGTCAGCCCCGCGCCTATGGGTACCTGCGGTTTCGAAGACCAGTTAAATCTGCGTACTCATTTTAGTCAATTACCGGCTCACCTCCAACGACTGGCCAAACAGCTCATTGTCAAACCGGTACGTCAGGACTCCATGCTCAGCCCTAAAGGACATTTTATGCTTCATTACGATACCCTCGGATATCATGCCGTTCCTCTGGCGGACCAGAGCGGTAACGGTATCCCGGACTATGTCGATTCGGCCGCGGTTTATCTGGAACATGCCTGGGATGTGGAAATTAACGAGCTGGGCTTTCATCCGCCCCCGGATGCACACGGCCGGCCCATTGATCACTATCCCGTTTATTTTACCAACTTCGGCTTTTACGGTGTGACCAACTTCGATCTGAAGGATGATATTTTAGAACTGCCCGGAAATAATTATCCAAGCTATCTGGAATTGAACAATGATTTCTATAACACGGGATTTTATACCACCGGTCTGGCAGCTATGAAGGTAACCTGTGCCCATGAATTCAATCATGCTATCCAGCTCGGATATAATTTCAGGGTGGTGAACTACGGTTATCCGGATGTATTTTTTATGGAGATGACTTCTACCTGGCTGGAAGATTTTGTATATAATTCGGTTAATGATTATTATCAGTACTTAACCAATTTTTTCCCGCATATCGATCGCTATCCCTTTAATCAGGCCGATGGTAACTCCGAATATGCCAATTCTATTTATCTGCACATGCTGGCCAAACTCTACGGACCCAAAATTGTCCCGGCCATCTGGCAAAAAATAAACGACTACCCTGCCGTGGATGCGATTAATGCCGCTTTAATGCAAAAGGGGTCCAACTTTGCCTTGAGCCAGAATCGCTATGCCGTCTGGGTCTATTTTACAGGTAATCGGGCCGATCCTCAAAAATTTTTTACGGAAGGGGCCCAATATCCGCAGATTTATCTCAATAGCGACATGGACAACCTGACTCAGTCCTTAACGCAATTGCATATGCGGCACGGAAAAACTTACGTGGATAAAAATTATATCTATGCGGCAAAAATAAGTGCTTCCTCAAACAACGGGTACTGTAACCATATAAATAACGGTCAGGCCAATCATGGTCCGGTTTCCTTTAATCAGACTCAAATTTTTAATCAACGTCCCGATGTGCCGTTAATTATTGTTCTAACCAATCCAACGCAAGAGAGTATTAATGATATCACCTATAGTCTCAATCTGGCACCTCTGGGCGTGGGATCGAATCCCATGCGGGTCAAAAATAAGGGAGATAAAATCACCTTTTACAATATGCCCCCGCGTTCCGTTCTTTCCGTCTTTACCGTGAATGGGCGCTTAGTGAGCAGGATTCGCAACGATCAGAATGATGTTCAGAATATCGAATGGGATTTGAGGGACCGTCTGGGTGGAACGTTGCACAGCGGGGTTTACTTATATTATTTGAAATCCGGTGACGGATCCTATCCGGGAAAATTTACCCTTGTTCGCTAGGGGGCGATCTCATTCCGCACGTTAATAAACTACAGAGTCGATTTAATAGGGCGGCACAATAAAATAAGAACGATGAGACCTTTTCGCTTAACTATATTCATACTGGTAGGGGTGCTGTATGCTTCAGCCTTTGGCAAAGATTGGATTGCACGCAGCATCGAATTGACCATTAATGGTCGCTTTGACCAAGCCCGCGCTCTTATCGAACCGTTTAAACTGCAAACGGATTCTGCTCTGCAGGCCTATTTTTATGATGCCTCGGTACTCAATTCCAGAATGAGTTATCTGGAAAATGATAGAGACGGCAGGGCTTTTATCGAAGATCTGGATTCGGTGCTGGCCCTTAGCCAACGGTCGGTCGCTAAACATCGGATCGATCAGGCCCGCCTCTATTTTTACCGCGGAAGCGCGTTGGGATATAAGGCTTTCTACCAGGGAAAACACGGGCAATGGCTGGATGCACTCCGTAACGGTATGCGTTCCGTATCGGACCTGCACAAGGCGGTCGAGTTGGATAGCAGCTTATGGGATGCCTACCTGGGTATAGGAGTCTACCAATACTGGAAGAGTACCAAATTAAAATTTTTATTGTGGACTCCCTTTGTTTCCGACACCAGGGACAAAGGGATTGAAAATATTCTCAAGGCCGTGAATCATCCCTGTTACAGTCAGTATATGGCCATGCACCAACTGGTCTATATTTTATTGAATTACGGTGATTTCGACCAGGCCTGGTATTACGCTCAAAAAGTGCGTGCCGCTTTCCCGGATAGTCCTTTTATGCGCTGGGCCTATGCCCATTCTTTATATAAAATGCATCGGAACAGACAGGCCATAAGAGCGTATTCCCAAATTTTAGATTCCCTATCTATGGATAATCCCAACTGGTTGATTTGTCATCTGCGTTTGGCGGAACTGTTTTCCCGTCTGAAAGATAAAAAGGAATGTAAGAAACATCTTACGGTTATTTTCGGAGCAAACAAGGATTCCTATCCCCAGGGAATTTCCCGACGCGTGTGGGATAAAGCCGGGGAATTGGAAAAAAATTGTGCGCAGTATTAAGTTGTATTCATATCCTTTGGTTGGGGAAGGCCGTGTTTCGCTTGATTTAAAACATTAAAAAATTTAACTTACTCGATTGATTTTATTGATAAATGAAAAACAGCTGAGGCGTAAAGCGAGTCAATGGGAAAAATAATTGCTATTGCCAATCAAAAAGGCGGAGTCGGCAAAACTACCACGGCTATTAATTTGTCGAGCTGTCTGGCCGTAGCCGAAAAAAGCGTTCTACTGGTTGATGTGGATCCGCAGGCAAATGCAACCAGCGGACTGGGTATTGCGCCCGAAGAGGACAAACTTTCGTCTTATGAAATTATTCTGGATAATGAAGATGTACATCGGGCGATACAACCCACCAATGTGCCTCATCTGGATATTCTTCCCTCACATATCCGGCTGGTGGGTGCGGAAGTAGAACTGGTTGACATTCCTTCCCGCGAACATCGCTTAAGGAAGCAACTGATCCGGATTAAGAATCAGTACGATTTTGTGATCATCGATTGTCCGCCTTCTTTGGGTTTACTCACTCTCAACGCCTTAAGTGCTGCCGATTCGGTGATGATCCCCATCCAATGTGAATATTATGCCCTGGAAGGGTTATCCCAGCTTTTAAATACGATTCATCTGGTACAAAAAAATCTGAATCATGATTTGACGGTGGAAGGGGTTCTGCTGACCATGTATGATTCCCGCCTTAATTTATGCAATCAGGTGGCTCAAGAAGTTCGCGAATATTTTAAGGAAAAGGTATATAAAACGGTTATTCATCGTAATGTGCGTCTTGGTGAAGCACCCAGTTTCGGAAAACCGATCATTATGTATGATGCCGTCTGTATTGGCAGCCAAAATTATATTAGTCTGGCAGAGGAAGTAATTGGTGAAGAAAACAAATAGGCTTGGTCGGGGGCTAAGTGCTCTCATACCTGAAAGAGAAGATACCTTCCCGAACGGCAGTGGACAGTTATTTGAGATCGAAGTAGCCCTGATAAGAGCGAATCCTTTTCAACCCCGTCTTGATTTTGATCCGGTAGCCCTGGAAGAATTGAAACAATCGATTAAAGAAAAAGGGGTTATCCAGCCCATAACCGTTCGCAAAGTAGACGGCTATTACGAACTGATCGCCGGTGAGCGTCGCTTGCGGGCCGTTTCCGAATTGGGTCTGGATCGGGTTCCGGCTTATATAATTGAAGTGAACAGCAAGGAAGAGATGCTGGAACTGGCCATAATTGAAAACGTCCAAAGGGAAAAATTAAATCCTATCGAACAGGCCGCAGCTTACCAACGCCTGATCGACGAATGCAATCTGACTCAGGATGAAGTGGCCCGGAAGATCGGAAAAGAGCGTTCTACGGTTACCAATATCATACGTCTTTTGAAATTGCCCGCCCATATTCAGGAAAGTTTACAGCGAGATGAAATTAGTACCGGTCATGCCCGGGCGCTTCTCGCCGTGGAAGACGGGAAAGTCCGGGATGAAATATGGAAAAAAGTAGTAAAAAATAAGCTGTCGGTTCGCAAGACCGAACAGATGGTACAAAGCTGGTCGAATCAAGGCACGGAAAAGAAGGTATCCCGCCCCAAGCGTTCCGTTTTTATTAAGAAAGTGGAAGAGGATCTGCGGGAACTTCTGGGAACCAAAGTGGTATTACGTTCCAAAAAAGAAGGGGGTAGTATTGAAGTGGAATTTTACTCTCCCGAAGATTTAAATCGATTATTGGAAATATTCGAAAAACTTAAAGAATAATAAAGGTCGTTCGATAAAAGTCCTATGGCTCATAAAAATTTAAAAGCAAAATATATATCTTTCATCATTGTTCCGGAAAAGGGGGGGGAACCCAGGAATTACCATATCCGGAAAAATTTGTTACGTCTGGCTCTGGTCGGTGGGATTGTCTTGCTGGTGCTGATCATCATCGGAGCCTCTACCTACTGGAAAGTAGCCAGTCTGGCCCTTGAAAACAACAGCCTGCGCGAAGAGAATTTCAAGCTGAGCAAAAGTTTAGGACAGATGGAAAGTATCAAAGAAGAATTACAGGCGGTTAAAAGTTATCAAAAGAAACTGCGATCCTCACTGGACGGATATATTACCATTGATAAGTTAAAAGATACGGATTCCATTATGGCCCAAAAGATAAATTTTGCGGGAATGCCTACCGAAAAACGGGAAACGATCTTTCGTAATATCCCTTCTATGATGCCTTTACAGGGCTTTATTGCCCGTGGTTTTGATGCCAGTTCACTCATCAATGAGGCTCATCTCGGAGTGGATGTGGCCGCTCCTTCAGGATCCGCCGTAAAAGCTCCTGCCGATGGGGTGGTTATGTTCTCGGGATGGACGGTAGATGGCGGGAATGTACTGATTATTTATCATGGCTACGGTTTTATGACTCTGTATAAACATAACGAACGAAATCTGGTGAATCGTTTGGAACGAGTAAACAAAGGGCAAGTCATTGCTCTTTCCGGGAATACCGGTAAAATTACCTCCGGCCCTCATTTGCATATTGAGGTTTGGAAGGATGGACTGCCGGTCGACCCCCTGACCTATATAATGGAAACCAATAAATTACATAGCTGAGAGGAAATTGTGGGCTCAAAAGGAAATATTCCGGAAGTCAAGGGTTCTGAACTGAATCTGATTGGCAAAGGTACGTCTATAGATGGTGATTTAACGGCCGAAAGCAGTATTCGGATCGATGGCCGAATCAAAGGCAAGGTTATCTGTAAAGGGACGCTGACCATTGGGGAAGGTGGGGAAATTGAGGGCGAAGTTGAAGCGCAGAATGCCATAGTCAGTGGCCGGATCAAGGGGAAGCTCTTTGTGAAACAGAAATTGGTCCTTGAAGGTACGTCCAAACTCGAAGGCGAATTGCGTGCCTCCAAACTGATCGTCGACGAAGGTGCTACCTTTGACGGGGTTTCCGATATGGGTGGTAATAAATCGGCCCCTGAGACTCATACGGTGGAGAACGTGAAATAGCTTTTGAGAAAAGAAAAGACACAGCTCGAAATCGCTAAGGCTTTTCAGAAAGCAGCGCCTTATCTAAGTATTGTGTATACGTTTTTCGGCAGTATTATTATTTTCGGCTATCTGGGATACTGGCTGGATGGGAAATGGAATAAAAGTCCGCTCTTTCTGATTATCGGTGTCTTTTTGGGTTTTGCCCTGGGAATGTATAACATGATAAGAGTGATTACCGAACTGGAGCGTAAAGATAAGGAATGAGCAGAAAGTTTTTTAGCGGCGTTCTGGTTATTTTAATTATCTATATTTTAGCGGCCTGGGGGATGATCCAAATTGCGGCTTTGAATTCGGATCAGATTCAGGGAATTATATATTCGGGAATAATCGGTACGGTTAATATCGTTTTGGCCTATTTGATTATCCGAATTGCGATTTATAAAGATCAAAAAACGTTTTCCAAAATTTTTTTAGGCGGATTGGTGGCTCGGTTGTTATTGCTTTTTGTTTTTATATATCTGATTTTGAATTTTAGTAGTACGGATCGCTTTGTTTTTATCGGTTCATTGTTTATATTATACTTTATTTATCAAATCTGGGAAGTATTAATCCTAAACAACAACGTTAAACGAGGAAGTAACTGAGTATGGCCCTGATCGAACATACGGCAGCAGCGGTTGATAGTGTAGCCGATAAGGGTGAAACAATCGGAGGATGGATACAGCATCATCTGATCAATGGACCGGAGTGGCATATCCTTCCGGGGGTAAATATTCATCTGCCCCATTTTCCTCCTCTGCATTTTTTGGGAATGCGTATCGATTTGTCCATTACCAATCATGTGGTAATGCTATGGATTGCCGGTTTATCGTTGATTCTACTTTTTAAACTTTCCTTTAAGAAGAATCAAATGATTCCCCGCGGGATCGGCAGTCTGCTGGAAATGCTGGTTATTTTTATCCGGGATGAGATCGGAATTGTAAATATGGGTGAGAAGGAGGGACGTCGCTTCACGCCCCTTTTGGTAACTTTTTTCTTTTTTATCCTATTAAGTAATCTGATGGGCCTGATCCCGTTGTTTTCCACACCGACGAGTAATATAAATGTTACCGGCGCTTTAGCCTTGGTGACCCTCGCTTCCACTCAATATTTCGGTATCAGGGAACAGGGACTCATCGGATATTATAAAAACTTAGTTCCCCACGGAGTGCCGATCTTGTTATGGCCATTGATGTTTGTAATTGAAATAATGGGAATTCTTGCCAAGCATGTGGCTTTGACCATTCGTCTATTTGCCAATATGGTTGCCGGTCATATTGTTTTGTTCGCTTTTTTAGGCTTGATTATCATCTTCAAAAGTTACTATGTTTCTCCCGTTTCAGTGGGATTTGGTATTTTTGTTTATTTTCTGGAGCTTTTGGTAGCCTTTATTCAGGCATACATCTTTACGGTTTTGTCCGCCCTGTTTATAGGCATGAGCGTTAATCCGGAACATTAAATTTAAGGTTTATTAATTGGAAATCATTAATTATTCGAGGAGGTTTTAAGAATGTGGTCATCAGCTTTAGCTTTTCTGGCAGCTGGAATAGGAGCGGGTTTGGTTTCAATTGGCGCCGGTATCGGTATCGGCAGAATTGCGGCCTCGGCCATGGATGGAACAGCACGGCAGCCTGAGGCTACCGGTGCGATTCGTACTACCATGATTATTGCCGCGGCCATGATTGAAGGTGTGGCCCTGTTTGGTGCGGTAATTTGTTTTATTTTAGCCAGTAAATAATTAGTTAGGATAGCGATATGCTTCAATTAGAACCCGGAATGTTAGTCTGGGCATGGATAACATTTTTCTTCGTCCTGATTGTTCTGTCTAAGGTGGCTTTAAAACCTATTCTAAGCGCTATCGAGAATCGTGAGCAATCGATTCGCAATGATCTGGAACAGGCTCGGAAGCAGCACGATGAGGCGGAAGCTCTGCTTGAAAAACATCGTCAGATGATTGCCGGTGCAGAAGCAGAGGCCAGGAAGCTGATCAAGGAGAGCCAGACCATTGCCGAAAAAGCGCGTCAGGATATTATTGAGAAAGCCAGACAGGAATCGGGAAAGCTCTTGGATAGGGCCAGAGATGAGATTGAGCAGCAGAAGGAAAGCGCCCTGGCGTCTTTGCGTTCTGAAGTAGCCGATCTGGCTGTAGGAGCTGCCGAAAAGATCATTTTGCATAACCTTGACAAGGAGAAGCAAAAGGTCGTGGTCGATGAATATTTAAAAACGATGCCCGGGACGTTAAAAAATTAACAAAGGATCAATCATTTGAACCGAGTTGCAAAACGTTATGCCAAAGCGCTTTTCGAGCTGGCCATCGAGCAGAAAAAGCTTGATCGGATTTCAGAAGATATGGAACTGCTGCGCAGTGTATTGGCAAAAAGTGAAGATTTTGCAGTTATTCTAAGCAATCCACTGATTTCTGAGCAACAAAAATTGCAGGCTCTTTCCGGTGCTTTTGGTAAAGAGCTTCAGACTCTGTCGTTGAATTTTCTGGATTTGCTCACAGAAAAACGCCGCCTGAACCTGCTACCCGAAGTATTGGAAGCCTTCAAATTTTTTCTGCTTGATCACGAAAATAAACTGGAGGGCGAAGTGGTTAGTGCCATTAAGCTTTCTTCGGATCAAATCGGTAAAATCCGCAGCCATGTGGAAGAATTGACCGGGAAAAAATTGGTTTTGGAAGAGCGGATCGATACACAGTTGATAGGTGGGTTTGTGGTAAAAGTTCAGGATATAGTGATCGATAATAGTATACGTTCCCATCTGGAGCGGCTTCGTGAACGATTAAGCGCTCGGTAATTTTAAAAATGAGGTAAGGTAAATGAGTACTGCAGTCAGGCCGGATGAAGTCTCTGCAATTCTGAAAAAACAGCTACAGGATTTTCATAAAGAAACCGATGTCTATGAGGTGGGTACTGTTTTGCAGGTGGGGGACGGTATTGCCCGCATCTATGGTTTGGAAAATGTGATGGCCGGAGAGCTGGTTGCTTTTCCCAATGATGTGATGGGCATGGTTCTCAATCTCGAAGAAGACAATGTCGGTGTTATCCTGTTTGGCGAAGATACATTAATCAAAGAAGGTGACACTGTAAAACGGACCCAGAAGGTAGTGCAAATTCCCACCGGAGATGCTCTGATCGGCCGGGTCGTGAATCCCCTGGGGGTGCCTCTGGACGGCAAAGGAAAGGTGGAAACAAAAGAGTTTGCCCTGATGGAGCGTAAGGCCACCGGGGTAGTTACCCGCCAGCCGGTAAAAGAGCCGCTGGCTACCGGATTGAAAGCTATTGACTCCATGATTCCCATCGGGCGTGGTCAACGCGAATTGATTATCGGTGACCGGCAAACCGGAAAGACGGCCGTGGCGATCGATACGATTATTAACCAGAAGGGGCAGGACGTTATCTGTATTTATGTCGCTATCGGACAGAAAGCTTCCACCGTAGCAAAAGTTGTAAAAATTTTGGAAGAACACGGGGCTATGGAACATACTATCGTGGTGGCTGCCAGTGCCAGTGAACCGGCACCTCTGCAGTACATTGCTCCGTATGCCGGTGCTGCTATGGGGGAATTCTTTCGTGACAGCGGGCGGCATGCCCTGGTTGTATACGATGATTTAACCAAACATGCCTGGGCCTACCGCGAGGTTTCGCTGCTATTGCGCAGACCGCCGGGTCGGGAGGCTTATCCCGGCGATGTATTCTATTTGCATTCCCGCTTACTGGAACGTGCCGCGAAACTCAATGATGAATTAGGCGGCGGATCTTTAACAGCCTTGCCTATTATTGAAACCCAGGCCGGAGACGTTTCTGCTTATATTCCTACCAATGTAATATCTATTACGGACGGGCAAATATTTCTTGAATCGAAATTGTTTTATTCCGGTGTACGTCCTGCCATTAATGTCGGTATTTCCGTCTCGCGTGTCGGTGGTAATGCCCAAATCAAAGCCATGAAGCAGGTGGCCGGACGTTTGCGCCTGGATTTGGCTCAATACCGCGAAATGGAAGCCTTTGCCAAGTTCGGTTCGGACCTGGATGAAACGACGCAGCAGCAATTACGCCGCGGGGAACGTCTGGTAGAAATTCTGAAACAAGGGCAGTATGTTCCCATGTCTTTTGAAAAACAGATCGTAATTATCTACGCCGGAACCAACGGATTTCTGGATCAACTACCTGTGGGTGTTTTGGGCCGTTTCGAAAAGGAATTACTGGAATATATGGAATTATCACACAGCGATATTTTAAATGAGATTGCCGAGAAAAAAATAATCTCTGATGAATTGAAGGAAAAGCTCAATAAGGCTATGGAAAGTTTCGTTCAGAGTTTTAAGGTTGAGGAATAGGAATGGCAACTCTTCGTGAAATTCGGGATCGGATTTCCAGTGTAAAGAGCACGCAACAAATTACAAAAGCCATGAAAATGGTGGCTGCTGCCAAGTTGCGTAAAGCCCAGGAACATATTCTGGCCTTTCGTCCTTATTCGTTCGAAATGAGAAATCTGATCGCTCATCTTTCGGCCCGCTCTCCGGATGTGTCGGGCATTCCTCTTTTAGAACGCCGCCCGATGCAAAAAGTATTGACTGTGGTGGTAACGGCCGATCGGGGATTGTGCGGTGCATTCAATCATAATATTATTCGCCAGGCCGCCCAACGTGTAACCGAACTTTCTACTTCCGAAGTCTCTCTATATTTTGCAGGGAGAAAGGGTCTGGAATATTTCCAACACAGAGATTACACCATTCAGGGTCGGCAGATAAATTTCTTCAATCATTTAAAGTTTGCGGATGCGGTACAATTATCCGATGAACTGGCTACTCTCTATATTAACAAAGAATTTGATCGGATTGAAATCATCTATAATGAATTCAAATCGGCTATCCGGCAAAATGTGGTCGTGGAACAATTTCTACCCTTTGTTCCCGACGAAGAATTGCTCGAGACTAAAAATCGGGTAGACTTTATTTATGAGCCGGATAAGGAAACGATTCTAAATTCCCTGATTCCAAAACATCTGCATGTTCAGATATGGCGAATATTATTGGAGAGCAATGCGGCCGAGCAGGGCGCGCGTATGACGGCCATGGAGAGCGCTACAGATAATGCCGATGAATTGATCGGCCATTTGACTCTTTATTATAACCGTTCCCGGCAAGCTGCGATTACCAAGGAGATATCGGAAATTGTCGGTGGTGCAGAGGCTTTAAAAGAAGATTAACCAATTGTGATAAATAATAGGAATGATCTATGAATAAAGGAAAAATAAAGCAGATCATTGGTCCGGTATTGGACGTTGAATTTGAAGAAGGACAATTGCCGGAAATTTACAATGCTATTTCCATCACCCGTAAGGACGGTTCCAAACTGATTGCCGAAGTGCATCAGCACCTTGGTGAAAATATAGTCCGTTCCGTTGCCATGGATTCAACCGATGGTTTGACCCGGGGTATGGATGCTCTGGATACGGGATCCCCCATCTCCGTTCCGGTTGGTCCGGAAACATTGGGAAGATTGATTAACGTCATCGGTGAACCGATTGATGAACTGGGCCCGATTAAAACTGAAAAACGATATCCGATCCATCGTCCGGCTCCCCAATTGGAAGACTTGAGCACAGCCGATGAAATGCTTGAAACGGGAATCAAGGTAATCGATTTGCTGGAGCCCTATTCCAGGGGCGGAAAAACAGGCCTTTTCGGCGGGGCCGGTGTTGGCAAAACGGTACTTATTATGGAACTGATCCGAAACATCGCTACCGAGCATGGCGGATTTTCCGTATTCTCCGGAGTTGGTGAACGGACCCGTGAAGGGAACGACCTGTGGCTGGAGATGAAGGAATCGGGAGTATTGGAAAAAACCGCTCTGATTTTCGGCCAGATGAATGAACCGCCCGGTGCTCGTCAGCGTGTGGGTTTAACCGGTTTGACAGCAGCCGAGTATTTTAGGGATGAAGAAGGAAAGGACGTCCTGCTGTTTATCGATAACATTTTCCGCTTTACTCAGGCCGGTTCGGAAGTATCCGCTCTGTTGGGTCGGATGCCTTCCGCTGTGGGATACCAGCCGACTCTCGCTACAGAAATGGGTGCTTTGCAGGAACGGATTACTTCTACTAAAAAAGGTTCCATTACCTCGGTTCAGGCAATCTACGTACCTGCGGATGATTTAACCGACCCGGCACCGGCTACGGCTTTTTCCCATTTGGATGCGACCACTGTTCTTTCCAGACAGATCGCCGAGCTGGGTATTTATCCGGCGGTTGATCCCCTGGATTCAACTTCCCGTATTTTAGACCCGAGAATTGTCGGGGAAGAACACTATCAGGTGGCGAAGACCGCACAGGAAGTACTGCAAAAATACAAGGATTTACAGGATATCATCGCGATCCTCGGTATGGACGAATTGAGTGAAGAAGACAAATTAGTGGTTTCCCGGGCCCGCAAAATTCAGCGTTTTCTCTCCCAGCCTTTCTTTGTAGCCGAACAGTTTACCGGCACTCCCGGCAAATACGTCCCGCTGGAAGAGACGGTGCGCGGTTTCAAGAGTCTTATTGAAGGAGAATATGATCATATTCCGGAACAGGCCTTTTATATGGTGGGCGGCATAGATGAAGTTCTGGAAAATGCAAAAAAGATGGGTGTATCCTGATCTGACGTTATTATTCATTTTTTATTCAAGTTTAGCTAAGGAAAGTCGAGCATATTTAAGGAATTAGAAATGGTTTCTGATTTAACACTGGAAGTAGTTACACCTTTTGGTAAAGCCTATTCTAATGAAATCATAAGCTGCACCATTCCCGGGGAAGAAGGCGAATTTCAGATATTAAAGGGTCATGCAGCTTTAATTTCGTTAGTGAGTATTGGGCCTGTTAAGGTTCAGGAATCAGATGGTAAAACAGTTTATATGGCTGTGGGTAGCGGTTATTGTGAAGTGAAGGATAATCGTGTCAGGGTAATGGTTGAATCGGCTGAGCTTGCTGAACAGATTGATACGGAGCGTGCCCGTAAAGCAAAGGAACGGGCGGAAAAGCGTTTGCAGGAACACAAACCTGATGTAGATATGGATCGAGCGAGAATGGCTTTAGCCCGCGCTTTAAACCGGATGAAATTGACACAGCTTCGTTAATTTTGTCCTATTTTAAAGCTTATTATCCGAAAAATTCCAACCGTTTGCCCAGTCTGATTTTACAAATAACCTTGACTAAGCCCAAAATAATGTTAAATTTAGGAAAACAATAATTTAGGGTTAATAAAATTAGGTCATCGCTATGAAAACAAGAACCCGGTTCTTTCTTTTCTCCCTGATTTTTATCATTCTTTCCATTTCGGTGCATGCCAATCCGCAGAATGATGCGTATTACAATTCCGCTCTCAGAAGTTACGTCCAAAAGCTGGTTACCCAGTTTAATTTTAATTCGATTGACCGGGAGCGTTTTTTGGTGCAGCAGATCCGGATGATTAACGAGGAAATTAAATCCAGAATAACGGGAATTAATAAAATTCGTGAGAATTATTTTGAACGTTTACAAACCCGGTTAAATGAAATCCGGGCCTTAAAGAAACGCTTACCTCCCGGCGGTTCCAGTTCGCTTCATGTTTTTATCAATGAATTGGAGAAAAAAATTCAGGATACAATCGATGGCGGTATCATTGATTTTAAACGGCAACGGGTCATAGAAGATGCCGTTCAACTTCTACATATTGCCGAAGAAATGGTGCAAATGGATCCCAATGCCCGATTTGAACAGAACCCGCGTTTCGCAAGCCATTTCCAGAAGACAAAAGCGGAATTCATTCAATCTTTTGGCCAGAGCAAAGCATTCCGCCCCTCTTCTTCTTCATCTACCAG
The DNA here is from genome assembly GCA_026983775.1 of Calditrichia bacterium. Lineage (GTDB taxonomy): Bacteria > Calditrichota > Calditrichia > Calditrichales > Calditrichaceae > JALSTK01. The sequence continues at coordinate 25,275 of JALSTK010000148.1, forward strand.
GGCACATCCTACTATTTTTGATGTTTACAAGGAATGGAAACAGACCGAATTAGTGAAATATGAAGTTCGTCTGACCGATATTCAAATCATTAAAAGAAAACTTTTACGAAACGCTACCATGGCCGAAAAAGAACGTATGTTCAGGCGTGAACTGCGTCAGGCCGGAGAGGCTTTTAACTTTGGATTTTATGATCTTGCAGAACGGTCTTTCGCTGAAATAATGCATGCTTATAAAAACTTCGGTAATTTGGATGATTGCTTGTTTTATGAAGGTGAATCCGATTTTCTGCTTGGCCGTTATCATGCCGCGCAGAAGGCATTTGAACAATTTGTAGTGGAATATCCCAACTCTCCCTATGTTGCCCGGGTATATGCAAGATTGGTTGAAATGGCCTATCATTTTGATGACTTCAATCGTGTCCTGGTTACCTATAAACAGATGCAGACCGTCGTTCCTTCCAGTGATGAAAATCAGGATAAGGCGGCCCTGATGGCTGAAATAGCCGCCTTGCGCCTCGGAGATTTCGGCCGGGTAGCCGAATTGGCCTTTAAAATTCATAAGGACTCTCCATTTTACCGGGAATCCCGTTTTCTCATGGCCGAGGCCTATGCCGGTTCTAATCAATTCGATGAATCGGAAAAAGTCTTTAAATCTCTGATCAAGGAAAAAGGCGTAGACCCCCAGTTCCGCTTTACCGTACTTTTAAAATTGGGCTACCTCAATTATGATCAGGGCAAATATTATGATGCTCTTACATATTTTGATCAGATTGGTGGCTATTACGGCAATTATGACCGGGTACTGATCGGTTATGCTTGGACCTATTATAAAATGGAATTGGCAAAAGATAAGTCCGAAAAAAGAGACTTTTCAACGGCGAAAAAGTATCTGGAAATTTTACTGGATAATTTTTACGGCTCCGATTATTTATTGGAAGCAAGGGCCTTATTGGGATACATTAATCAGCTTGAAGAGAATCCCGAAGCTGCCATTAGCAATTATCAGTATGCTTTCAATGCCAAGGAAGTTAAGGACTTATCCGATAATTTTAATCGGGAACGGGATAAACTGCGGGAAATGATGTCTACCGCAGAACAACTAAAGGCCAAAGCTCTGGAAAAAAATAACAAATCCGCTTTTTATAAAGCCGATGAGACCGGTAATAAAATACGTCATCCTTTGATTAAACTAAGTTATATGGATCTCAGTTCTACCGGCGCCGCTACCGGCAGAGAGGTGACTAAATTAAAAAACCAATTGCAAGAACTGGATCGTCTAAAGTCCATTGCTCAAAAGCGGGGTAACAAGAGTGCTGTTAAACGCATCGAGCGCTTGCAACTTAAAATCTATCGGGCCGTTAATTCGATCAAGCCTGAAAAAGAATCTCTCCTGGGATATAATTATTTTAACGATCAACCTTTGGCTCGTAAAGTAAGTGTTTTGGATAACAAAAACACCAAGGTCAGGGCTATACGGCAGGAAGCGGAAAAGCAACGCCAGGGAATTGCCGCCCAGCTGGTCGAGCTCGATTTCAAAATAAAAGATGCCAAAGCCCGCAAGAATTATCGGGAACTGGTTCAACTTGAACTTACGAAAGAACACTTGCAGGATTTGGCTAAAAAGGTTGATTTTTTAAGTACACAGGCTTATTCCGTCCGTACGGAAAAAACCAATATCAGGCTGGATCACTGGGCGGATTACGGAGCCTTCGGAATGACGGATGTTCGCTTTGCCTTAAAAAACAAAAAAGCGCAGCAGATTGCCGATTTTCAGAATCAGATTCAGGCCATAAACGATTTTCTCGAGCTGCGTAAAAAAAATATCGAGCATCAAATCGCCCAGATCAACGATGCCATCACTCTCATGACGCGCCGCGTCAGGGAGCAAGAGCGCATTCGTAAACGGGAAGAGCTGAAACGCCAGTTTGAGGAAACCTATTTTGATACACACGACACAGAACTGAACTATAACCAGAATCAAAACACTACGGAACCTCCGAAGATTAATGAGGAATCGAATCAACCGAAAAAATAGTATCGTAATTTAGTGGTCATCTAAGTAAAACTTGGAACTATTACCATGCAAATGAGATTTTATTTCAAGAATATTTTAAAAATAATCCCATTCCTGATTTTCTGGATGGTCCTAGAATCGAACGGAGTGGCTTTCGCTCAGACGGGATCGGGCTCGAAAGGTGTTGACACGCTTTTTAAAAAGCTGTCCACCGAAGATCTGATTAAAATTCGAAAATACTATAATTCAAAGGTTCAGAAGCTTCGCAACCAGGAAGAAATGTACCGAACCGAAGGCATGGATTGGAGCCAAACCTTTTTAAAGGAGAAGGGGTCCAAGGTCAAAGACCGGGATAAACTGTATATCCGGCTGGCCGAATTCTATATCGAAGATGCCGACCGCTATTATGACTCCCAGGTGGATCAGTATGATTCTTTGTATGCGATCTATGAGAAGAAGCAGGATCAATTCGATCGAAAAGAAATCGAGGTAGAACCGACTCCGCCCGAATTCCCTAAGCACGACTATTCAAAAGCCATCTCTTTTTATGACCAAATTCTAAACGAATATCCGGGAAGTCAATATGCTGATGATGCCCTGTACAGTAAAGCCTGGTTACTGGAAAAAATGGACCGGGGTGAAGAAAGCCGAAAAATTTATCGCGAAGTAATCGACAAATATCCGGATAGCCGTTTTGCGCCCGAATCTTATATGCGCTTGGCGGAATATTATTTTTCCCCCCGGGAAGATAAAACGAGCGAAGAACAACAGGTGGTTGAATTGCGAAAAGCGATTCAGCTTTATAAAAATGTTCTTAAGTATCGTAATTCCAAAAGATACGACGAAGCCTTGTATAAATTGGGCTGGAGCTATTACAAGTTGGCCAGCCGGGATCCGAAATATTATAATGACGCCATTACTTACTTTGTGATGGTTGCCGATGATATCGACCGTGCTCAGAAATTAGACCCCCAGGCTAAAATATCCAACTTTGACGTCAAAGATGAAGCCATTCAGTATATCGGAATCAGCTTTACGGATGATGCCTATACCAAACACGGTGTGGATAGAGCCCGGCGCCTTATCGAACGTATCGGAGATCGTCCCTACGGACCGGAAATTATTCAGGCTATGGGACGCACCTATCAGAAGATCGACGAACCGGCCAAGGCTATTTATGCTTATCAAACCTTGCTTGATATGTATCCCTATTATCCCAGTGCACCTGAGATTCAACAGAATATCGTACAATCGCTCTTTGCTTTGGGAAAGGATGCCGATGCCTATCAAGCCCGAAAGAATCTTTACGAGAAATATAATTCCAAGTCGGATTGGTATGCCCGATTGGATAGCTCGGATACACCCGATAAGGTGAAATACCTGACTGCGGCCTACAAATACAGTGAAGAGGCTTTACGTACCAATATTTTGATCGATTTACAAAAGGCCGAAGAGTTGCAAGCCAGTAAAAAACCCGCCCGCTCCGAATATGAAAGTGTGGCCGATCTGTGCAAAACATACCTGACTTTATTTCCTGCCGATTCCAATGCCTATGATGTGAACTGGTCGTATGCCTATTTACTGGATAGTCGATTAGGACGATTTGAGGATGCCTTTAACGAATATATCCGGGTGAGCAATGACTATTCGGAAGATTCGCATCGGGAAGATGCTGCTCTGAACGCCGTCGGTGTGGCGGATACGTTGGTCAAACTTAAATTTGGTAAAGAAGATACGCTCAAGAAGTTTAATCTGGCCGATGTTGCCAAACTCAGTCCGGAAGCACTTACACCCGAAGAAACCCGTCTCATCGAAGCGTACGACAATTATATTCGCCTGTTTCCTTCGGGTAAATATACGCCTAATTTCCTGGCTGCGGCCGGTGGTATCTATTATAATCACAAAAAATTTGCCGAAGCGAAGATATATTTTCAAACCCTGGTAAAACGGTTTCCGGGAGCCGAGCAGGAAAGCTTAGCTTTGCGTTCCATTATGGATTCCTATTTTGCTCTGGGCCGCTTTAAAGATTCGGAGATGATGGCAAAAAGAATTCTTAATGAACCCAATGTATCCCAGGAACAAAAGACATTTGCCATGCAGCGAATGGGCCAGGCCATATTTAAAAATGCCGAGTACCTGGAAGAGCAGGGTGATTATTTTACAGCCGCCAGTGAATTCTACCGGGTATTTACCGATGCTCCGGAAGAACCTAAAATTGTGGAAACAGCTCTTTTTCGTAGTGGACTGGATTATCAAAAAGCCAAAGACTGGTTAAGAGCGATTAGTGTATATGATACACTGGCCATTCATTACCCGAAATCAAAGTTTTCACTTCCTGCTTTGCAGAATATGGCCGAAGATTACAAAGAACTGGATCGTTATGTGGATGCTGCCAAAGTCTATGAGCGTATATTTACGGATTTCAGAAAAGATAAGAATGCCGATGCCGCCCTGTATAATGCCGGTTTCTACTATAAAAAAGGCAAAGATTGGGAAAATGCGATTCGTATCAATAAAGAGTATATTCAACAATACCCGGATCAATCCTATGCCGTCGATCTCTTCTTTGCCAATGCGGACCTCTATCTGAAATTAAAGAATGAGGTAGAGGCGAATAAGATCTATCAGGAATTTGCCCAAAAATATCCGGACGATCCACGCACGGTAACCGCTTTTTATGAACGGGGTAATTATTATCTTGAAAACGGTCAACCGGAACTGGCAAAAGCGGAATACAATAAAGCCATCCAGCGCAGCGAGAATTTCAAAAAACAGGGTAAGAATCCCAATGGTTATATTGCAGGCGAGGCAGTTAACAAACTGGCCGAAATTTTACATAAAGATTATGCTGCCATTCAGTTGAAGCAACCGCAAAGCAATATCAAGGCCAATCTGGCCCGTCTGAGAAATTTAATGGGACAATTAAATGACGCCTATAGTAAAGTGCTGTCCTTCGGTTCTCCCCGAAGTTTCGAAGCTACCTATGATATTGCCCGTTCCTATGAAGAGTTTGCAGCGAAATATGCCAACATGGAAGTTGATCCGAATTTACCGGCGGATAAGCAATTTGTAGAAAAGAAAAAAATAAACGATGCCGCCGCTGCTCTTTATGAGAAAGCAGTGGAGGAATATAAGCAGGTTGTGGATAAAATACCGGTGATTGCCGAGAAATTGGGTGTTGACATGAATGCCACTACACCCGATACGTTACTGACAATATCTGCGGAGGAAGATACTTCAGCCGAAATGAGTAATCAAATCAAGCGGGCCAAAGAGATGGATTCAACCAGGACGATGGCCCGAAAATGGTATGCCAAAGCTAAAGATAAAATTTCCGAATTACTCTATACCGAGGCATCTCTGACCACTCAGAATGTGGAACGAGCCGTAGCTATCCAGGCACCGCAGAAAGATCCGGTTCAGCGATTGATCTTTAAAAGAGCTGTTTTGGCAAAGGTTGCCGCTCCGGCGATTGCTCAAACTATAAAAGCCCATATTCGTAATATTGAGGAAGGAAAAAAATTAGGTCTTTCCAATAAATATATCGAAGAATCCAAACGGCAAATTTTATTGACTTCTAATTTAATGTCCACTGAATTTGAAAAATTATCTTATTCGGCCCTGGATCAATTCAGGAAGAAAATAGATGAAGTGAAAAAGCTGGTGGAAAAAGACTTTGGTGCAAAAAATGCCCAGGGACTCGATTATTACGCCCTGGATAATGATGCCAGCCAATTGATTGATTATATAAAGATTCTGGCGGAACAGACCATCACCGATTATACAAATACACTTAAGCTTGCCGACGAACATGGAATTAAAAACGATTTGGTCAGCAATACCCAGGATCGTTTGTTACGCTTTGCCCTGGAAATAGGTAACCAGATGCAGGCACTGGCCGATTCGTCCAAGAATATGAGTGCCTATTATAAGACTCGTTTTGATAGCACACAAAACTATAATTATGACGATGCAACCGGTTTCTTCGAAAATTATTTTTATTCTTTAGGTGATAATTCCAAAGAAATCATGGATCAGGCTTTTCAGGTGCAGCAGGAATATAATATTCATAGTTTATGGGCCAATAAGTTACTGCTGAAATTAATCGAATTGGATCCGGCCACATACTCCGCCAATGTGGAAAAAGAAAAGGTGGAAATATTCAGCGATCCGAGCTGGAAATATTCCACGACCTACTTTAAAGAGGTCTGGCCGAAACCTGAATTCGATGACAGTAACTGGAAAAAGGTGCGTATTGTACCCAGTTTCCAGAACCAGTTTGCAAAATGGAATGTGGATCCACAGGCCATCTGGGTCAACAATAGCCAGCAACCGGCAGCCGATTCTTTACAGTCGGATTCTACCCTGTCTACCGATAGTTTGCAAACGTCAGGTATGGCCGGTACCGATTCTACGGCTATATCGACCGATTCATTAGCCATGGGTTCACCGCTTTCATCGACGGATACCCTGGTCTTTTTCAGGAAAAATTTTGAATTGAAGGGGACTCCCCTCGGCGGCGCTATCTATATTACTGCAGATGAAGATTTCAGGATTTATCTGAATGGTGAATATCTGCTGGATGACAGCCTGAATAATTATTCTGTAGTGGATTCATTGGATTATTATACATTTGATATTTTCCTTAAGAAAGGTAAGAATTTAATTGCGGTTGATGTGGAAGATAAGGACCTGACCGCAAAGGGTTTAAAATTTTATGCATACTTTGAATTATTACCCGCGGATATTACGGCTGCGGCCGAAGAAAAAGCTAAAGTAAAAAAGGTATTTGTCGATCCTACGATATTAAGAAGGGTGAACATACTTAGCCGTAATCGCATATCCCTAAAACAGAGGTAAACCCGTATGAAGCCTGTACATGTATTCAGTACAATGATTCTGTTTTTTTGTATCATGTTCACGCATCCTCTGCTGGCCCAGAATGCAGACAGCACCCAGGCCGGTAATCAGCAGATTGTGGAATTGGGAGCTACGGAGATTAAGATTGCGATCGAGGCTCCTCAGGTAAAACTATTCACCAACCGTATTAAACCCGAATTCGATGAAGTCAATCTGGATAAATCGTTTCGCGAAGAAATTATCGGTCAGGGTGAACAGTTAAAGTTTGAGAACAAAGCGAAAAGTACAAAACCCGAAATCATAGACATTTCAAAATTAATTAGTAAACTAAGGTAAAAGAACAAATTAATACTTAAGGAGGGATTTATTCATGTTCTTAGCCCAATTTGGTGAAGCTTTTAAACCTTCTACCGAAGGTTCTTTATTCATGTACACGATTGCGCTCTTTGGGGCTATTGCCATTGCCATTGCAATCGAACGTATTTACTATATTGTCATTCGTTCGAATGTAAATGCCGACAGGTTTATGGGTGAAATACGGAAACTCGTTGCCGGCGGGAATATGGAACGGGCCATTCAGCTCTGTGAACAGGGAAAACAAAAAGCTCTGCCTTTTGTTGTACTGCGGGGTTTGAAAAGAGCCAATGAGAGTGATGCTCTGGATTTCAGGGCTATTCAGAATGCGGTTGATGAAGGAACACTGGAAGTGATTCCGCGTTTAAAAGAACGTACGAATTATTTATCTATGCTTGCGAACGTTGCCACTCTAACCGGACTGATGGGTACGATTTATGGTCTGATCTTATCCTTCCAGGCTGTAGGTTCTCAGACCGTTTCGGAAGCCGATAAAAGCCGCTTGCTGGCCCAGGGTATTGCAGCCGCAATGAATACAACTATTTTTGGTCTAATGGTAGCTATTCCTACCCTAATCGTTTACACCTATGTGGTCAATCGTACGACGAAGATTATTGATGAATTAGACGAACATCTCGTTAAATTAATTAACTTGATTACCGGCAACCGTTAATAAAATAAAAAACTGAAGGATGTGATCCATGGCTTTTAAACCTTCATTACGCAGTAACAATGAAGAAGTCGATATGGAATTGGACATCCGTCCGGTAATGAACCTGATGGTTGTTTTAATTCCGCTTCTTATCGCCAGTGCAGAATGGGTGAAGCTCAGTATTATTGAAATTAATGTCCCGCCTGCCAAAACAGCCGGAGTCGGATCGGGTGAATCGGATCAGCAACAGGTAAAAGAAAAACAACTTCATCTGGGGCTCAAGATAGCGATCGCTCACGAAGGGATTACTATTGGTAATGCGGTGGCATTATTGGCTGGTGACAACGCAGAAGGCCCTACGGTGGGGCTTACCGCGGACGGCAAATATGATTTTGCCAAATTGCGTGAAAAATTAATTGAACTAAAGAAAAAGGTTCTGGGTAAAGGTTTTGTAGATGAAAACAGGGCGGTGATTACCGCCTCGGCTGATATTCCCTATCAAACAATCATCGACGTGATGGATAATCTGCAAACTTATAAAGACGCCGAAGGGAACGTTAAACCGCTCTTCCCGGAAATCAATTTCAGTAAAATAATGGACTAAAAATGAAGATGGGGTAACTATTCCATGGCTTTTAAACCATCTAAATCAAAGAGGAACCTCGGTAAAGAAGAGGGTACGCTGAATATGAACTCAATGATGGACATGATGACCATCATTTTGCTCTTCCTGTTAAAATCATTTTCTACCGAGGGGGCATTGGTAACACCTTCTCAGCAATTGCGGCTCCCTGTCTCCACGGCTGCGGAAAAAGCCAAAAAGCAGGTTAGCGTATCGATTGCCAAAGATGCATTACTGGTAAATGATGAGCCTCTTATTTCAACCAATGAAATTCCAAAAGATCAGATGTTGATTCCCGCTCTGGCCATGAAACTTTCGGACTATGCCAAGCAAGAACGCGATCTTGAAGTAGAGGTAGGTAAAGTGTTTAACCATGAGATCATCATAGAAGGTGATGAAAAAATACCCTTTGAATTACTTTTTAAAGTTATGTTCACCTGTAGTAAATCCGATTTTTACAAGATGCGACTTTTAACGATTAAAAAAGGCTAAAAAAGTTAAAATCTGCAATTAAAAAAAGAGTATAGAAATATGCCAAGTGCACAACAAACTAAAAAAGCTACCGATGGCGGTAAATACAGGCTCCGTGCTTTTCCCAAGGAGTTCGAGAGGAATTTCTGGGAAACGGCGGATAAGAGGTACTACCTTATCCTCATTACATCGTTTATCGTTGTCTATGGAATCGTCATTTATCTGGCTAATGTTAAATACTCCAAAGAACAATTGGAAAGCCAGATAAGACAGAAATATATCCAGAAATTTTATCAGGCTGAAATCATCACCGAAACACCTCCTGCCAAAGAAGAGCAGGGAACCGGTTTGGAAACGACTGCCCAGGAACAAAAGCCTCAGACGGATCAGCGGGCGCAAAGGGATCAGGGAAAGCGAGCCGAGGTGCGGGGCCAGTCTGCTGCAGAACGCCGTTCAGCTGCCAGGGCAAGGGCTGCGTCCAGAGCCAGACAACGGGCCTCTATGGAGCAGGCGGTAGCCGGTACAGGGGTTCTTGCTGAACTTTCGGCAAGTGGCGGTGGCGGCACCGGGGAGGCAGTCTACGATGCACTCGGTGAACAAGGTAAAACCGGAGGTATGGGCAATTTGGATCAGGTCCTGAACGGTGTCGGTGGCTTACAAAGCGCCTCTGCTTCCAGTCGCAGGTCGCAATTGGGTGCCCGTAAGTTAGGCGGCGGGACCGGAGCAGGTGAAGCCGGTATTGACGATTTGATTGAAGGGGGTATTGGTCCTACCGGTTCGGCCACTGTTGCCAGACGCGGAAATTTTACGATCAAATTTACCAAGGGTAATGTGAGCGGTCGTGCTTCAAAACAAACCTCCCGTTCGGCGGAAGCGATTGGAAGAATCATCAATACGCATACCGACGCTATTATGAGTTGCTATAAAAAGGAAGCCCGTCTTAATCCCAATCTAAAGGGAAGTTTAACCGTTATCTTTACCATTCGCGCCAATGGCCGTGTTTCCAGGATACGTTTTGGAAATTCAACCCTCAGAAACAGAAAAATCGAAGCGTGTGTGAAAAGCCGTATCCGCAGTTGGCGCTTTGCGCCCATCAATCCTAAAGAGGGGGATGTCACCTTTAGACAAAAATTTATTTTCAGCAGTTAAAAATATACTATGAATAAAATCTCTCAAGAAAGCCGCCCGGAGCGGCTTTTTTTGTTTGGAATACTTTCTTTAAATTTTTAAATTGTGCCCCAATTTACTAACCGGAGATCCAATATTGCTTAAACGTACCAAAACATGTGGAGAATTAAATTCACAACATATCGGCCAAAAAGTCGTTCTGAACGGATGGGTGAATAAGAGACGCAATCTGGGTGGTCTCATTTTCATTGATTTAAGGGATCGCTATGGCATGACCCAGGTTGTGTTCAATCCTGAGAACACACCGGTTTATAATTTAGCCAAAGGACTCCGGGCGGAGGATGTCGTCTCGGTAACAGGTATGGTTTCCGCCAGACCGGATGATGCGCTGAACAAAGATATGAAAACCGGCCAAATTGAAATCAGTGCCGCTCAGATTGAAATACTCAATAAAGCCAAAACCACTCCTTTTGAAATACGAGATGAAATCGATCTTAATGAAGAATTGCGTCTGACATACCGCTATCTGGATTTACGCCGTCCGGGCCTGCAAAGGAATATAATATTACGCAGCAAAGTATATAAAACGGTAAGAAAATATTTTCATAAGCATGATTTTTTGGAAATTGAAACCCCGATGCTGATGAAAAGCACTCCGGAAGGAGCGCGGGATTTTCTGGTACCCAGCAGGAATCATCCCGGCAAGTTTTATGCTTTACCCCAATCACCGCAAACCTATAAACAATTATTGATGATCTCAGGATTCGATAAATATTTTCAGATCGTCAAATGTTTCCGGGATGAAGATTTACGTAAAGACCGGCAACCGGAATTCACGCAAATTGATGTGGAAATGTCTTTCGTGGATGAGGAAGATGTAATGGAAACAGCCGACGGTTTGATCCTCTCGCTTTTCAGGGAAGTGGTGGATTATGAAATTCCTCAGCCTGTACCGAGGATGACCTTTCAACAGGCCTTTGAGCGCTATGGTACGGATAAACCCGATTTACGCTTCGGAATGGAAATTAAAACGCTGAATACGGTCTTTAATGAATCCGATTTTCAGGTATTTCATACGGTGCTACAAAAACCGCAAGGCAGAATTGGGGCCGTTGTGGTTCGTAACGGGGGGGCATTGAGTCGGAAAAAAATCGACCGGTTGATTGCCCGGTCTAAGGAGCTGGGTGCCAAAGGATTAGCTTATTTTAAATTTCAGCAAGGATCACTTACGGCCGGGATTGCAAAATTTATCACGGAAAAAGAAGCGCAAAGGTTAAAGGAAGAACTTGAATTCCGGGAAAATGATCTGGTCCTCCTTGTGGCCGATGACCAGAATATCACCTATCCCGTATTGGGACAATTGCGGCTGGAAATTGCGGAGCAGCTGCAGTTAATCGATCGAAACAGATATGAGTTTCTGTGGATTACGGATTTTCCTCTCCTTGAATTCAATGAAGACGAAAACCGTTATGTAGCCAGACATCATCCCTTTACGAGTCCCAAAGCGCAGGATATAGATAAACTACAGAACCATCCCGAACAAGCCCTGGCCCGTGCCTATGATTTGGTACTCAATGGGAATGAAATTGCCGGCGGCAGCATCCGCATCCATACAAAAGAATTACAGGAAAAGATGTTTTCTGCCCTAAAGATCAGCTCCGAGGAGGCCGAGAATAAATTTGGTTTTCTAATGCGGGCGCTGGAATACGGTGCACCGCCTCATGGGGGTATTGCCTTCGGTCTGGATCGTCTGGTCATGTTTATGGTAGGAGCCGATTCCATCCGTGATGTGATCGCCTTTCCCAAAACGGCTTCGGCTTACTCTTTAATGGATGAAGCACCGTCCGTCGTTTCGTCTAAGCAGTTGGCAGAGTTGAAAATAAGGCTGATTTAAAAAAGGATTAAAGATAGATGATAAAACAAATATTTCTTGACAATTTTAATGATTTTTGTTAGCTTGCTCACAATAATTCTATTATCCAATCTAATCCAGGAGGCCATTGTATGAAAAGTTTAAGAATCTTTCTCATCTTGCTTTTCGGTGTATCAACCATTTCCATAACCAGTTGCGGTT
>JALSTK010000149.1 GCA_026983775.1 Calditrichia bacterium
CCGAAGGCGGAGCCACCTATCTACCTGCGCCTTCGGTTTTTCCGGAAAGATAGCTTCGGTCCAATAAAGCAAAGACAGGAAAAGCATTGAAACATTCACTTTCAGCTGTACAGGCCGTTATTCTCGATATGGACGGCGTTTTGGTCGATACGGAACCGATACATATCAGGGCATTTTGCGAACTTCTGGACGAAATGGGGGTAGACTATGAAGCGGAATATGTAAACGGATTTGTAGGATTTTCCATTGATGATAATGTGCGGCGTATTAACCGCGATTTCTTTCCCGACAGTCAATTGGATATCGAAGAATGTGTGGAAAAACGGGATCGGATGTACCTTGATATTTTAAGAGCCACTGCCCTGCATCCCTTACCCGGAATCAGGGAATTAACCGAAGTTTGCCGGAAGAAAGGGCTACAGCTGGCGTTGGCTTCTTCTTCAGACCGTAACCAGATTCAGGCTATTCTTCAAAACCTGAAAGAAAACGGATTCGATCTAAAACCCTATCTAAATGTGGTCGTCAGTGGAGATGAAGTGGAACATAGAAAACCGGATAGCCAAATTTATCGTTTAACTTTGCAACGGCTTGGCTGTCCCCCGGAGCAGGCCCTGGCCATCGAGGATTCCGAGGCCGGAGTCGAAAGCGCCAAGGCAGCCGGTGTCCTCTGCGCAGCGCTGAAGAATCCTTATATAACCGACCATCGTTTAAAAAAAGCGGATTTTCTAATCGATCGGATTAACGAAGTTGCTACCGCTCTCAATTCAAATCCGGGTAAAAAATAATCTTTGCTCTCTTCTTAAATAAACCGCCACCTTAACCTTTTTTGGTTCTATGTCGATCTGTATGGGTTATCCATTTTTAATGGCGAAAAAGCGGGATTTACTTATCTACCTAAAAAAGAATCGGGAACGGTAACAGATATTCTTTTCATTCAAGGCTAAACGAATGAAAAATATGCGGACATCATGGACTGTAAATAAATCCTTACCTGGCTCTATCGGGTTTCTTGTGAAGCCGTATATTAACTGAAGACCGATAAAAGGAATGAAACAATTTTTTATGGTTTCGTTCATCTTGTATTTAAGGACAATAGTATCCGAAGGATACGAATATGAGTAACCACAGGCGGAGCCTGTGGTAAAGTAGAAAAAGAGAGTGCGACGCTGAAGGCGTCGAATTTGGAACACAGAGAATTCTAACGAAATAGGAGACCGTATACATTGAAAGGCCTGGTTTATTTTACCGCTTTGCGGTAACCCTATTCGGTTACATCTTGCCCACAGGCTTCGCTCCTGCCCGGCGGCTAACGGGTGTGGCTACTCATATTGCATCACTTCGTGATGATTTAAGGATGCGGCGTTTATCCGCAAGAATCCCGGTAGAGCTAATTTATTTATGATAGACACATCTCGGATGTAAATACACCCGATTCGAGTTGAATGGACGAAAAACAACTCACCCCTCTTTCCCCTCTCTTAGCATGGGGGAAATTGATACATCAAATGGACGGAAATATCGTGGGACTATCCGAGCCGGTTAAAATGATTGATTCATTAAAAAACGAGGGCATTTGAAAAAGTAATACGGCTATCCGCTCGGATATTTATTTTACCTGACGGAATCCTACCCACACAAAATGACATAGAACCCCTTTTTTCCCCTTTTTGGAAAAGGAAAAAAATCGGTCGTTCATTTTTATATGAAATGTTTGACAATCCCGGATCTTTTTACCCTGGAGGCCTGTTTTCAGCACTCTGACAAAAAAAGCTCTG
>JALSTK010000150.1 GCA_026983775.1 Calditrichia bacterium
GATTTGTGGCGAGATCGAAGCAATCACCGTATCTCTCGGCGCAACCCGATCTGCGGAAACCATGATTCCCTGTTCATCCAGATGGGGGTAGGTATCTTTAAATAAATCCTGAACGCTATTACAGGACCAAATCGTAACCATACAGGCTGAAAAAATTAAGCTATTCCTGAAACTCATTTTACAATTCCTCCCGAACCGATTGTAAAATGTGTACCCCGGATGCATCGCCTAAGACAAAGATAACCGCATTGGGAAGGATTGAGACCTGAACAGGATCAAACTGAATCGTTTTATACTTCCCCTTTTCAAGAGTACCGATTACTTTTGGTAAAATGCTTCGAAGAACCACATAATGTGCGTATGCTTCGCCATAATCTTTAATTAAAATTAAACGCATATTCAGATTAAGAACCGTACTGTTGCCCAGTCGGGCTATCTTGCAGGTAGCGGTAATCGTGTTTGAAGCGGTGAAAGCGGCATAAGGTTCGATGGAATAGTAATTTTTTTCTTTAAGTAGATCGGTAAGGATCGGTGTAAGTTGATTGGTAACCGATTCCGGGCTCGATGCTCCGCTGACCCGATGGTCCGCTCCGTTTACAAATATATCCGGTACACCCTTTGGAATTACCGGGTCGGCATTTACATAGTTATCCTGTAAATTGCTAAATTGCTGACTGCTTTCAGCTGTGTTGTAGGGATCATCATAGTCATCCAAATCACGATGATATTCTGCAAGCACTACCTTTTCACCGAAGGAGGCTTTAATTTTATCCAGGCTGGCCAGGGCCCACTTATTGTATGCCGCCGGATGCACGCTATTGACAAACGCTTCAATCAGTACCACAGGTTCCCGGTACCCATCCGCATTCTTTGGATCAAGCAGGTTGTCGCGTGGAATATCAGTGCAGGACCATAGCAAGGCAATGCTGCCGACCAACATCAATTTAGAAACGAATCTGTACACTCAAACAGGCTCCTTTCCCGGGCAGATAGCTGACTCCCGGAGCAATCGATTTTTGATGGGAATGAACAGAGATAATATCACGGGCCAATTTGTTTTTTATCCAGAAAAATACCGTTCCGAATAAGGATCCACCCGCTAAGGTGCCCATGATAAGGGTCAGTCTATGAGCATTATTGGCCTTATCGTAATAACGGTCGAACTCTGCCAGAGAGGCGGTTTTATGATATTTATCGAGATTGTCATGATAGGCCCTGTTGGTCAGGATCGTAGCAGCCGTAAAGCCGACGGAAGCCGCCAGAAAATAGCCGACCGGGTAACGGGTCGTCTTTAACCGCTCTATATATTTCCCGGCCGCGCTTAATCGAAACCGTATATTATTCGCCAGCAGGTTAATCATCGTATTTAAATGACGGCTATCCGGACTTTGCACCCGTTCGGTTTTCACGGTCGTTGTTTTGACACGAATGATATTGGCATCAATACGAATTGCATTTCCGTTTTTATAGATGGAACCGCTCAGAATTACGTCCGCACCGGCCAGATTTCCGACCTGCTTGACCAGGGCACTGTCATTCACAAAACCGGCCAGAGCCAGTTCCTGTTCTTTGAAAACCGCATGGCGCTCCAGAATGGTAATCTCCGGAAATTGAGACAGAGCGTTGCGCAGTAAATCCGGTACCTTACGTTCCCAGGAATCTAAAAAAATCTGATCCGACTCGTTTTTAAAATCGGCAACAACAACCCGCATCTGAGCTTTGCCCGGCGAAGATATCATTAAAAGATGAATGAAAATATAAACCGCGGATCGTTTATCCATAACTTATTGTACCTGTAGCTCATCCAATAGTTTAAAAAATTTATCCTGGTGCTTTAATAATTTATCCACTACTTCGCGAACTGCACCCTGGCCGCCTCTCGAAATCGTGATATAATCACAAATCGCTTTCACTTCGTCTCTGGCATTGGCTACCGCGACACTGAACCCGACGCGTTTTAGAATGCTCATATCCAGAATATCATCCCCGATATAAGCAATCTCATCATCCTGAAGATGAAATTCATCCCTGATTCGTTCGTACTCTGTAAGTTTATGAAAATTTCCCTGCGAAATCACGTCAAATTTTAATTCTTTTGCCCTTCGTTGTACTACATCGGATGTACGGCCGGTAATGAGACCCGTTTTTAATCCGCCCATTGCGGCTAAAGTAATACCCATGCCATCCTGAACATTAAATATTTTCAATTCTTCACCGGCTGAACTATAAATAATTCCTCCGTCCGTGAGTACGCCGTCCACGTCCATGAGAAGCATTTTAATCTTTTGCAGCTTAGATTTCATTATCTATCCTGTAGTTTTGTTTTATTCATATTTTTACGATCTATACGGGAGGTTACATACTTAAACACCAACAAGGCTATGAAGGCGATTAAACCGACCAAGGCAAAAAAATACCAGATATAATGAGCATGATCATAAGCATGGGCTGCCTGTCCCGGTAAAAGGTCTTTAGGATTCGGGCAATACTTATCCAACAAATATCCACTGGAACTGAACCCGAACAACCAGGCAAAGAAAGTAGTTAGATGGGAATATCCCATGTACAAGCCCTCTTCCCCTCTGGGGGCCTGTTTGGAAGCAAATTCCAAAAATCGGGGTGAAAGAAAACTTTCGGCAAGCCCTTGCAGGGCAATACCGACGATCAGGGCAACCGTAATGGGATGGAGCTGGAACCATCCGAAGTTAACCGAATTGCCGGTAACAGCCTGTAATACGGGACTGAGAGATACGGTTAAAGCCGAAACAGGAATAATCAAAAGCCCGATGCCGATGGAATTAACCGGTTGGATTTTACGCACCAGATGCGTGATAGGCACGACAAGTAAGACTACGACAAGGGGATTAATATTGGCCAGCCACTCCGGCGCTGCGCTCTCTCCGACCAGGCGAAGCGTGTATTTGGGCATGGTGGCATAGAGTTGTCCCTGGATGGCCCAGAATCCCGCTACAATTAAGATCAGAGCCATGAAACGGAAATTTTTTAACACGGTGAGCAGACCGTTAACAGATTCCTGTAAACTCTTGCCCTTACCGGTGGTATCGACCTTTTTATAAAAGAAGATGACAATCCACATGGCCAAAAAGGCCACCACAGCCGCGTAAAAATTGATATATTCCAGACCCAAATCGGTTCGTAAAGGCTTGGCAATCGTCTTTCCGGTAAACGCACCGATATTAACCATCATATAAAAAATAGAAAAGGCTCTGGCCCGATGCCGTTCATCCGAGGCTTTGGCTACGGTACCACTTATGATGGGTTTTACAAAGGATCCGCCGATCATTACGGTAAAAAGAGAAAGGACGGCTACTAATTTGGTGGGAATAAATCCCAGAAAAAAATAGCCGGCCGTCAGCAAGGCGAAGGCTAAAATAAGAGCCGGCCGAAAACCGATTTTATCGGCAATAGCACCTGTAAAGGTGGGTGCCAAATACAAAAAGGAGGCAAAAAGAGCGGTTACCCATCCCGTTTCAATATCGGTAAAGCCCACATTTCTGGTGAGAAAAAGAGTCAGGGCGATAAACATACCGTAATAGGCGGCCCGCTCAAACAGTTCGATGACATTGGCCGTCCAGTAAAAACCCGGGAATTTCCAGCTGAGTTTTTGTTCGCTCATTATAGCCTGTTCAGGTTTGACTTATATTCCCTGTAATCATAGATACCACTTTCATCATAAGGGAGATGTGGTTTGATTAATTCATCAATGGCCTTGGCCTGCCGGAGCAATTCTTCCAGTTTCTGTAAAGGCAGCATGCTGGCCGCATCACACAGAGCGCTGTCGCAATCGGGATGGGATTCGATGAACAGGGCATCGACTCCTGCCGCAACACCGGCCCGGGTTAGACTGAAAATAAATTCCTTGGCCCCGCCGCGACGATCACTACTGCTGACTCCATATTTACGAATGGCATGGGTGGGATCCAATACCACCGGATATCCAAGGTCACGCATGATTTTAAGATTACGCATGTCCATGATTAAATTATGATAGCCGAAAAAAGATCCCCGCTCGGTAAGCAAAATTTGCCGGTTCCCTTCACCGTTGATTTTATTGATCGCATTCTGCATATCTTCGGCGGCCAAAAACTGACCTTTTTTGACATTAATAACCTTACCGGTTCTGGCCACGGCCAGTAGCAAAGAAGTCTGCATGGACAAAAAGGCCGGAATCTGAATAACATCGAGCACTTCCGCACAAGCCGGGGCATCATGCTGATCATGAATATCCGAAAGAACGGGAAGTCCGAACCGTTCCTTCACCTTTTGCAGAATACGCAAGCCTTTTTCCAGGCCGGGCCCCTGGTAAGAGGTTGCTGAAGAGCGATTGTCTTTTAAATAGGATGACTTATAGATGAGCGGCATATTCAAACGATCGGCGATGGTTTGGATCTGTTCCGCGGTTCTGAAGGCTATCTCTTCACTTTCAATGACACAAGGCCCGGCAATTAAAACCAGGGGATTCCCCTCACCGATTTTTATATCATTTACCTGTATAATATGCATTTTTTGTTCCTTTGTTCTAAGCAGTAAAGTCAATGAAATATACGCTTTTTCAGCAAATTATCCAAACAGTCGGGCCTTGCCGGAACGCATGCAATCGGATGTTTTAGCGCTTCACTCCGCTCACGACCTGTGAAAGGCGGCCGATTTTACGCTTTTTCAAAGAACGCCAGTGAAATGCTTCCAGAAAGGCGTCATCCAACGCAGAATTCTTCATCTTGGCAATCTCGGAAATGAGGATACCTCCGGGACTCAAATGCTTGTAGGCTTCTGCAAAAATAGCCTGCATATTGGGAATCGAGGATGGAAAATAGCGATCCGGATTAGCGAGACGGTTCTCTTTTAAATAGCGCCAATATATCTTGCTTCGCAACAGGATGATGGGGTCGATGCTATGTTCTTCCATCACATAGCGGGAATAAATAAGATCGTATTTCTTACTGCCCTGACTTTTTAAAAAATTCAGTATATAACTATCATGTACCAGGGAGCGGTATTCGGATTTCATCCAGGGCCAGATAAAAGATTTTCCGACTCCGAAAACTATTTTGGCATTCGTCTCGTTTTTAAAAAATCGTAGCAGATTCAGATGCCGCCCGGGACCCAATTCCAGAATTCGCTTACCATGTATATCCGAAAGATCACCGTAATAGGCAAGGATCTCGCTTAAAATCGTACCATATTTTTTTAAGCGGTACTTACGATATGATTTTAAAATTGATTTGAATCCGTTTTGAGACTGATCTTCTTGTTTCCTCATGGGCCGATCCGAATGTGAATTTGCTGTTCTGTGCTCTTAGATCCGGTAACTTATTCATTCTGATAGTTTAGAGTCAAGAAAATTTCACCCTTTACCCTTCTTTTTATAAAAAGGGCTTGACCGTATATTCATATATCATTATATTCGCATACACGAATATAATAAAAGGTAGCAATATGATCGATTACAATTTAAGTGATAACGATTTACAGGAAATGGCCCGTTTCTTTTATGTATTTTCCGATCCGACTCGTTTGCGGATCATCCTTTTCCTGCTTTCGGCTGAAAACGATTCGAAATGCGTCAACTTTATAGCCCAGAACCTAAATTTCAATCAGCCTACGGTATCTCAACAGTTACGCATTCTAAAGAACGCAGGATTAGTAAAGGTGACCAGAGATCGTCAATTTTATCGATACGCGATTGCCGATGAACATGTGAAAAAAATTATCCGATTAGGAGCGGCTCATCTAACTGAAATAAAAGGAGTTAATGCATGAAGTATCCAAATCTTTTTTCCCCTTTAAAAGTTGGGAATTTGCTGTTTAAGAATCGAATCGTCTTTCCTCCGATCTCAACCAATTTTGCGTCGGTTTCCGGGGAAGTCACCCCGGAATTCATCTATCATTATGCACGCAGAGCCAGAGGAGGCGCTGCCATGGTTACCCTGGAGAACATGTGTATTCAATTCCCCGATGCCAGACACGGCGCGACTCAGCCTCGTATAGATGACGACTCCTTTATTCCCGGCTTAAGTCGGGTTGCTTACGACATCCATAAATACGGAAGCGTAGCCTTCATGGAATTAACCCATCCCGGACTATTTTCCAGTTTACCCTTATCCCATAATAAGACGCCGATGGCTCCTTCGCCGGTTCCTCTGAGACCGGATGGAGTTCTTCCCCATGAAATGACTGTGGATGAAATAGACGATATGGCTGATATTTTTGCCGAAGCCGCCCTACGTGCCCAAAAGGCCCATTTCGACGGTGTAGAGATTGAAGCGGCTCACGGTCTGTTAGTCGATCAGTTTTTGTCACCGCTCACCAACAAACGTACCGATCGGTTCGGCGGATCGTTTGAAAACCGGCTGCGTTTCAGTAAACTCATCATCGATAAAATCAAAGAATTATGCGGTGTATCCTACCCGGTTACGGCCCGGATCGGTGTGGTAGATTTCGCAGAGGGCGGAATTTCCATTGAGGAGGGCGTGCGCATTGCTAGGGCTTATGAAGAGATGGGATATGCTGCCGTTCATGCTGATGTGGGCTTCGGTGCCAAGGAGAAACGACTGGAACCCATGCCATATCCGGAAAACTGGCGGGGCTATATGGCCGAGGCGCTTAAAAAAGCGGGTCTTACAATACCGGTTATTGCGGTCGGTATGATTCGCAATCCGGAACGGGCTGAAAATATACTTACCACTCAAGGTGCCGATTTAATCGGCCTGGGACGCACTTTGATTGCCGATCCGGATTGGCCGCTAAAGGCTGAACTGGGTCGAAGCAAGGAAATAAAACGCTGTATCGGTTGCAGCGAGTGCATTAAAGCCCGTCATGAAGAAGGTACGGCCTTACGCTGCGGCGTTAATCCCGCTTTGGGCCGTCTCGAAGCAGACGAGATATTGTATCCTGTTCTCAAGGCAAAAAATATTTTAATTATCGGTGCCGGACCGGCCGGATTGGAAGCGGCTGTAACTTTGGGTAAACGCGGCCATCAAGTGACCCTCTGGGAAAAAGAAAATTATATCGGCGGGGCTCTTAAATCAGGAGCCGTTCCACCCGGAAAAGAAAAGATTAGCTGGTTGATCGAATATTATGATTATATGCTCAAAACCCTGCAAATATCGATTGAACTGAATAAGAAGGCCACTCTCGATTCGGTAAACCGATTCCATCCCGAAGTAGTTATCGTCAGTACGGGAGCCGATTATACGGCGCCTCCTATCACGGGCATTGAGCAGGAGTCGGTTCTTTCGTTTCAGGAAGTACTTAACGATCATCCTGATATCAGCGGTAAGCAAATTGTAGTCGGAGGCGGCGGATTGGTCGGTTGTGAAACCGCTCTCCATCTCCGTAAACACGGTAATGAGGTGACCATTGTGGAAATGTTGCCGGAAATTGCCGTAGGCATGGAACCTATCAGTCGGGATTATTTATTGCGGGAACTGCAAGAACAAGGGGTAAAATATATGACCCATGCCCCGGTGCGGGAAATTCAAAAGGGTGCAGTCCGCGTTGGTAATAACGGCAAAAGTAAAAGTATACCCATGGATTTGTTCATCTCTGCGTTCGGAGGTCATCCGGATACGAATCTCTATCTCGAACTTAAAAAGCAGTATGAAACGTATCAGATCGGTGACGCCGGCAAAGTTGGTAAAATAATCGATGCCGTACAGGCCGGGTTCAGTCTCGGAAAAACCCTTTAACTGGAACGGTAAGAGGAAACCATATTGTAAGGAATTCGACTATGGAATTTAAACTGGGGTTCTGTCCCACCATGGCAGATCATGCCATACATCTAAAACAAAAAGAAAAATCCATCGATCTCTACCCTTTCGGCAGTGCGGCAGAGGCCCTTTACTATTTACGGGAAGGTCATGTAGACGGTGTGGTTATCGGTCGGTTTGCAAAAAAATCCGAACTATCCCCCTCCATAAAAAAGCAATGTATCGAAAAAGAAGGATACACTTTGGTTTCTTTCCGAAAAGGATTTATTGAAAATGCAAATCTGCAGGATCTGCCGGTTCGAACTTACCTACCCGAAGAACTTGTTCGGAACAAGTATCCGGAACTGAGGCATATTACCTTTTATACCTCCTTTGAGGAAGCTTTCGGGGGGCTCCGGCCCTCAGAAGCCGCCTTGATCGACTGGCACGATTATCAGGACGAATTGGAACTGCTTATTCCGGTAGAAAACGGTGAGAAAGTAAAGAAATACCGCCTGGCCATCCTGTTTTTTCAGCAACAGAAGGAAGAGACGGCAAAGAAGATTTTAGGATAGTTTTTTGGAACCGGAGTGTGTTATATTCCGGCTTTTTTTGAGGCGTTTAATTTCATCTC